>SFLD01000048.1 GCA_004553545.1 Clostridiales bacterium | reverse complement strand
CGACTTCGGCGGCGAGGTGGAGCGCATCCTGAAGATGGTCAACGGCGTCATCCTGCTGGTGGACGCCGCCGAGGGCCCCATGCCCCAGACCCGCTTCGTGCTCTCCCGGGCGCTGGAGCTGGGCCACCGGGTCATCGTGGTGGTGAACAAGATCGACCGCCCCGACCAGCGCATCCACGAGGTGGTGGACGAGGTGCTGGAGCTGCTGATGGACCTGGACGCCACCCCCGAGCAGCTGGACTCCCCCATGCTCTTCTGCTCCGGCCGGAAGGGTACCGCCTCCTACTCTCCTGACGTGGAGGGGACGGACCTCAAGCCCCTCTTCGAGACCATCCTCGAATACATCCCCGCGCCGGAGGCCGACACCGAGGCCCCCTTCCAGATGCTGGTCTCCTCCATCGACTACAATGAGTTCGTGGGCCGCATCGCCATCGGCCGCATCGAGCGGGGCACCCTGAAGCAGAACCAGGAGATCACCGTCTGCAACTACCATAACCCCGACATCCCCGGCCGCAAGGCCAAGGCCGTCTCCATCTATGAGTTCGACGGTCTGGCCCGCAAGCAGGTGCCTTCCTCCACCGCTGGCAACATCATTGCCATGAGCGGCATCCCCGACATCACCATCGGCGATACCATCTGCGCCCCCACCGCCGTGGAGCCCCTGCCCTTCGTGAAGATCAGCGCCCCCACCATGGAGATGACCTTCTCCGTCAACGACTCCCCCTACGCCGGCCGCGAGGGCAAGTTCGTGACCAGCCGCCAGCTCCGGGACCGTCTCTTCCGGGAGACCCTGAAGGACGTCTCCCTCCGGGTCACCGAGACCGGCTCTGCCGACGCCTTCAACGTGGCGGGCCGGGGCGAGATGAGCCTCTCCATCCTCATCGAGACCATGCGCCGGGAGGGCTATGAGTTCCAGGTGTCCCCCGCCCGCGTCCTCTATCAGGAGATCGACGGCAAGAAGTGCGAGCCCATCGAGCGCCTCGTCGTGGATGTCCCCGCGGACTGCGTGGGCTCCGTCATCGAGAAGCTGGGCCAGCGCAAGGCCGACATGCTGGAGATGACCCCCGTGGGCGACCGCATGAAGGTGGAGTTCCTGATCCCCGCCCGGGGCCTTTTCGGCTACCGCAACGACTTCCTCACCGACACCAAGGGCGAGGGCATCATGGCCTCTGTCTTTGACTCCTACGCCCCCTACAAGGGCGATATCCAGCGCCGGGGCATGGGCAGCCTCATCTGCTCCGAGACCGGCGAGTCCATCACCTACGGCCTTTACAATGCCCAGGAGCGCGGCACCCTCTTCATCGGCGCCGGTGTCCCCGTTTACGAGGGCATGATCATCGGCGTCGCCAGCCGGGGCGAGGACATCAACGTCAACGCCTGCCGCAAAAAGCAGCTCACCAACACCCGGGCCTCTGGCTCCGACGACGCCCTGCGTCTCGTGCCGCCCCGGCAGATGAGCCTGGAGCAGTGCATCGAGTTCCTGGCGGATGACGAACTGCTGGAGGTCACCCCCAAGAGCCTCCGGATGCGCAAGGCCATCCTCAACCACGAGCTGCGGATGAAGGCGCTGAAAGGGAAGAAATAAGTTCACGAAAAAGGCCGCCCGTTGGGCGGCCTTTTTCCGTGAGGGTTTCCTCGCTCCCGGCGGCCATGCCGCCGGGAGCGAATGAAAGGGCACTGCGCTCGGGTGTCGGAGTCCCGGCAGAAGCCGGGACTCCGACACTTCGCTCCGTGAGAGGGATTTTTCCCGACGCGCGTGTCGTCGGGAAAAATGATCCTTTTCTTTCCACCGCCAACGGCGGCGGAAACCAGGAAGGGGCTCCGGCCCCTTCCTGGACCTTGCCCGGGACGGTGGGACGGGGGTCCCCGGTCGGCTGCCTGCTGCTGTCAGGGGTGCCTGCTGTCCGGCTCGCCGCGGAGCGGCATTGCCGGCGGGAGGGCCGCTGCGGCGGCGGAGACGAAGGACGAAGGACGGGCGCGGACGCTGCGCTGCGCGCCGGGGACGAGGGACGGGGGACGGGCGCGGGCGCTGCGCTGCGCGCCGGGGACGGCGTGCGGGCGCTTCGCTGCGCACGCTGGGGACGAAGGACGGGGCGGAGCTTATTTTCGGCCCAGGTAGCGGGCGGTTTGGGTGCGGTAGCGGCGGTAGGGCTCGCCGAAGGCGGCCTCCAGGAAGCGCTCCTCCTGCAAAATCTGCAGGTGCAGGGTGAGGATGGCGAAGGCGGAGCAGAGGCCGGTGAGCCAATTGCCCAGCAGCAGGAAGGTGCCGATGTACATGAGGTCAAAACCCAGAAAGGCGGGGTTTCGGCTGTAGGCGTAGATACCGGAGGTGATGAGCTCCGTTTTGTCCCGGTCCGGGATGCCGGCCCGCCAGCTGTCCCGCATGGTAAGGACGGAGGTGAGGAAGATGCCGTCCCCCAGCAGCCCCAGCAGGAAGCCTGTGAAGCGGGCGTTGGCCGGGAAGCAGCTCCAGCCCAGGACCAGGGAGAGGAGCTGGGAGGCAGGGGCCAGCAGCGTGGCGGCAGACATCAGCAGCTCCACGGTGTGGATGTTTTTCTCCTTCCGGCGGCCGATCTGCCGGGTCTGGATGCCCTTGCGCTTCTGGGCCATGGCCTTGCCGAAGTAGATGCCGTAGAAAAGTACCAGCACGAGAAGCGCCAGGACGCGGCAGGGGAGGGCTTCCTCCAGGGGGATCGTCTTCATAGGGGACCTCCTTGGTCAGGATCGGGTTTCTGGGGCGGCTTTCGCAGGGACGCCCAGTCCTCCCGGCGGATGGCATAGACAGAGCTGCGCTCCCCCTCGGCGTCCGGGAAGTCCTTCCAAAAGCGCATGCCGATGGCCTGGGCGGTGGCGGCGGAGGGGAGGTTGTCCTGCTTCAGATAGGAAAAGAGCCGGCGGAAGGGAGTGTGGGCAAAGGCCCAGTCCCGGCAGGCCCCGGCGGCCTCCGCGGCGTAGCCCTGGCGCTGGCGGTCCCGCCGGATGTGGTAGCCGATCTCCGGCAGGAGCTCGCCGTGGATATTCTGGAGGGTAAGGCCGCAGTCGCCGATGAGCTCCCCGCTCTCCCGCAGCGTCACGGCCCAGAGACCGAAGCCCAGGGTCTCGTAGCGGCGGCGGTTCCGGGCGATCCAGTTCCGGACACGGCTTTCGTCGAAGGTGTAGGGGGAGTGCCGGGTGATGTCGGAGTCCCCCAGGACGGCATAGAGGGCGTCAAAGTCCGCCTCCCGGAGTTCCCGGAGGCGGAGGCGGGGCGTCAGCAGTTCCATGGTCTCACGCCCTTTCCTGCCGGGAGAGATAGCGCCCTTCCCGGCAGCAGAGGCTGACGGCGGGACTGTGGGCAAGGTCCAGGAGCCGGTCCATCTCGTCGGCGGCGTTCCAGTAGGGGAATTTCTGGTGGTGGACCAGGAGGTAGTCGGCCTCCCGGATCTGCCCCCGGGCGCTCTCGCAGAAGGAGCGCATGGGGGCGGAGAGCTGGAAGACCCAGATGGGGCTGCAGAGGGTCACGTGGTCGAACTGCCGGAGGTCCAGGCCGGTATCCTCCACCGGCATGGCCCAGCGGTGCATCCCGAAGCGGCCGCACCACCAGAAGCCGAGAGTCCCCGCCGTTCGCTCCCTGGCCCGGAGCTGGCAGAAGCAGGCACCGGTGCGGTTCGCCTCCTCCAGGGCCACCCTTTTGGTGTAGCCCATCCGGGAGAAGCAGACCACGAGACGCTTCGGGTCTTTGCCCAGGTTGGGGTAGTCGGCCTCGGAGACGTGGAAGCTCTCCTGCCGCCGGAAGACCCAGGCCATATTGCCCGTGGCGGCCTGGATCAGGCCGAAGACGAAGTAGGCCGTGGACATGAAATTCAGGGGGAAGAGATAGAACTGGATGCCGATCCAGAGCATCAGCGTGACGCCGAAGACCCCGCCCAGAATGTCCCCCAGGGGCGTCCGCCGCAGCAGCAGGAGGGCGGCGGTCAGGTTGGTGAGGCCGTTGACCACCAGCAGCGCCCAGCCGGAGAAGGTGAAGTCCTGGAAGAGAACGTCCGCCAAGGGCAGCACCTGGAAGTAGGGCAGCTTGGCGTCCATGCCCAGGGTATGGCCGCTGGGGTCCAGCAGCATGCAGAGGGCGCCGCCCACGGCGCCGACGCCGATGAAGAGGGTCCAGAAGAGCAGGGCCTTCCGGGTGGGGGCATAGCGAGAGCTCATAGGCCGGTCTCCTTTCGCTGCGCCAGGGCGTTCCGGGCGCTGAGGGCGATGTGGCAGGGAGCAAAGAGCAGGGCGAAGAGGGTCAGCGCCCAGTTCCCCGTGAGGATGCCCCGCTCCAGAAAGAGGAGGGAGGGCAGGATCGAGAGGGCCAGGGACTTGCGGAGGGAGTCCTCCCGCCAGAAAAGGACCCAGCCCAGGCAGTAGAGGGCCGCCAGGACGGCGCTGATGGGAAGGGAGAGGGCTTCGCCGCCGGGGAACCACTCACCCCAGGGGAGGAAGGGCAGCCGCAGGACCAGAAAGGCCAGGGAGCCGAAGCGGCCCACCTGCTCCCAGCGCTCCAGCCGGGGGCAGGAGACGGCGTTCTCAAAGCCCTGCCGGTGAGTGAGGGCGAAGATCAGATTGGGCACCAGAATGGCCGCCAGCAGGGCAAGGCCCAGGGGATCAAAGAAGTCTTTCATGGATACCTCCCGCGGTTTCGCACGCAAACGATTGCTTTCTGGGCGGCATCCCGCCCGGACTGTCCTCTAGGATACGCCCTTTGCCCGCCCGGCGATAGGGGCGGAACGGAGGGGGATGTGTCGATTTTTCGCATTACCGCCAGGATACGCCCCGTCCCGGTCCCCTGTCAAGGGCAGGAGAAAGCGCCGTGCCCGGGAAGCGGGCACGGCGCTGTTTTCTCAGTTCAGGAAGTCCTTGAGCTTCTTGGAGCGGGAGGGATGGCGGAGCTTGCGGAGAGCCTTGGCCTCGATCTGGCGGATGCGCTCCCGGGTGACGTTGAACTCCTTGCCCACCTCCTCCAGGGTGCGGCTGCGGCCGTCCTCAATGCCGAAACGGAGCTTCAGGACCTTCTCCTCCCGGGGGGTCAGGGTGGAGAGGACGTCCATGAGCTGCTCTTTCAGCAGGGTGAAGCTGGCGGCCTCGCTGGGCTCGCTGGCGCCCTCGTCGGGGATGAAGTCCCCCAGGTGGGAATCCTCCTCCTCGCCGATGGGGGTCTCCAGGGAGACGGGCTCCTGGGCGATCTTCAGGATCTCCCGGACCTTCTCCACGGGCATGCCCATCTCGGCGGCGATCTCGTTGGGGGAGGGGTCGTGGCCCAGCTCCTGCAGGAGCTGGCGGCTGACCCGGATGACCTTGTTGATGGTCTCCACCATGTGGACGGGGATGCGGATGGTCCGGGCCTGGTCGGCGATGGCCCGGGTGATGGCCTGGCGGATCCACCAGGTGGCGTAGGTGGAGAACTTGTAGCCCTTGGTGTAGTCGAACTTCTCTACGGCCTTGATGAGGCCCAGGTTGCCCTCCTGGATGAGGTCCAGGAAGAGCATGCCCCGGCCCACATAGCGCTTGGCGATGGAGACCACGAGACGGAGGTTGGCCTCCGCCAGCTTCTGCTTGGAGCTCTCGCCCTTCTTATAGACCTTGCGGAGCTGGGCCTCCTCCTCGGGGGTGATGTTCGGGGTCTCGCCGTTCCTGCGCCGCTCCTCCAGCTCGTCCAGCTTGGCCTTGGCCTCGTTGCCGGCGGACATGGCCTGGGCCAGGACGATCTCCTCGTCCGGGTTCAGCAGGGGGACCTTGCCGATCTCCTTGAGGTACATGCGGACGGGATCGTCGATGGAGAAGCTGTTGACGAGGGAGTTGGGGTCCACCAGCTCCTCTTCCTCCACCTCGGCGATCTCCTCGGCGGCGGGCTCCTCGTCGGCGAGGTCCGGCAGGATATCCTCATCGTTGGAGATGTCGATGCTGAGAGCCTCCAGAGAGTCGTAGACCTGGTCCATCTGCTCGCTCTCGAGATTCAGGTCGTCCAGGGTCTCCATCAGCTCGCCGGAGTCCAGCTTGCCCTTCTTCTTGCCCTTGGCCAGCAGGTCCCGGAGCTTTTCGTTGGCGGTGATGAGGGCCGCCGCGGGCAGGGAGGCGATGGTCTTCTCGTCCAGGGGGGTGTTTCTGGCTTTCTCCTTCTGCTCCTTCTCCGCCTGGTCGGCGGCGGCCAGGATGGCGTCCGCCTGGGCCTTCAGCTCCTGGGGGGTCAGGTTCTCCTGCTCCGTCTGTTCCTTCTTCGTCATGCTTGCTTTCCTCCATTGCCCGATTTTCTGTATTTTTCCATCGCTGCCCGGAGAGGGTCTTCCTCTCCGCGGCCGCTGCGTTTCTGGTACTCTTCCTGGATGATGCGTATGTAGTCGGCCAGGGCCTGGGGGGCGGTGGCCATGGATTGGGGCCGCTGGCAGATACCGCTGATCACGTCCATCTCCCGGGGTTCCAGGTCCCCGGCAAGGGCCGCCACCTGGGGCGTGCGCCCCGCCTGGCGCTGCTGCCAGAGAAGGCGGAAGGCCTTGCCCAGCAGGGGGGAGGAAAACTGCTCCTCCCGGACCGGCATCTCAGCTGGAAAGAGGCCGGCGTCCAGGGTCAACAGCTGCAAAAGCCCCTCCTCCGCCCTGGCGGAACGGAGGTTCTCATAGCGCAGGGACCGCTCCGCCGGCTGAAGCGCCGCGGCAGGATTCAGGTCCCGGCGCTGCCGGGCCTTCCGCTCCTGGGCGGAGCGGCGCTTCATGGCCCGCTGGACCTCCAGCTTCATGGCCTCCGCGCTGATGTGGGCGGTCTCCGCCGCCCGGGCGGTGCAGATCTCCCGCTCTACCGCGTTGCCCAGGGTGGAGAGCAGTGTGCTGACGTCCTCGGCGTAGGCCACCCGGTCCTCGTCCCGGCTGAGGTCGTACTTCCCCGCCACCTGGGCCATCCGGAACTCGATGCCGTTCTCGCTGCCGGAGAGCAGACGCTCAAAGGCCTCCGCCCCGTGGTACTTGAGGTAGTCGTCCGGGTCCTGCTTCACCAGCTCCCCATCCTCCGTCCTCCGGCGGGGGAGCTGGAGGACCCGGACCGTAAACTCAGAGTTATTGAGGAGCTGCAGGGCCTTCTCCGTGGCGGCCTTGCCGGCGTTGTCGTTATCGTAGCAGAGGACCAGCTCCTTGGTGAAGCGGGAGAGGAGGCGGGTCTGCTCGGTGGTGAGGGCCGTGCCCATGGAGGCCACGGCGTTGTCAAAGCCCGCCTGGTGCAGCGTCACGATGTCCAGGTTCCCCTCGCAGAGGATGAGGTTGGGCCGCTTGGTCTTCTTGGCGAGATTCAGCCCGTAGAGCACCCGGCGCTTGGAGTAGACCGGGGTCTCCGGCGAGTTCATATACTTGGGCTCGGACTTGTCCAGCACCCGGCTGCCAAAGGCCACCACGTCGCCCTTGGTGTCCACCACCGGGAGCATCAAGCGGTTGCGGAACTTGTCGTAGAGGCGGCCGTTCTTCCCCTGGACGGCGAGGCCTGCCGTCACCAGCTCAGACTTGGTGTAGCCCTTGGCGGTCATGGCCGTGAGGAGGGCGTCCCAGCTGTCCGGCGAGGCGCCCATGCCGAACTTCACGGCGGTGGCGGGCAGGATCTTCCGCTTTTCAAGGTACGCCCGCACGGCGGCGCCCTCCGGCTGGCGCAGGAGCTGGTAGTAAAACCGGGCGGCGTCCCGGTTCAGGGCCAGGAGGCGCTGGCGGCGGCGGGCGGCCTCCCGGTCGCCATCCTCCTCCGGCACCTCCATCCCGGCCCGGCGGGCCAGAAAGCGCACGGCGTCCGGGAAGGAGAGGTTCTCCTCCTCCATGATGAAGTTGATGACGCCGCCGCCCCGCTTGCAGCCGAAGCAGTAGAAGATCTGTTTGTCCTGCAGAACATGGAAGGAGGGGGTCTTCTCATTGTGGAAGGGGCAGCAGCCCCAAAGGCTCCCGCCCTTGCTGACGAGAGGCACATAGGTGCCCACCACGTCGGCGATGTCGCTCCGGGCGATGAGCTCGTCCATAAAGCTCTGGGGGAAGGCCATGGGACCGGCTCCTTTCTGAAAAAGTCTGCTGCGGGGGTGCGCAAAGATTTCCCTGTGATAGATATACCCCAAAACTTTTCAATTTCCTCTTTTTTTGAAAAAAATTTGCGAAAATTTCCGACGGATTCCCATTTACAGTCCTTGCCCCCTGCCGTACAATGGGGAAAACAGAGAAAAACGGGGACAAAAGACCCCAAAAACCGGAGGGAAGGGGGAAGCGGCATGGCAGGAGGGCTCTGGGCAGTCTTCTGGGACGGCCCGCTGGACGGGGATACCCGGACGGCGTTGGCGGAAAGGCTGGGGCCGGAGGATCGGGCGCGCTTTGCGGCGTTTCCATCCGGCTGCGGAAAGCCCACGGAGCGAGGACGGCAGTTCCTCCTCTCCCGGGCGCTGCTGGCCTTCGCTCTGGAGGAGACCCTGAGAGGCAGGGAGCCTCCGATCTTGGCGAAGGACGCCGGGGGGCGGCCCTTCCTCCCGGAGTGGCCGGGGCTTTTCCTGAGCCTCAGCCATACGGCGGGGGCGGCGGTCCTGGCCCTCTCGGATGCCCCGGTGGGGGTGGACGTGGAGCGGCTGCGGGCCATCCCGCCCCGGCTGGGACGGGACTTTGCCGGAGGGGAGGAGACCTTCTGGCGGCGCTGGACGGCGGCGGAGGCCGCCGCCAAGCGGGAGGGCCGGGGTGCGGGAGCCCTCCTTCCCCTGGGGCGCGGGGGCCTTCCGGAAGTTCCGGGAGCCCGCCCGCTCTCCCTCTGGCCGGACTGCGCCGCCGCCCTCGCCGGGGAGGGAGCGTTCCCCATCCGGACCCTAACGGCGGAGGAGCTGGCGAAATGAAAGGAAGCGGATGGCAGGCGCCATTCGCTTCCTTCTTGTCTTTCGCGGCAGAGATCGTTTTCTCAGGATTTTTCCAATAATGCTTGATTTTTCCCCGGCGGAAGATTAGAATGAGCGTGGAAACATCAATTGCGGCAGGCAGCGGGGTGCTGGTAAAACCCCACTGCCCTGTACGAGTGTCATGCCCACTCAGCACAGCAACTTTTGTTGCACCAGGGGGTCATTATACCCATTTCACACTTGCTTTGCAAGGGTGGAGTGGGAATTTGCCTGTGCGCTTCGCTCATTTGGCGGTGTTGAGTTTTGAACTCGACGCCGCCTTTTGTGTTTCCGGCGGAGACCGGCGGGCGGGGCGGCGCCTTGCCTGCCGGGATCATCCGCTGAAACCGGGTCAGGAAGGGAGAGAGGCACATGGGTTTATGGAAAGCTTCCGGGAGAAAAGGTCTTGGCGGGAGGCAGGGAACACTGGCGCTGCTGTTGGGAGCGGTGCTGCTTCTGTGCGGCTGCGGGACAGGGGCTTCCGATGGGAGCGCGGCGTCTGGCGGCGGGGCGTCCAGCGGCAGTCAGGCCGTAAGCACGGAGGAGTTGGCGCAGCACGCCTATGACCTCCTGGAGACGGTGGAGACTGCCTGCCGGGAAGGGATGCGGTGCTACCGCTCCGTCTGGCAGTATGGCATCGAGATCGGTGTGGAGCAGGAGTCGGCCGCCCTTTTGGGTGAGAGCGGCTCGGACGCGGACACTGTCATGGACGGCCTGGCCTCCCGCATGGGAGTGGAGCGGAGCTTCCTGGAGGAGAACGGCGGCTATGCGGCGGAGGATTTCCTCAACGGCGACGGGACTTACGATGGCTGGCAGTTCTGCCTTTGGGCCACGGAGAACTGCTATGCGGCGATCGGGTATTATGAAGGTCTGGATTCCGCCATGGAGACGGCCCAAGACGTCATCAAGAGCCTGCCGGAGGGCTATGAGTACCGCCAGGCGCTGAAGGACTACTACACCAAGACAGCGGCCTATGTGGCCTACTTTGAGGACGTGAGCGGCAGCTACAACAGCTCCGGCGACACTGTGGCGGAGTATGAGAACGCGATCGAGGCTGCCAAGGAAGGGCTGCTGTTTGACTTTGGATGAACGGACGAAATGAAAGAGAACGAGGATGGCCGCCGGCCATCCTCGTTCTTTTTTACCCTTACTCAATGGTGTCCGGCAGGTCCACGATCTGGGGCGTGTGGCCGGTGTGGGGGAGGAGCTTCGTCAGCACGTCGGAGGTCTTCAGCTTCAGGCTGCTGGTGCAGATGCAGGGGTGGCAGGAGAGAAACTCCGCCTCATAGACCGGACGGTCGATGAGGAGATGGACCCGGTGCTCCGTGTCGTTCATGAGTCCCAGGATGGTGGCGGAGCCGGGGGTGCAGCGGAGAAGCTCCCAGAGCTTGTCCTCCGGCGCGAAGGAGAGCCGGGCAGAGCCGATCTGGGCGGAGAGGTATTTGGTCTTGAAGGGCTTGCCGCCGGGCATGCAGAGGAGATAGAATTCCGTCTGCTGGCGGTTGCAGAGAAAGAGGTTCTTGCAGATGGGGCTGCCCAGAACGGCTTCCACGGCGCGGCACTTCTCCATGTCGTCGGCGGGGTCGCCGCTGACCCGGTCATAGGGGATGTCCAGGGCCTTCAGCAGGTCAAAGGCCGCCGCCTCCTGGGGGAGGAGCTCCCCCTCCGGCGGGCAGTTATGGCAGAGAGGGGAGAGGTTCATACTTCCGCCTCCATCTTTTTGAGCTTTTCGCCCACTTTATAGATGTCCCCGGCGCCCACGGTGAGGATCAGGTCCCCGGGCTGGGCCAGGCCGGCAAGCTGCTCAGCCACCTTATCCAGGGTGGAGCAGTAGACGCTGCCGGGGATGTTCCGGCAGAGGTCGGCGGAGGAGATGCCCTGGGTGTTGGCCTCCCGGGCGGCGTAGATCTCCGCCAGGATGGCGATATCCGGGCGCTTCAGCTCCTCCACGAAGCGGTCAAAGAGCTTGATGGTCCGGGTGTAGGTGTGGGGCTGGAAGGCCACGATGGTCCGCCGGTAGCCGAGACCCCGGACAGAGTCCAGCAGGGCGTGGAGCTCATCGGGATGGTGGGCGTAGTCATCGAAGATGTCCGCTCCGCGGAAACTGCCCTTGTACTCAAAGCGCCGGGCGGCCCCATGGAAGGAGGAAAGGCCTTCCTCCACGGCGGAGCCGGGGAGGCCCAGAAGATAGGCGGCGGAGGCGGCGGCCAGGGCATTGAGGATATTATGGCGGCCGTGGACGCCCAGCTTCCCATGGGCATAGCGCTCCCCGCGGATGAGGATATCAAAGGCGGGGAAGTTATCCTGGCCGGTGAGGTCGGCGGCGGTGCAGTCGGCGGCCTTCTCCAGGCCGAAGGTGAAGACGGGGTGGGCAAGGCCCCGGACGGCCTCCATGGCGCCCTGGTTGTCGGCGTTGGCGATGACGAAGCCGCTCTCCGGCACCAGCTCCGCGAAACGGTGGAAGGAGTGCTCGATGTCCGCCTTGTCCTTGAAGAAGTCCAGGTGGTCCTCCTCCACGTCCAGGATCACGGCCACCGTGGGATAGAAGAAGAGGAAGGAGTTGCAGTACTCGCAGGATTCCAGAATGATGGTGTCCCCCTGGCCCACCCGGTAGCCGGAGCCCAGCAGGGGCAGGGTCCCGCCGATCATCACGGTGGGGTCCTTCTCCGCCGCCAGGAAGATGTGGGTGCACATGGAGGTGGTGGTGGTCTTGCCATGGGTGCCGGAGACGCAGAGGGCGTTGGGGTAGCGCTGCATGATGGCGCCCCAGGCCTGGGCCCGCTCATAGACGGGGATGCCCCGGGCCACGGCCCCGGCGATCTCGGGATTGCTGTCATGGACGGCGGCGGTGCGGACCACGAAGTCGCAGTCCCCCAGATTCTCGGCGCTGTGGCCCTGGGAGACGGGGATGCCCAGGGACTTCAGCCGCTGGACGGAGGGGCCGTCGCTCATGTCGGAGCCCTGGACCTGCAGGCCCATGCCCCGCAGCACCTCCGCCAGGGGGCACATGGAGACGCCGCCGATGCCGACCAGGTGGACCCGCTTGCCGGGCTGGAGAAAATCCTGAATGGGGAGGGGATTGTTCATCATAGGGATGCTTCCTTTCCAAAGCCCGCCGGTGGGGCGGGGAGGGTAGATGGGAGAGGACCGGGGCAGAAACCCCAGCATAATTTGACACTCTATTATAATCCCCCAAACGGGAAAATGCAACGGGAAAGGCGGCGAGGGAATGGGTTTTCCCGGCGGCTTGCGCAGCGGGGGGACACTGTGGTAAGATGGGGAAAAATCACGGAAAGGGGGCGGGATCATGCTGACATTTCGGCTGCCAGGGGAGGCGGACCGGGAAGAGGTCATGGCCTTCTATCGGGAGTTTGAGGAGAGCGGCGGGACGTGCATCGGCTTTGGCGGCTGGCGGGACTATGACCGTTGGCTCCAGGGGATGAAGAACCGCCATACCGGGAAAGACCTGCCGGAGGGCTACGTCCGGGAGGATTTTGATCTCTGCTGGGAGGACGGCGCTCTCGTTGGAGTTTTCAGTTTGAAATTCAAACTGACGGACTACCTGCTGGCCTTCGGCGGGCACGTGGGCCATGCCGTGCGTCCCTCCCGGCGGCAGGAGGGCATCGCCGCGCGGATGCTGGCGCAGGGGAAGGAGATCGCACGGGACCTGGGCTTTTCCCGGCTCCTCTGCGTCTGCGACGAGGATAACACCGCCTCGGAAAAGGTCATCCTGCGAAACGGCGGCGTGCTGGAGGATACCCGCTTCGACCCGGAGGAGCGGGTGACGGTGAAGCGGTACTGGATCGCGCTGTGAGCCCGGAAGAACGACAGGGAGGAGAATGGCAATGAAAGGAGAGAACGGGAGCATCCCCGCCTTCGCGCGGGACATCCTGCAAACGCTGGAGGGCGCGGGGCATGAGGCCTACTGCGTGGGCGGCTGCGTACGGGATACCCTCCTGGGCCGAACGCCGGGGGACTGGGACATCACCACCTCCGCCCGGCCGGAGGAGACCCTGGCCCTCTTCGGGGCGGATGCCCTGCCCACGGGGCTGCGGCACGGGACGGTCACCGTCCGGCGGCCTGACGGAAGCGCGGAGGTCACCACCTTCCGCCGGGACGGGGACTACACCGACCACCGCCACCCGGAGAGCGTCGCTTTCACGGATTCCCTGACCGAGGACCTGGCCCGGCGGGACTTCACCGTCAATGCCATGGCCCTCTCCCTCCGGGGGGAGCTGCGGGACCCCTTCCATGGCCGGGAGGACCTGGCGGCGGGGCGCATCCGCTGCGTGGGGGAACCGGCGCGGCGCTTCGGGGAGGACGCCCTGCGCATCCTCCGGGGGCTGCGCTTTGCGGCAGTGCTGGGCTTTGCCATCGAGCCGGAGACGGCCGCTGCCCTCTCCGCGGCGCGGGAGGACCTCCGTGCCATTGCGCCGGAGCGGATCTTCACCGAGGTCCGGAAGCTGCTGGCGGCGGAGCGGCCCTCCGCCGTGCTGCGGGAGTTCCCGGAGGTTTTCGGCGTCTTCTGGCTGGAGCTTCTGCCCATGCTGGGGTACGACCAGCGGAACTTTCATCACTGCTATGACCTCTGGGAGCATACCCTCCACGCCCTGGATGCTGTGCCGGGGGAGGAAGCCCTGCGCTTTGCGGCGCTCTTCCACGATGTGGGGAAGCCAGACTGCTTCTCCCTGGACGCGGGCGGCGTGGGGCACTTCTACGGCCACGCCGCGAAAAGCGCCCAGCTGGCGGACGCCATGCTGGCCCGGCTCCGGGCCCCCAATGCCCTCCGAGAGGAGGTCACGGAGCTCATCCGGCGGCACGACACGCCCCTCCCCGGCATCCCGGAGGTGAATCTCCGGCGGCTCCTCCGCCGCCTGGGGGAGGCGCGGCTGCGGCGGCTCATCGCGCTGCAGCGGGCGGACAACTTGGCTCAGGCTCCGGAATACCGGGCGGAGCGCGCGGCGGGGCTGGACGAGGTGCTGCGGCGGCTGGACGCCATCCTTCGGGAGGACGCCTGCTTCTCTCTGCGGCAGCTGGCGGTGAACGGCCGGGACCTGCTGGCCCTGGGCCTCCGGGGAGCGGAAATCGGCAGAGCGCTGGACTTCCTCCTCAACGAGGTGGTAGAGGGCCGCCTGCCCAATGAGCAGGAGGCCCTGCTGGCAGCAGTCCGGGGGAGAGATACGTAAAAAACGGAAAGCGCCCCGGGGACGGAGACCGTCCCCGGGGCGCTTTTGGGCAGGGAAGAGGGAAACGGGGCAAAAAGTCGGCATTTTTGCCAAAAAATCAAAAACACTATGCGCTTTTGTCAAGATTAAATGCTAAAAAAGCCTAAAAAATTTTTCACGAGGGCAGCAGAGCGGCGATTTCAGCCCGGAAAAGCTGCTCGGAGCACAGAA
>SFLD01000011.1 GCA_004553545.1 Clostridiales bacterium | reverse complement strand
GAATACCAAAACATGAATTGCAAGCAAGCTGCAAAATACAAAAAACAGGTACTCCGCGAAGGAAAAAGCGAATCAGCGCGGCTTTATCACAGCATCTACACCGCAATGGCGAGGCGTGCAAAAACCGCCCCATTGTCAACGCAAAGTCAGATGCAAGAAGAATTATATGCTTTTGCGGATACGGCCGCGGACTGGAAAAAGCGGTTAAAAGCAGACCCAAAGCTCGATCCACAATATATTGATTGGTTGAATTCTTTTAAAAAAAGGAACACCAAATGCAAGAATGCCCGCACTATGAAAAAGTAAAAAACCGCCCCCGGCGCTGCAACGCCAGGGACGGTCATAGGGGCAGTAAACTTGAGAAGGCCTACTGCCCTCCCATCATAACACGAAATATGGAGGAATTTCAATGCCGAGAAAATCAAACACCCGAGCGGCGCAGGGCGCCGGAAGCATCCGGCAGCGCCCGGACGGCACCTGGGAGGCCCGCTTCGTAGCCGGGCACGATCCGGGTACCGGCAAGCCCGTCCGCAAAAGCGTCTACGGAAAGACCCAAAAGGAGGTCCGGCAAAAGCTGGCCCAGGCCGTAGCCGCCGTGGACAACAAAGCATACCGGGAACCGTGCAAAATGACACTGGGCGAATGGTTGGACATCTGGGCGGATACATATCTTAATGGCGTAAAACCCCGCACAGTGAAGATCTACAAGGACGACATTCGGCTCCACATCAAGCCCTATCTGGCGGCGGTAAAGCTGGGGGAACTAGATACCCACACGGTACAAAAGTATTTCAATACCCTCTTGACCAGCGGAAAGAAAGTCCCCACAAGGGATAATGCCGGAAAGATTATTAAGAAAGACGGGAAAACAGTCTATGAAGACGCTCCGCTGTCAGCAAAGACCGTAAAGAATGTTCACGGCGTATTACATGGGGCGCTGCGGCAGGCAGTGATAAACCATTACATCCCCCTGAATCCAGCAGACGGCGATTTTTGCAAATTGCCGAAGATTCAAAAACAGGAGATCAAGCCTCTCAACGAGAAGCAGATTGCGGATTTCATGCGTACCATCCAGGGAGATCCCTTCGAGGATGTTTTTCTCGTGACATTATTCACTGGATTGCGACAAGGGGAAGTTTTGGGGCTGACATGGGACTGCGTGGGCTTCGATTCAGGGATGCTGACCATCAATAAGCAAATGCAGCTCCACCAGGACAAAGGCATGAAAGCCTATCAACTCGTTCCCACGAAAAACAGCAAAGTCCGAACAATCACAGCGGCGCCCTTCGTCATGGAACGATTAAAACACCAGCGGATTGAACAGGCAAAGCAACGCCTTCTCGCCGGTCCCCTGTGGCAGCAAAGCGACCTGGTATTTACAGGAACAACCGGAGCCCCTATCACAAAACCCACCATTTACAGAGCCTTTAAGAAGGCCGCTACCCGTATCGGCAGGCCGGACGCTCGCTTTCATGACCTGCGACATAGCTATGCCGTTGCCGCTATTCGATCCGGAGATGATATCAAAACTGTTCAAGGCAACTTGGGACATGCCACTGCAGCCTTCACCCTGGATGTTTACGGCCATGTAACTGACGAAATGAAGCAAGATAGCGCAAGCCGTATGGAGCTGTTTATCAAGAACGTTTCCGGTTCCTAAATCGGAATAAAATCTGTAAGGGGTAAATCGTGGGGTAAGCCGCAGGAAAAGGACAGAAAGAAAACCCTGTAATCACTGAGATTACAGGGTTTTTCTCTGGAGGTGACACCCGGATTTGAACCGGGGAATCAGGGTTTTGCAGACCCTTGCCTTACCACTTGGCTATGTCACCGTCGCTCTTTATTCTATGCAGGGTTTCCGGAAACCTTGCATGGTTTTCTTGGGAATGGAATCCCCACACGCAGGGTGTGGGGATTCCATGGAGCGGGCTACGAGGCTCGAACTCGCTACCTCCACCTTGGCAAGGTGGCGCTCTACCAGATGAGCTAAGCCCGCAAGTGGTGCCCAGAGCCGGAGTCGAACCAGCGACACGAGGATTTTCAGTCCTCTGCTCTACCAACTGAGCTATCTGGGCATGATCCCAAGGGATGTCTCCATTCCTCGGGAATGGCGACCCGGAACGGGCTCGAACCGTCGACCTCTAGCGTGACAGGCTAGCGTTCTAACCAACTGAACTACCGGGCCATATGGAAGTGGATGGTGGGAACAACTGGACTCGAACCAGTGACCCCCTGCTTGTAAGGCAGGTGCTCTAACCAGCTGAGCTATGCTCCCGGACCTTGCCGCCTTCGTCAGACGACAAAAGTTATTATACTCATCCACCCCGTCTGTGTCAACCTTTTTTCTCAGACTTTTTCACTTTTTTTCAGAACGCTTCTCCCGGGCGATCTTCAGGAGCTCCTCCAGCTCCTTCCGGTCGAAAAGCTGGTGGCTGCCGCAGAAGCGGCAGGAGAGGTCCGCCTGGCCGTCGCTCTCCAGAATGGTCCGGAGCTCCTGGGGCCCCAGGCTCAGGAGGGCCCGGCGCATCCGGTCCCGGCTGCAGTCGCAGCGGTAGGCGATGGGGCTCGTCTCCAGGATCTCTACATCAAAGTCCGAGAGGATGGTGCGGAGCATTCTCTCCGGGTCGTCGTTCCCCTCCAGGAGCTTGGTGACGGTGCCTGCCGCCAGGACGCCGCCCTCCACCCGGGAGATGACATCCTCCCCCGCGCCGGGCAGCAGCTGGATGAGGTAGCCGCCGGCGGCCCGGACGCTCTGGTCCCGGTCCACCAGCACCCCCAGGCCGCAGGCGGAGGGGATCTGCTCGGACTCCACGAAGTAGGCGGCGAGATCGTCCGCGATCTCGCCGGAGAGCAGGGCCACGCTGCCGACGTAGGGCTCCTTCATTTTCAGGTCCCGGATGACGGTGAGGGTGCCCTCCGTGCCCACGGCGGCGCCCACGTCCAGCTTGCCGTCCGGCCTCAGGGGCAGGTCCACCGAGGGGTCCCCCACGGTGCCCCGGACGTTGCCCAGGTTATCGGAAATGGCAAGCACCGGCCCCAGGGGGCCGCCGCCCCGGAACTGCAGGGAGACGCTGCTGCCGCTGTCCTTCAGGGCGTTGCCCATCATGGAGGCCGCCGCCAGGGCCCGGCCCAGGGCAGCCGTGGCCACCGGCAGGGTATGGTGGATCTGCCGGGCCTCCTCGGTAAGATAGCGGGTGGTGACGGCCACGGCATTCACTGTGCCGTCCCGGCTGATGGCCCGCACTAACTGATCTTTCATTCGTTTCTCCTTTCCCGCTCCCGCGGGGAGATCTCACTCCGCCGCCCGGCGGCAGCAGAGGTTCCAGCGGTCCTCCTCCGCCTTCGGCGGACGGTGCGTGAGGTCGCCGGTGAGGCGGATGTCGGTAAAGCCCGCCTCGGTGAGGAACTGGCGCAGCTCCTCCTCCGTCCAGGCACGCTCCCGGTGCTCCTCGTAGTCCCGGTCCCAGGCGCCGTCCCGCCGGAGGCGGAAGAGGTCCACCTGGTAGGTGCAGACATGGGTCTTCTCGGAAAAGAGTCCATGCGGCGGAGCTTATAGGGGGTGTTCACGTCGAAGAGGAAGAGCCCGCCGGGGCGCAGATACCGCCCCACCCGGCGGAAGGTCTCCCGCAGGTCGGAGGGGCGGGTCAGGTAGTTGAGGGAATCCAGGGTGGAGACCACGGCGTCCACCGGTTCCGTCAGGCGGAGCTTCGGCATGGACTGGCAGAGGAAAAAGGGCGGGGCTTCCAGGCCCATGGCCTTGCCCGCCGCCTCCGTCAGCATCTCCTCGGAGAGGTCCGTGGCCGTGACCCGGTAGCCCTCCGCCGCCAGATAGCAGGCGATGGTCCCGGTGCCGCAGCCCAGGTCCAGCACGTGCGCCACCGGGATGGGGCTCTTTTTCAGGGCCTTTGCGATGGCCTTCCCCCGGCGGAGGTAGTCCCCATCCGCCAGCAGCGCGTCGTAGGCCCCCGCCAGGGCGCCGTAGGCGCTCATGCTTCCTCCTTCTCCTCCCGCGTCCGGGCGAAGATCTTCGCATAGGCGCCGGTGCCGTAGCTGAGGGAACGGTTCACCCGGCTGATGGTGGCGCTGGAGGCGCCGGTGCGCTCCAGGATCTCATTATAGATCATACCGCTCTCCAAAAGGGACGCCACCTCGAAGCGCTGCTCCATGCTGCGGAGCTCCGAGACGGTGCAGAGGTCCTGGAAGAAGTCGTAGCACTCCTCCTCGTCCTTCAGCAGTAAAATGGCTTTATAAAGCTGCTCGCTTTTCTCTTTCTTTCCGATCTTCACCACGAAATGCCTCCTTCTTCGTCCGGCATCCCCGGACGGGGACTCTTTTGGTCCTGTTTCTGTATTTTAACACTTCACACCGTGGAAGTAAAGGCTTTTCCCGGGAAGATTTTTTCTCCCGGACGGACAATCCCCGCGTCCTCTGTTTGCGGGAACCGGACGCCCCGGCGATGCATAGTCTGGTCTGAACGGAAAATCGGAAGAAGGAGGCCGGCTATGAAAGGATCACTCCAGCGCCTGGAGACGAAGCCCTTCCCCCTGGAGCGGGAGTGGACGGTGGATGGCGTGCCGGTGCTGCGGCTCACCGGGACCCTCCCCCAGCCGGTGGGGAAGCCCAGCCGCCTCACCCGGCGCATCCAGCGCTTCTACCAGCACCAGGCCAGGTGCTACCTCCGCTATTGCCAGCGCTTCCTCCTGCCCCTGGCGGAGGAGGCTCACCGGGCGGCCCTGGCCGCCAGCACGCCCCTGCCCCTCTGCACCGCCCAGCTCCGCTATGAGGTCACCTGCAACCAGGGCGGCGTCTGGAGCCTCTATACCGAGAGCCGGGAGGTCTGCGGCAGGGACGTCACGGTCCTCCGCCGGGGGGATACCTGGGACCTGCGCACAGGCTTCCCCCTGCCCCTCTCCGCCTGCTTCCCCCGGCGCTGGCCGGTGCGCAAGACCCTTCTTGCCCGGGCGGCGGAGGCCATCCGCGCCCAGGGTGGCCCCTGGCGGGAGGACTGGCAGCTCTCCCTCCGCCGGAGCTTCAACCGGGAGAACTTCTTCCTCTCCCCGGAGGGGCTGCGCTTCTTCTGGCAGATGTACGCCCTGGGCGGGGCGGAGCTGGGGGTCCCCAGCTTCCTCCTGCCCTATGGGGAGGGAGGCTGCCGCTTCCCGGGGGAGGAGACATAAAGGAGCGGCGCGTCCCGGACGGGACGCGCCGCTTCCTCTTATCGGTAGTTCTTGGTGTTGCCGGCGTAGAATTCCACGGAGTGGCGGTTGTCCGCCCGCTCAGCCTCCGTCAGGGGGCGGACGACCTTGGCGGGGCTCCCCAGAATCAGGGAGCCGTCCGGGGCGTCCATCTTGCCGGTGACGAGGGCTCCCGCCCCCACCAGGCAGTGGTTCCCGATCTTCGCCCCGTTGAGGACGATGGCCCCCATGCCGATGAGGGTATCATCCCCCACGGTGCAGCCGTGGACGATGGCCCCGTGGCCGATGGTGCAGTTCTTCCCCACGGTGGTGTGGGAGTGCAGGATGGCGGCATCCTGGATGTTGGTGTTCTCCCCCACGTGGATGGTGCCCTCATCGCCCCGGACCACCGCCTGGAACCAGACGCTGACGCCCTTTTCCAGCGTCACGTCGCCCACCACCACGGCGGTGTCGGCGATGAAGACATTCTCGTCGCTCTTTCTGCGCTGATAATCCATTGCTGTTCGCGTCCTTTCTCTCTTACAGGGCAAAGTTGCCGTCGCGGAAAATGGGGACCTCTTTCCCATCGTGAGTCATGCCGGTGATGGAGAGGTCCGCCGTGCCCACCATGAAGTCCACGTGGGTGACGGAGTCGTTGAGGCCGCGGGCCTTCAGCTCCTCCTTGGTCATGTGCTCGCCGCCCCGGATGCACTCGGGGTACGCCTCGCCGAAGGCCAGGTGGCAGGAGGCGTTCTCATCGAAGAGGGTGTTGTAGTAGAGGATCTTCTGGTTGGAGATGGGGGAGTCGTAGGGCACCAGGGCCACCTCGCCGAAGCGGGAGGCGCCCTCATCCTCGCTGATGGCGGCCTTCAGGATGTCCTCGCCCTTCTTTGCGTGGGCTTCCACGATCTTGCCGTCCTGGATGACGAAGTGGAAACCCTTAATGATGTTGCCGTTGTGGACCAGGGGCAGGGCGGCGTAGACCACGCCGTCGATGCCGTCCCGCAGGGGGGCGGTGAAGATCTCCTCCGTGGGCATATTGGCGATGAAGAAGGGGCCTGCCTTGCAGTTGGTGCCGCCGCCGGCCCAGAGGTGATCCTCCGGCAGACGGATGGTGAGGTCCGTGCCGAGGCTGTTGGTATAGTGGAGGGAGGCCAGGCGCAGCTCGTTGAGCTTCTCCGTCCGGCGCTGGATGGTCTCCATGTGCTGCTGCCAGCGCTCCACGGCCCTGCCGTCCCCCTGGACGCGGACGGTCTCCAGGATGGCGTCCCAGAGCTTGTCCATGGCCTCCTCCTCGGGGATGCCGGGGAAGACGGTCCTGGCCCAGGCGGGGATGGGGAGGGAGGCAATGCACCAGGGGATGCCGTTGCTCATCTGCTGGCGGTAGAAGGTGTCCAGCGCCAGGCTCCCGGCCCGGTTGGCCCGGGTCAGGCGGTCCGGGTCCACGCCCCGCAGGGCCTCGGGGTCCCGGGCGGCGAGGGAGAGGTAGGCCGCGCCCTCCAGGGCGTAGTCATTGAAGAAGTGCCGCCGCCAGAGGGGGACCTCGTCGAAGACGGCGTCGTCCGCGTGGAGGTAACGGAGGCGGTCCAGCTGGTCATCCCGCCAGTTCATCACCACTTCCCGGCAGCCGGCGGCATAGGCCTCCTCCGCGCACATCCGGGCAAACCACGCGCAGCCCACCGGAGAGGCGATGACGAGGGTCTGGCCCTTCTGGATGTTGAGGCCCATGCGGATCAGGAGCTGGGCATACTCCCGGAGCTTTTCCGTGCGATCTTTCATATCTGTTCCTTTCCCGGCGGTCATCCGCCGCTTGAGAGTTCATCTTCCGCGGAAGCCCTGGCAGGCGCCTGCTCCTGCCGGCGGAGGGCCTTGTCCTTCCGCAGGGCGATGAGGGTGCCGTTGAGTTCCGCCCCCAGGATGAGGATGGCGGCGGTGAAGTTCAGCCAGATCAAAAGCACGATCACCGCGCCGATGGAGCCGTAGAAGAGGGAGTAGGAGGCGATGTTCTCCACATACCAGGAGAAGAGGTAGGCCGTCACCATCCAGCCCAGGAGGGCCGCCAGCACCCCGGGATAGAGGTCCCGGGCCCGGAGGTGGGTATCCTGGGGCAGGGCGTAGAGGAAGTAGAGGGCGAAGTACATCACAAGGCCCATCACCGGGAAACGGAGCCGCTGCCAGAGGGAGGCCATGTAGACCGGCAGGCCGAAGTGGTCGATGGCGTAATCCAGCGCCGCCTCGCCCACGCTGACCAAGACCAGCGTCAGCACGATGGTGACGATGAGCATCACGGTATAGAGGAGGGATTTCAGCGTGTGCCGGATGGGGGCCTTGGGGGGACCTAGGCGGTAGGCCGTCCGCACCGCCCGCATCAGGGTGTTGGTGGCCCGCATGGGGAAGTAGATGGAGAAGAAGAGGCCGAAGAGCAGCAGCTTCAGGCTGGGGTTATCCGTCACATACTGAAGGTACATCCCCAGAAGCTCCACCACCTCGCTGGGGAGGAACTCCCCGGCGGCGTGGGTGAGGCCGGTGACATCCAGGTGGAGCTGGCCCAGGAGGGCGCTGAAGAAGATGGTCAGAGGGAAAATCATGAAAAGGAGGTAGAAGGCCAGGGCCGCCGCCTGGATGGGCACGTTGTGCCCCAGGTACCGGTTCACCATCAGCCAGCAGCCCCGGAGGAAGCCGTTCTCCGGCGGGCGGACGCTCTTCCCTTTTCGCCATCGCCAGGCCATCGCGCTCCCTCCTCTCTCCCGCTTTCGCGTGCTCTCGCCGGGGCCGCCGCCCCGAAACGCCGCCATTTTACCATGTTCCCCCGGGGATTACAAGGGGAAAGCCCCCGAACGCAGGGAAAAGCGCCCGCGCCGCTCACCAGCGGCGCGGGCGCTTCCGTATTCTCTTACTTCACGCTGCCGTCGGGGTTGAAGACCGGGAGCTTGCCCAGGAACCTAATGTCCTTCCGGTCCGCCGCGCCGCCCTCGGCCAGCACGGCCATGCGGCCCGTGACGGTGCCGCCGGCGGCGGCCACCAGCTCCTCCATGGCACGGAGGGAGCCGCCGGTGGAGATGACGTCGTCCACCAGGAGGATGCGCTTGCCCCGGATGATGTCCGCGTCGTCCCGGCCCAGGTAGAGGTACTGCTGGGCCTCGGTGGTGATGGACTTATCCGCCACGCGGATGGGGTCCGGCATGTAGACCTTGGGGCCCTTGCGGGCGATGAAATACTTGGTGGCGCCGGACTGGCGGGCCATCTCGTGGATCAGGGGGATGCTCTTGGCCTCCGCCGTCAGCATGTAGTCATAGCTGCCGGGCTCCGCCAGCTTCAGGAGCTCTCTGGCACATGCCACGGTGAGCTCCGCGTCCCCGAACATAATGAAAGCGCCGATGTACAGCTCATCCGTGACCTTGCAGATGGGGAGCTGCCGGTCCAGCCCCGCCACGTTCATGGAGTAATGCATAGAATTGCCTCCTTAAAATTTGCAGCCAAAAATCGCGCTGCAGGCAGCGCTTTTGACCATATTATACCGTTTTCCGGGAAAAAGTCAATGGAGAGCGGCGTTTTTTCTTTGGGCGATGTGGGTTTTTTGCCCAAAAGTGCGCGTTTGGGCAAGCCTGCGGAAAACGATGGCCGGTATCTGAAAATTCCTCTTGCTATCCTCCTCCGGTTATGTTAAGGTACAGGTAGCCCCGCTGCAGAGTTTTTGTCACTTCTGCACAAAAACCGCTGGTCGCAGCGGAATTTAACGGAGGATTTTTGCTATGAATGCCTATCTTGCCAGCGTCATTGAGCATGTGAAGACCAAGTACGCCAACGAACCGGAGTTCGTGCAGACGGTGGAGGAAGTCTTCTCCTCCCTGGAGCCCGTCATCGAGAAGCACCCCGAGTATGAGAAGGCCGACCTTCTCAGCCGCATGGTGGAGCCCGACCGGATGTTCACCTTCCGGGTGGTCTGGCAGGATGACGCGGGCAAGTATCACACCAACACCGGCTGGCGCTGCCAGTTCAACGGCGCCATCGGCCCCTACAAGGGCGGCCTGCGCTTCCAGAAGAACGTCTATCCCGGCATCATCAAGTTCCTGGGCTTTGAGCAGACCTTCAAGAACAGCCTCACGGGCCTCCCCATCGGCGGCGCCAAGGGCGGCAGCGACTTTGACCCCGCCGGCAAGTCCGACGCTGAGGTCATGCGCTTCTGCCAGAGCTTCATGACCGCCCTCTACCGCTACATCGGGCCGGACGTGGACGTGCCTGCCGGCGACATGGGCGTGGGCGGCCGGGAGATCGGCTACCTCTACGGCCAGTACCGCCGCCTGAAGGGCGTGTGGGAGAACGGCGTTCTCACCGGCAAGGGCCTCAGCTACGGCGGCTCCCTGATCCGTCCCGAGGCCACGGGCTTCGGCGCGGTCTACTATCTGCAGGAAGTCCTCAAGCACGAGAACGACACCATCGAGGGCAAGCGCATCGCCATCTCCGGCTACGGCAATGTGGCCTGGGGCATCATGCGCAAGGCCACGGAGCTGGGCGCCAAGGTCACCTATTTCTCCGGTCCCGACGGCTACATCCATGATCCCGACGGCGTCTGCACCCAGGAGAAGCTGGACTTCATCCTGAAGATGCGGGCCACCGATCCCATGCACTGCAAGCCCTATGCCGACCAGTTCGGCTGCGAGTTCGTCCCCGGCGCCAAGCACTGGGGCGCGGCGGATGTGGACGTGAACATGCCCTCCGCCATGCAGAACGACGTCCACATGGACTCCGCCGAGAAGATCGCGGCCTCCGGTGCCAAGTACTACATCGAGGTGGCCAACATGCCCACCACCAACGATGCCCTGAACTTCCTCCGCTCCCAGAAGCACATCATCGTGGCTCCCTCCAAGGCCGTCAACGCCGGCGGCGTGGGCGTCTCCGCCCTGGAGATGGCCCAGAACAGCGAGCGCCTGGTCTGGACCGCCGAGGAAGTGGACCAGCAGCTCAAGAAGATGATGGTCAACATCCACAAGGTCTCCGCCGAGGCCGCCGAGGAGTACGGCCTGGGCTACGATCTCGTGGCCGGCGCCAACATCGCGGGCTTCAAGAAGGTGGCCACCGCCATGATGGAGCAGGGCGTCTTCTGAGAAGCGCTCCTCCGAAGGAACACCCCCACACCGGGACAGGCCCTGCCTGTCCCGGTGTTTTTTCATGGGGCAGAGGATTCTGGGAAGCGCCTGCCTGACGATCCCTCCGTCGCCCCACAGGAGACGCAGCCCCTGCGACCTGCCCCAGCCGATCCTCCATTGTCAATTCTCAATTGTCCATTGTCAATTGTCAATTGTCGATCATGCGCTCCCTCCCCCGCTTGCGGCGGCGAGGGAACTGTGCTATACTGGGGGAAAATTCCCCCATGCCGCGCATTGCGGCGGAAAGGCGGGCCTATGCTCCAGCGATTCTCTGTCATCACGCCCCGGTGGCTCGACCGGGCCAGCTACTATACCGGCTCCGTAGGGCCTCTGGGCCGGGACTTCCGCTACCGCTTCCAGCAGGACACGGAAAACCAGACCATCAAGGCCTCCGTCTACTCCCGGATCTGCTATGAGAAAGCCACGGACGTCCAGGAGGAGACCTTCCCCTGGGACGAGGAGGGCATCGCCCGGATGCGCCAGTGGCTCCAGGAGAACTACGAGGCCTTCTGCCGGAGGGAAGGCATCCCGGAGGCGGCGGAATGAGGATCTTAGTGCTCTCTGACTCCCACGGCCGCGTCGGCCCCATGGAGGAGGCCGTGGAGGCCGTCCGTCCCCAGCAGATCTTCCACCTGGGGGACGGCTGGGACGATGCCCGGGAGCTCCACCGCCGTTACCCGGACATCCCTCTCCACCAGGTCCGGGGCAACTGCGACTACCGCCCCGGTGAGCCGGAGGAGGAGACCCTGCCGATCGGCGGGCTCCGGATCCTTCTCTGCCACGGCCACCGCTTCGGGGTGAAGCAGTCCCTTCTGCAGGCGGGCTACACCGCGGAGGAGCGGGACCTGGACTGCTTCCTCTTCGGCCACACCCACCAGCCCTTCCACGACCGGCGGGGCAAGTGTACCTTCCTGAACCCCGGCAGCATCGGTGCCTTCCACGGTGCCTCCTTCGCCGTGCTGGACATCGGGGACGGCCGTCTCTCCGCCCGGCTCTACCGCCTAGGCGACCCCATCGAGTGAAAAAGCAGAGCGCCCGCTCTGCTTTTTTCATAAATTTCCCCCTCCCTCCGCGACGCCGCCGGGGGAAACATCGCTATCCTGGGTGAAGGGCCTCGCGGCCCAAGGAAACCTACGGCCCATCCCGGGCGGAAAGGAGGCTCCCATGGAGGACGACGCCATCGTGACCCTCTACTGGCAGCGAAACGAGGAGGCCCTGCGGGCATCCGCCGAGAAGTACGGCTCCCGGCTCCGGGGGCTGGCCCAGCGCATTCTGGCGGACGCCCACGACGCCGAGGAGTGCGAGAACGACACCTACCTCGCCGCCTGGAACGCCATCCCGCCCCACGAGCCCCGGAGCTACCTCTTCGCCTTCCTGGCCCGGATCACCCGGCACCTGTCCCTGGACCGCTGCCGGAGCCGGGACCGGGAGAAGCGGGGCGGCGGACGGGTGGACGCCCTGACGGAGGAGCTCATCCAGTGCCTCCCCGGCGGGGAGCGGCCGGAGGAGGCCCTGGATCTCCAGGCCCTGGGGGAGCGGATCTCCGTCTTCCTCCAGGCGCAGCCGGAGGAGAAGCGGAACCTCTTCCTCCGCCGCTACTGGTACTGCGACGCCATCTCGGACATTGCCCGGCGCTACGGACTCAGCGAGAGCAAGGTGAAAAGCAGCCTCGCCCGGAGCCGGAAGGCCCTGGGGGAAGCGCTTCGGAGGGAGGGGTACGACGTATGAGAGCGGAAGACATCCTGAACGCCCTGGACCACGTGGACCCCGCCCTGGTGGGAGCCGCCGACCGGAAGCCCCGGCTCTGGCCGAAGCGGCTCCGCCGCTTCGCCGCCGCGGCCGCCTGCTTTGCCCTGGTGCTGGGGCTGGGCTTCCATACCCTGCTCCGCTTTGACTACTTCCGCTCCGGCTGCAGCGCCTGGCCGGGGAGCATCGTGGACGGCACCTACTACTTCCGGGTCGCCCACAGCGGCCTCTGGCGCTGGTCGGAGGACGGCGGCACGGAGAAGATCCTCAGCACCTATTGGTACGACGGCGCCCTCGTCAACGGCTACGGCGTCTACTTCAACCGGGGCCGGACCCTCTACGTCCTCCCCCACGCAACCGGGAAAACGGAAAAGCTCTACACCGCCCCCCGGGCGAAGTGCACCCACATCGGCTTTTCCCTGCTGACGGATGGTCGGGTGGACCTGATGGTTTACGACAAGGACCGTCAGGTTGGCTCGGAGTACCTGCTGGACGGCGTCACCGGAACGGTCCGGGAGACCATCCAGGAGGAGGTCCCTTATCGCGACTTCCTGGGGAATTCCTACACCCGCTCGGTCTTTCAGCTGGGGGAGCATGTCTTCCTCCTGGAGGATCAGGCCGACGACCGGGCCTACCGCCTGACGGTGGACGGTGAGACCGTCCCCCTGCCGGATATCCTCTGGCTCGACCTCTACGGCGGCGCCCTGGGGGAGACCGGGGACTACGCCCTCCTCTACGCCCGGACGGCGAACGCCGCCGAGGGCGAGGATGACCGGCAGATTTTGCTCTGCTCCGATGGAACGGTGCATGTGCTTCCCTACGGGGAGCACTTCCTCACCGGAGCCCGGGGCTACCTCTACTCCGTGGACTACACCCTCGTCCCGGCGGACACCGGGGACCCCTGGGGCGAGCCGGACCGGGTCCCCAGCGGCATCCGCTGCTATGAGATCGCCAGCGGCGAGAGCTGGCTCCTCACCGCCGACGCGGAGCTGGACCTCTACGAGTTCGTGACGGACGGCGACCTCTTCTTCACCTGCGTCCCCTGGGGGGAGGAACAGGTAGCCTGGCGGCTTCAGTACGACGGCGCAGGCCGTCCTGTGGGGCTCACCCAGCTCTCTCCCAACGTGGCCCCCGAACACTGAGAGAACCGGCGCGTCCCAAGGACGCGCCGGTTCTTTTTCCTTCTCTCCCCCGCATAGACTGCCGGGAAAGGAGGGCTGCCGATGCTCATTCATGTGGTGCGCCCCGGCGAAACGGTCTACGCCATCGCCCGGAACTACGGCGTGGACCCCCGCCGCCTGATGGCGGACAACGGTGTCCCGGCGGACGGGGCCCTGGCCGTGGGACAGACCCTGGTGCTCCGCTTCCCCAATGTGGTCCATGCCGTCCAGCCCGGGGAGACGCTGACCTCCATCGCCCGGAGCTACGGCGTCAGTGTCCGTTCGCTCTGGCGGAACAACCCGGAGCTCCTGGGCGGCAGCCTGCTGGCCCCGGGCCAGGTGCTGGTCATCACCTATCACGAGGAGAAGCTGGGCACCGCCGTGGCCAACGGCTACGCCTATCCCTTCCTCTCTCCGGCGCTCCTGGCGGGGACCGCGCCGTTTCTCAGCTACCTGACGCCCTTCACCTACGGCATCAGCCGGGACTTGGACCTTCTCCCCCTCCGGGATGGGGAGCTCCTGGCGGGGGCCAGGGCCCACGGCACCGGGGCCGTGATGCACCTCTCCACCTATACGGAGGAGGAGCGGTTCGACGTCCAGCGGGCGGAGCAACTGCTGACGGACGCCGCCGCCCAGGCCCGGCTCCTGGGGGAGATCCAGCGGACCATGGCGGAGAAGGGCTTCTCCGGCCTGGATGTGGACTTTGAGTACCTGCCCGGCGCCCTGGCGGAGGCCTACGCCGCCTTCCTCTCCCGGCTCCGGCAGGCCCTCCGGACCCAGGGGCACTTCCTCTGGGCAGCCCTGGCCCCCAAGACCCGCCCAGACCAGCCCGGCACCCTCTACGAGGGCCACGACTACGCCCGGGTAGGGGCCGCCACCGACGCGGTGCTGCTAATGACCTACGAGTGGGGCTATACCTACGGGCCGCCCATGGCCGTCGCTCCCCTGCCCAACGTCCGGGCGGTGCTGGACTACGCCGTGACGGAGATCCCGGCGGAGAAGATCCTGCTGGGGGTGCCCAACTACGGCTACGACTGGCCCCTCCCCTACCGTCAGGGCGAGACCCGGGCGGAATCCCTCTCCAACGAGGAGGCCGTCCGCCGGGCCATCCGCTACGGGGCGGAGATCCAGTTCGACGAGAGCGCCCAGGCCCCCTGGTACCGCTACACCGCCCCGGACGGCACCGGCCATGAGGTCTGGTTTGAGGACGCCCGGGCCCAAGCGGCCAAGCTCCGCCTGGTGGCGGAGTACGGTTTTCTCGGCATGGGGTACTGGAACATCATGCGGCCCGCGCCGCAGACCTGGCTGGTGCTCTCGTCGCTGTATGACATCGACTAGGTTTCGGTCTGCTGACCGGGGAGTGCCAAGGATGCTTGGCGGCATCTGGGGGCTTTGATCCTTCCATCGAAGGCTAGATAGACTGCCCCCTGTGGGGGCGGAGAGCCGCCGACGAAGGTCGGCGGCTTGCGATGGGATATTCTTTTCAAATCAAAAGAATATCCTCTCGCGCTCCAAAAAAGATTTCCAGGGGATTTCATATTTTCCCCCGGGCCTCCTTGAAACGACCAAAGGAAGGGCCGCGGCCCTTCCTTTGGAAACTATCCCGGAGTTACGGGAGATTTTTGAGAGACGGAGCGCGGGCGCTTCGCTGCGCGCGTTTACGGGGGACGTTGGGACGGGGGAAGGAAGATGGAGGCTTTGGTGCCCGCTGTCATTCCGGACACTCTGCCTTGTGGGAGACGGGGTCGATGACGGTCTGGCATATCTCGAACCAGCATTGGGTATTTGTCGACTGTAGGGGCGGGGCTCTGTCCCCGCCCGTTGTCCAGGGATTGATGGATATTGCAATCGACTCTGTAGGGGCCGACCTATGTGTCGGCCCCTGGGCGAGTCCCACGAAGAGGCGTGTCCGGGCGGACACATAGGTCCGCCCCTACGCGATGGGGAAGCGTTCCGAACCAACGGGTATTGGTGCAGAACGACGCCTTTCCCTGCGGGGCGGGACGGAGCCCGCCCCCTACCAGGGGAATCGGAGCAGTGCGGTTTACGGCGGGGTGAGGTCACCCCGCCCTACGGAAGCACCAACGGGCCGATGTGGGCATCGGCCCCTACGGATAGAAGGGGAAGCTACATCGACCACCTGGGGCAGCGGCGCAGAGCGGAGCGTTTGTGGCGCGGATGGGAGGAACGAGGAGGAATCGGAGCAGAGATCACCCCCAAAGGGGCCAGCAACGCCGGACAATCCCTCAGTCAGCCTGCGGGGGACGGGGGATGCGGATTGCCACGTCGGCCCTGCGGGCCTCCTCGCAATGACAATGGTTTTCTGTCATTCTGAGGAGCGGAGCGACGTGGGAATCCGTCCTTTTTACGATGGACGAGGGCTCGGGCCGCCGAGGTCGTCGGCCCCTACGGAACGAAACGGAAGCCCGCCGCGACTACCAGGGCAGCGCTTAGCGAAGCGGAAAGCGCGGAAAGAGAAGCTGGTCAAATTCAGTCTTTGCCCGATGACCTCAGAGTGCAGCACGGCGCAGAAGGTTCGGAAGTCTCAGCAAAGCCCCGCCCGTGTCCCCGTAGGGGCTGCATAACTGAGTAGGACAGTTTAGGGCCGCATCCCGTTGTGCAAGAGGACGCGGAGCGTCCGGGTTGCACAACGAGAACGCGTCTTTTCTTTTGACGGCTCCACCGCCGTTTTCTTTTTGGGGCTTACCAAAAAGAAAATGGGGGTGGAAAGCTGCAGGTCATCACCCGCCACCACGCCCCGTTCGGGGCAGTTGGCCACGGCGGGGTGAGGTCACCCCGCCCTACGGAAGCAGCAGCGGGCCGATGTGGGCATCGGCCCCTACGGGTGCAACGCAAGCAGCGCCCGGCAGCGGGCCAACGCGGGCATTGACCTTTTCTTTCCCCCTTCAGAAGTTTGCCTGGAAGCCGAACCAATTCCCCTCGATGTGCCAGGTCTCGCCGTGGTTGTCGCCTTCGGCCTGCCAGGTCCAGCGGCCGGGGGCGGTCTCCTCCAGGGGGATCTCCGTATTCTGGAAGGCCAGGGGCACGCCGTCCGGGGAGTAGTAGCAGCCGGAGTAGCCGCCCGGCCCCGCCGTGAGGAGAAGCTCCAGCATGGGGTGCTCCCCGGGCCATTCGTTGACATACCGCTGCCCCCGCTCCGGGATGGCGCCGTTCCGCTGCCAGGATTCCGCGATCTCCACCCCGTACTGCCGGACGAAGCGCTCCGCCCGCCGCTCGCTGCCGCCCCGGAGCCACAGGGCCGCCAACAGCAGCAGCGCCAGGGTCAGGGGCACCCATTTCCAGCTTTTTCGCATCTTGTCTCCCTTCACTCCGTCCCGCCCCGGGAAGCCAGATACGCCGAGAGGTTCCAGCTCTCCCAGGCGGCGCACTCCTCCGCCGCCTGGGCCCGCCGCTCCCCGATGAGCCCGCCCAGCCGCCGGAAGCCGCCGTCCCCGTCCCGGACCACCTTCTCCGCGTCGGCATCCAGATAGCCCAGGGCATCGTAGGAGAGCGCATAGAGCAGGTACTCCACGTCCCCGCCGCCCCGGCGGACCTGATCCCGGGCCACGATGCTGTCAATGGGCAGGTAAGCCACCAGCAGCCACGCCGCCAGGAGGAAGGGGAAGGCCAGGCGGCAGAAGCTCCGCTCCGGCCGCGCCAGCTTCCCGGCGGCGAAGGCGAAGAGCGCCGCCATCACCGCCATGCCCCAGTAGGTCATGCAGCGCTTGAAACTGAGGCCGTAGGCGCTGACATAGAGGCTCATCCGCCAGGCGGCGCTGCCCAGCAGCAGGAAGCTTTCCCCCGTCAGCACCGCCGCTGCCAGGCGGATGGCCCCGAAGCCCCGCTCCCGCTTCGTCCAGGTGATGGCCCCCAGCAGGACGCTGAGGTTCACGACGGTCACCCGGACCATCTGGAAAAATCCGCTGCGGGCCCAGTCCGCGTAGCTGAGGCCCCGGCTGGCAAGGTACGCCGGTCCGCCGAAGAGCCCCGCGGACTGCACCCCCAGGAAGAGGGCGTAGAGGCTGTCCAGAGCCAGGAGGCTCACCAGGAGCACCACCGGCGGCAGCCAGGGCGTGTGCTCCGCCGCGGCCTTCCCCTCCCGTGGATGGGCCAGCCGCCAGAGGAGAGAGCAGGCGAAGGGCGTCAGCACCAAACCGATGGCCAGGGCCTGGGGGAAGCGGAGCTCCGGAAGCTCCCAGGTGAAAAGGGTCCCCATCTCGTGGGCGAAGAGGGCGTCCGCCCGCAGGAGGGCCGGGACCAGGAGGACCAGCAGCGCCAGTGCCCCGGCGCAGCCGAAGAGGACGCCCGCCGCCTTCCTCCCGTCCCAGCGCCGGCCCCGGAAGCTCCCCAGGGTCAGAAAGCCCGCCCGCAGATCCCCGAAGAGTCCGGAGAGAATCAGGCAGAAGCGCTCCCACAGCATGGCGGGCCGCCGCCAGGGGAGCCTCGCCTCCCCCGAGCAGCCCGCGGCGTGGAGGGGCAGCAGGAGGGCCAGGGCTCCGAAGTTCCAGAGCCGGAAGTACCAGCCGGAGCCTAGGGCGTACCAGAGCCCCAGGAGGATGTTGGCCGTCAGCAGCCACTTGCCGCTGCCCGCCGTCAGCCGTCCCCAGCCCAGACGCAGGCCCAGCAGGGCGTACCAAGCCAGCACCGTCACCGTGACCCCCAGGCCCAGGCCGTGGAGCAGGAAACTGTCCGCCGCCAGCGTACAGACCGCCAGCGTCAGGGGCAGCAGGAGCCGGTCCCGGCCCGTGATGTCGTATTTTTTCACCAGGAACGCCGGATTTTGGGCACACAGACCCGGCCCTGCCGCCGGCAGGGCAAATTTCTCGTCCATCTTCGATTCTCCTTTTTCCACTGTCCCTCAGCCAGGGACAGGTCCTGTTGTTACTTTTCCTCCGGAACGTAGACCAGGATGTCTCCCGGCTGGCAGTCCAGGGCGGCGCAGATGGCCTCCAGCGTGGAGAAGCGCACCGCCTTGGCCTTGTTGTTCTTCAGGATGCTGAGGTTGGCCAGGGTGATGTCCACCTGCTCCGAGAGCTGGGAGAGGGTCATCTTCCGCTGGGCCATCACCACGTCGAGATTTACCATAATCGGCATACTCCGCCCTCCCTCAGATGGTCAGGTCGTTCTCCGCCTTCAGCTCTGCCGCCTGGCGGAAGAGGGCGGACATCACGAGGCAGAGAAGCCCGAACATGGCGAAGAGCGGCACGAAGAGGGTGTTGTAGCTGGCCAGCGGACGGAGGGACGCATAGTAGAGCATACAGAAGATCACCCGGATCAGTGCCGCACCGGAGATGAGAAAACCGCAGAGCGCCGCCCGGCGCAGGGCCACGGCGTTCTCCATAGAGAACGGCTCCTCCCGGAGGATGCTGTCCAGCACCTTCCCGGCCTGCCGGAGGATCACAGCCGTACAGACACCGGAGACCAGCAGGAAGAGTGTCAGCATCGCCTGATAGGCCTCCTGCCACACCCAGACCCAAGCCAGCAGACTGCTCGCAACCCCCGCTGCCACAATATCGTCCTCTCCCGGATGGAAGATCCCGTTCAGGTAGTTCAGCATACTATCCGGCAGGCTGGTCCCGCCCGACACCACCGCCACCGGCACCAGGTAAAGGATCACAAGGTTGCAGATCAGGGCGACGGTCACCAATCCCCGCAGCACACCCGCCAGCCGTTTTATAGAATGCGTTCTCATTCCTCGTTTCTCTCTGTCTCCCGCAGTTTCCGCCGCGCCCACCAGAGGAGCACGGCGGCGCAGCCGCCCAGCGCCCACCAAAGCAGGATACTTGCCGCTCCCCTGGGGTCCTGCCAGACCAGGCTCCGGTCCCAGAGCATCTCCTGATAGAAAAGCAGGTCCACATAGCGCTGCCGCGCCAGCACCGGCGCCAGCGGCAGACTCAGAAGATCCAGTACCAGCGCCGCCGTTGCCAGCCCGCGCAGATGTTTCCGTCGCTTCATGGCGTCCTCCCTCCGGAAGGGGTTTCCTTCCCTGTCGTGCCCCCATGCTACCATAGGGCTTATCGTTTATCAATCGTAATTTATCGTTTTTCAATAAATCTTGATCGACAGCACTCTTCCCACCGCCGAAAAAAGGGAAGCGGGGCGTCCTATCGGACGCCCCGCTTCCCCGGTTGAGAAAGGAGAGGAAAAATGTCTGACATAACTCTTGCGACCCTCGGCTGACAAGGGCAAACGCGGTTTTTCGGGGCGGAAACAACAGCCGGCTTCGTTTTCCTCGCGGCCGTCGGTCAGCCCGGCTGCCTCGTCAGCCTCGCTGGTTGCCGTTTCCGCTCCCGAAAAACTCCGAAGGACTTTCCGGCGAGCAATGATGGGGGCTGGCGAGGAAGAGGACGACGGCGGGCTGACGCCCGCCTAGGACGATGACGACGTCCAGCGCCTATCAGGGCCGCCGGAAAGCGTGTCTGCCCTTGTCAGCCGAGGGTACGTTTACAGTAACAAGTCTTCTGGTGAAAGTCAACCGCCCGCCGCTAAGGTTCACAGTTTATTTACAGCGCCGTCACGGCCTCTTCACAGTTCCGGAGGCGGGGTGATTTTGTCACTATTTGTTGCTTCTTTTTCCCGGGAAACCTGTTATAATGGAGGCAACATAAAATCCGACCTCATTCGGCAGATCTCAACAAATCACGACAAAGGAGAATCACCATGCGAAGATCCCTCAGCTTCCTCCTGGCGGCCATCCTGCTGCTGGGCCTGACCGCCTGCGGCAAGGGCGGCGATCCCTCCGCCTCCGGCAGCGCGGGCAGCACCGGCAGCGCCGCCTCCACCTCTCAGGAAGACCCCAATACCACCCCGGAACCCGAGCCCTACGTCATCTCCGACCCCAAGGTGATGCCCGAGGGCGGCAGCAAGGACGGCGTCACCTACGTCGCCTGGAACGACATCGTGGAGCATCTCTTCTTCCACCCGGTGGTGGCCTATCCCGAGCTGGCCTTTGACGGCGACAGCCAGGCCAACGGCATCGACGACTGGATGGTGACGGTGGACGAGTACAACAAGATCCTCCAGAGCGTCTACGACAACGGCTACATCCTGGTGGACATCAACGACGTCTGGAGCGAGACCACCGGCGAGGACGGCCAGCCCAAGATGGTCCGCAACACCCTCTACATCCCGGAGGGCAAGAAGCCCCTGATCCTTTCCTATGACGACGTCAACTACTATGACTATATGCTCAAGGACGGCTTCACCTATAAGCTCATCCTTGGCGACGACGGCCTCCTCTGGAGCTGGGGCAAGGACCCTCAGGGCAACGAGGTGGTCTCCCAGGACCTGGACGCCCTGACCATCCTGGATAAGTTCGTCCGGGAGCACCCGGACTTCTCCCCCTTCGGCGCCAAGGGCAGCCTGAGCCTCACCGGCTACCAGGGCATCCTGGGCTACCGCACCAATACCGACACCCAGGACTGGGACGATGCCAAGGAGGCCAACCGCCAGCGGGAGCGGGAGGCTGTGAAGCCCATCATCGCCGAGCTCAAGCGCACCGGCTGGACCTTCGGCAGCCACACCTGGGGTCACATCAACCTCTCCAATCACTCCGTGGAGAGTGTGAAGGAGGATACCCAGCGCTGGCTGGATGAGGTGGGCAGCCTGGTGGGCCCCACCACCATCCTCTACTATCCTCACGGCGCCCGGCCCGACGGCGACGACTGGAAGACCACCGGCCCCGTCTTCCAGTACCTGCAGAGCCAGGGCTTCCGGGTCTTCGCCTCCGTGGGCATCGAGAGCTTCAGCTACATCAAGAAGGATATCTGCGCCGTCATCTGCGACCGCCTGCACCCGGACGGCACCACCCTCCGCTCCGCCAGCTGCCTGGAGCGGTACATGAAGTTCTATGACGCCCGGCAGGTCATCGACCTCTCCGTCCGTCCCCAGCGGGAGGTGGGCTGGCAGTAAGCCCGCCTCCGGAGCCCCTTTCCCCCATCGACGACAGAAAGGAGCCGCCCATGAGTGAGAAAGCCCGTTCCCTTACCACCCTGGCGCTGATCGCCGCCATGCTACTCGCCCTCTTTGCCCTGCTGCCCCACGGCATCCCGGAGAAGAGCCGGGTGGCCCGTTGGAGCGATGCCGCCGCCACGGACTATCTCTCCGGCCACCGGGCGGAGGACCTGAAGGCCGCCTGGGGCATGCCGGACGGCATGTTCTCCGGCCTTTTCGGCGAGTGATGGTATGAGGGAGACATCCGGATCACCGTTTTCTACCAGAACTCTCCCGAGGCCCCGGAGCCCGTTATCCGGGAGGTCTCCGTCCAGCCCCGGGAGCCCTGAACCTGAAAGGAGCGTCATCATGGAACTGGAAGCCCTGAAAGCCCTGGCCGTCTCCATGCTGGAGAAGGCCTACTGCCCCTACTCCCACTTCCCGGTGGGCGCGGCGCTGGAGTGCGCCGACGGCTCGGTCTACACCGGCTGCAACGTGGAGAACGCCGTCTACCCCGCCGGCATCTGCGCCGAGCGCAACGCCATCTTCCACGCTGTGGCGGAGGGCCACACCCGCGACCTCGTCCGCCTCGTCATCGCCGGCCGCAGCGAGGATTTCTGCGTCCCCTGCGGCATCTGCCGCCAGGTGATGCAGGAGTTCGCCCCGAATCTCACCGTCATCTGCCTGAACGGAAAAGGGGAAGCCAAGACCTTCGCCCTGAAGGAGCTCCTCCCCTACGGCTTCGACAACCGCTGGCTGCCGGAGGAGAAGTGAGCCAAAAAAGAGACGCCCCCCCGGGCGTCTCTTTTTCTCAGCTATTTTGCCCCGACGGGAAGGAGCCAGGAAGTCCGTCCTTCGCGTAGGGGCGGACCTATGTGTCCGCCCCACGCCTCTTCGCAGGACCCGTTCACGGGCCGACACATAGGTCGGCCCCTACAGAGTCGATTGCAATATCCATCAGCCCCGGAAGAGCGGGCGGGGACAGAGCCCCGCCCCTACCGGTCGATCGTGGTGCGCAGCAGCGGGCCGATGTACCTAAGGCATGGCTTCCGCCGACCAAATTTCGTGCCGAAATTTGGGGCGTCAGTCATAGGCATCGGCCCCTACGAAAATACGAAAAGGAGGAGAAGCCGCCACGACCGCCCTGGCCAGTGGCGCAGAGTGAAGCGTCTGCGCCGCGGTTGCAAGGAACGGGTGGGAATCACGGCAGAGATCATCCCCAAAGTGTCCAGCAACCTCGGACAATCCCTCAGTCGCCCTCTGGGCGACAGCTCCCTTTGCACAAGGGAGCCTTTCCCTGCGGAGGGCGGGGAAGCGGGCGGACACATAGGTCCGCCCCTACGTGGTCATCGGAATAGCTAGCAACGCCAGACGGGGCGGGACAGAGCCCGCCCCCTACAGAAAGGAGGGGAATACGCAGAGGGATAGGGCAACGAACACCCAATGCCGGTTCGAGATCTGCCGGGCCCTCATCGCCCTCGTCTTCCGCAAGACAAAATGCTCGGAATGACCGCAGGCACCAAAGCCTCCATCTTCCGTCCCCCGTCCCAACGTCCCCCGTAAGCGCGCAGCGAAGCGCCCACGCCCTTCGTCCCCCGCAGGGCCCCAACCTCCTATCCCTTGTAATCCCGGGATGGTTTCCAAAGGAAGGGCCGCAGCCCTTCCTTTGGTCGTTTCAAGGAGGGTCTGGGAGGGAAATTGAAATCCCTCCCAGAATTTTTCTTGGGGATTGTCAAGCGGGCCTTCGCCCGCTCGCCGCGCTCCCTGCCCGAAGGGGCAGGGGGGCTTAAAACCGCCGGCCTTCCCCGCCCCCCTGGCCCCGGCCAGCCCCCGCGGCGAGGTCGGCGTTTACTACTTCCTCCGAAACTCCCGGAGGGTCATCACCAGGATGTAGACGAGATACCCCGCCAGGATCACCCCCATGGGCACGAGGACCACCGCCAGGAGGAACTGCCCGAAGGCCCAGCAGATCCATTCAAACACAATATCCAGCATGGTCGGCGCCTCCTTTCTCCCTCATTATAGCAGAAAACGGACGGGGATGGCCAACCGATCATCCCTGCGGTGCGACCGATGGTCGCAAAAAGAGGGCGTCCCTCCGGACGCCCTCTCTCATAGCTTGTATTCGCTTTTGGCCGCTTATCTCCGGCCGCCGGAGAAGCCGCCGCCCCGGCTGCCCCCGAAGCTGCCTCCGCCGCGGGAACCGCCAAAGCTCCCGCCGCCGCCAAAGCCGCCCCGGCTCCCGCCGAAGGACCCGCCCCGGGAACCCCCGAAACTGCCGCCTCCGCCGAAGCTCCCCCGGCTACCGCCGGAGGGACGGCCGGAACCGCCGAAGCTACCGCCCCCGCCAAAGGAACCCCGGCTGCCCCCGAAGGAGCCGCCGCCTCTGGGCGGAGCGGGCCGGGAACCGCCGCGCGGCGGATTGGGACGCCCGCCGCCCATCGGAGGACGCGGGCCGCCGCCCATGGGGGGGCGGGGACCGCCAGGACCTCTGCCGCCGCCTCTGGGCGGGGGAGGCCGCCGGGGCGGACGGGGCCGGTACCAGCTGTGGCCCCAGAAGACCGGACGGTACCACACGGTGGGGATGCCCATGCCCGGCTGCAGGTAGCGCCGCCGGTAGCGGCTCCAGCGCATGGCGTCCAGGATCATCCAGATCACGAAGAGCACCAGGATCAATGTGATGAAGCTCCCCGCGATGCTGCCGGCGGACCGCTCCACATAGCCCGTGGTCTCAGTATGATAGCCGCTGGCCGTAGAGTAGTTGCGGCTCACCGCCGGGATGTAGTTCTCCCGGATACTGACGTTGTAGTAGTCCGCGAACCAGTCAAAGAAGGCGTCCACGGTCTTCTTGACGCCGGCGTCGTAGTTCCCGGCGGCGAAGTCATCCTCCAGGTACTGGTACTGGAGGGAGCTGAAGGTATTGCCGTAATCCGTGAGTCCGTCGCCCACCACCACGCCGTAGTCGCCTTGGAGGCCGCTGGCGGAGATGTTGTCCAGCGCCAGCACCATGACGACGCCGTTGTTCCGCTCCGCGTCGCCCACGCCGTACTGGTTGCCCAGGTCGATGGCGTACTCCAGGATGTCCTGGCCGTTGGTGCTGTTCACCGTTTTCACCATGATCTGCGCCCCGGTCTGGGCGAAGAGGGAGGCGTTCATGGCGTCGATATGTTCCATGGTCTTGTCGCTGAGGACCCCGGCCTCGTCATAGGTATAGGTGTAGCTCCCCACCACCTTGGTGGAGGGCTCCACGCTGAGGTCCGGCTTTTTCGCCTGGCCGATGGCCACGCTGGCCGCGATGGCCAGCACCATCAGCACCGCGGCGACCGCGCGGTTCTGAAAAACTTTCATAGCGCTCCTTTATGCCTGAGATCCCGTGGGGATCAGTTGTGCAGCTCCATGAGCTTCTGCTTCAGCTCGCCCTCGATCTTGCCCAGCTCCACCTCGGCGGCCTTCCGCTTGGCGGCGCCGTCCCGCTGGATGTTCAGCACCTCGTCCAGGGTGGAGATCAGCTGCTCGTTGGTGTGCTTCAGGGTCTCGATGTCCACGATGCTGCGCTCGGCCTCCTTAGCGGTGGCGATGGTGCCGGTCTTCAGCATGTCGGCGTTCTTCTTGAGGAGCTCGTTGGTCATCTCGGTGACGGCGCTCTGGGCGGCGGTTGCCTGGCGGCTGTGCTCCATGCCGAGAGCCAGCACCATCTGGCTCTTCCAGAGGGGGATGGTGTTCACGAGAGAGGACTGGATCTTCTCCACCATGAGGGTGTCGTTATTCTGCAGCAGGCGGGTCTGGGGGCCCATCTGGATGGAGATCATGCGGGTCAGCTCCAGGTCGTGGAGCTTCTTCTCAAAGCGCTCGCACATCTGGACCATGTCGTTGTAGCGCTGGGCGTCCTCCTGGGCGCCGCTGGCCTCGGCCTGCTTGCGCAGCTCCTCCAGCTCCCCGGCGCGGACGGCGGCCAGGCGCTTCTTGCCCGCCAGGATGTACATGGTGAGCTCCTTGTAGTACTTGAGGTTCAGCTCATACATCTGGTCGAACATGGCGACATCCTTCAAAAGCGTCACCTGGTGCTGCTCCAGCTCGTGGGCGATGCGGTCCACATTGGTCTCCACCTTGGAGTACTGGGCCTTCAGGCTCTCGATCTTGTTGCCGCTCTTCTTGAAAAGGCCGAAGAGGCCCTTCTTCTCGTCCTCCTCCTGGCCGAAGCCCTTCAGCTCCACCACCAGGTCCGAGAGGGACTTGCCGATCTCGCCCAGGTCCTTGGTGCGGACGGAGTTCAGCGCGCTCTCAGAAAAGCTCGCGATGTTCTTCTGAGCGGCGGCGCCGTACTGCAGCACGAGGTTCGAGTCGCCGATGTCGATCTTCTTGGAGAACTCCTCCACGGCCTTCTTCTCCTCCTCCGTGAGAAGGCGCTCGTCCATCTCCACGGGGTCAGCCTCCTTCTTGGCGGGCTCGGGGGCGGGGGCTGCGGGGGTGGGGATGGCGGTCTCCAGCGTCAGCTCGGGGACGGCCGTGGCGGCGGCGGTGGGTTCCAGCGTCAGCTCAGGGATCTTGTTTTCCTCCATGGTAATTTCCTCCGTTCATTCCTTGTCGGGAATTGATTTTGTGAAATAGAGGGAGCTCAGAGCTCCAGCTTGATGTCGGTATCCTGGGCGGGGACGGTCTGGGCCTTCAGCTCCTGGTCCGTGAGGCCCTCCCGGGCCATCATGTTCTCCAGCACGGTGATGTCCGTGGAGATGTCCAGGGCCTCGGTGCCGTAGAGGGCGTCCAGCTGCTTTTCAAAGGCGGTGACGATGGTCTTCATCATGCCGGAGACCTTGGCCTTGGTGGCGTCCACGTTCTCGCCGGAGATGCCGGCGGAGCTGGCCCGGTCATAGGCATTCAGGAGCTTCAGCGTGGTGGGGAGATAGTAATCCATGAAGCGCCGGATCTGGGGGAGCTTCGCCGGCTCCTCCTTCACCCGGGCAAAGATCTTTTCCGACACCTGCTGGAGCCTTACGATGTCAGCCGAGACGGCGGCGTCCTCGATGCTCTCGTCCAGGCGCTTCATCTCCGCGATGGCCAGGCGGCCGTCCTTGAGCATCTTGTCCAGGTCCGCGTTGCCGGTGGACTCCTCCTTGGGCTTCTCCTGGGCTTTCTCCGTCTTCTCCGCCTCCGGCACGCCGGTCTTGGCGCAGAGGGCCGTCAGCAGCAGGAAGGCCACGGCAGAGATCACCCCCACGATGAGGAAGTGGCTCACCCGGTACAAGGGGAAGAGCAGCGCGTAGGCCAGCCAGATCACCGCCACGGCGTAGAACGGCGCGGCGGATTTGCGAACTTTCATCCATTCCCTCCTTCTCGCCCCAGCGGGGCGCTTGGTTTGGTACCCATACTGTTATTCATTATACCGCCAAAGCCTCCGGCGGTCAAGAAAAAGCGCGCCCCGCCGCCCCCCGGCCCGGAAATCTTTACCGTTTGGTCACAAACGTTGCCGATCCCTCCGGAAAAAGCCCCCGTCCCGGTGAGGGACGGGGGCTGGACGCGCTATTTCGGGATGCCATAGCCTCCCGTCCCCGGGTCCCGGAAGAGGGGGATGTGCCCGGGCCGGAAGCTGCAGTAGACGAAGAGGAACATCACGCCCCAGAGGAGCAGCAGCCCCAGGATCTGCTGCCACCCATCCCCCAGGGCGCCCCGCCGCCGGAGCACCCGGTCCAGCAGGAAGGCTGCGGCGGCGGAGAGGAGGAAGATGCCGATATCCGCCGCCAGGAAGCCCCGGCCCAGGGCTCCGGTGTAGGTATAGTACAGCACCGGGATCAGCGCCGTGCCGCAGAGGACCGACGCCGCCCGGGCCGCGAGATAATTGGAGGAGGTCCGCCCCTGGAAGCAGAGCTGGACCATGGAGAGGAGGAAGAGCGGCACATACAGGATCTTCATGTGCTCCCAGACGGACTCGTTCACCGCCGAGAAGCCCGCGATCCAGCTCCGCTCCCCGGTCCAGCCGTAGAGAAAGTGCAGCCCCGTCCCCGCCAGCACAGTGAAAAGAAAGCCGCCCCACTCCCATCCGTCCCATCTTCTCCGCATCCATGACCCCTCCCCCGCCGGTATTTGCCCCCCTATTCTATGCGCCCCTTCCCCCGCTTATCCCGCCCGGAAGGGACTTTTCCTCCGCCTTCCGCCCAGCTGTCCTTCCCGCGCAAACAGAAGGGTGAAACTTTGTGCGTTTTCCCACTTGCGGTTTGGGGAAAAGCGCATTATAATGGCGGCGTCTTCATGAAAAAGCCGGGAGAGACCCCCAACAGAACGGGCCGTCCCGGAGAAAAAATGACCAACAGGAGGAATGCTTCCATGACCTATCCTGAAGTGCTCTCCGCCGCCCGGGGCCGGGTGGGCCCCTACTGCAAGGCCTGCCCCGTCTGCAGCGGTCAGGGCTGCCGCAACACCATCCCCGGTCCCGGCGCCAAGGGCCTGGGCACCGGCTTCATCCGCAACTACCAGAAATGGCAGGAGATCTGCGTCAACATGGACACCATCGGGGAAAACTGCCCGCCGGACACCCAGCTGACCATCTTTGGCCGGACCTTTGACCTGCCGGTCTTCGCCGCCCCCATCGGTGCCATGAAGCTCCACTACGGCGACCTCTACGACGATGCCGGCTACAACGACATCCTGGTCCCCGCCTGCCGGGATGCCGGCATCGCCGCCTTCACCGGCGACGGTGTGGACCCCTCCGTCATGGCCTCCGCCCTCCACGCCATCGGGGCGCAGGACGGCTGCGGCGTCCCCACGGTGAAGCCCTGGAACATGGAGCTCATCCGGGAGAAGATGACCGCCGCCCAGGCGGCGAAGCCCTTCGCCATCGCCATGGACATCGATGCCGCGGGCCTCCCCTTCCTGAAAAACTGCAATCCCCCCGCCGGCAGCAAGACCGTGGAGGAGCTGAAGGCCATCGTCCAGTGGGCGGAGAAGCCCTTCCTGCTCAAGGGCATCATGACCGTCCGGGGCGCGGAGAAGGCCCTGGCCGCCGGGGCCGCCGGCATCGTGGTCTCCAACCATGGCGGCCGGGTACTGGACCAGTGTCCCGCCACGGCGGAGGTCCTGCCGGAGATCGCGGCGGCCGTGGGCGGCAAGCTGAAGATCTTCGTGGACGGCGGCATCCGCACGGGCATGGATGTCTTCAAGGCCCTGGCCCTGGGGGCGGACGCGGTGCTCATCGGCCGTCCCTTCGTCACCGCCGTCTACGGCGGCGGGGCCGAGGGCGTCCGGGCCTATGTGGACAAGCTCCGCGCCGAGCTGACGGACACCATGGCCATGTGCGGCGCCCACTCCCTCTCGGAGATCACGCCGGATAAGGTCCGCCTGCCCAAATAACGCACATCAAAAAACGCGGAAGCCGCCGGCTTCCGCGTTTTTTCACTTTCCCCCTGCGGGCAGGGCGCCCTCCCGGCGGAGGAACTGACGGTAGAAGCCAAAGCCCACGAGGCTCGTCACCACCTCCGTGATGGGATAGGTCAGCCAGAAGGCGTGCAGCCCCAGGAGGGACAGCGCCCAGCCCAGAGGCACGAAGAGCACCACCGTCCGCAAGATCGTGAGGAGCGAGCTCTTTCCGGCATAGCCCACGGCCTGGAAGAAGACCGGGAAGATGAGGCTCGTGACCTGCGGCAGGAAGCTGAGGCCGATCCAGCGGAAGCCGTAGCTGCCGATGGAGATCACCAGCGCGTCCCGGGAGAAGAGGCGCAGCATGGGCCCCGGCAGAAACTCAAAGCAGAGGAGTCCCAGGAACATCAAGGCAAGGCCCCAGAGGAGGGAAACTTTTAAGGTCTCCCGGCAGCGGTCCAGGCGCTGGGCGGCATAGTTGAAGCTGACGATGGGCACCATGCAGGTCTGCAGGGCTCCCAGGGGGATGAAGAAGAAGGTCTGCCACTTGTAGTAGAGGCCCAGGGCCGTGACGGCCTGGTCCGAGAAGGTGGCGAGGATCAGGTTGAGGCCCAGGATGTAGAAGGTGTAGGCCGACTGCATCAGGATGTTGGGGATGCCAAGGCGGTAGATGCGCCCGGCGAGAGCCGGATAGCGCCGCAGCGCCGGGGAGGGCCGGAAGCCCCGGCGCATCACCAGGAGCGCCGCCGCGATCTGCCCCGCCACGGTGGCGATGGCCGCCCCGGCGATGCCCAGGACCGGGACGCCGAAAAGGCCGAAGATCAGGATGGGGTCCAAGACGATGTTGGTGACGGCCCCCAGGATCTGGGCCAGCATGGGGGTCTTCATGTCGCCCTCCGCCTGGAGGACCTTGGTCCAGACGCTCTCCGTGAAGAGGCCCACGCTGCCGACGCAGACGATCCGGCCGTAGACGATGACCTCCCGGACCACCTCCTCCGAGTCCGTGGACATCCGGGCATAGCCGGGGAGGATGAGGAAGCAGACGACGGCGAAGAGCGCCCAGAGGGCGAGGCCCAGGGGCGCGGCGGTGCCCGCCACCTCCTCCGCCCGGGGCTTGTCCCGGAGGCCGAGGTAGTGGGCGATGGCGGTGTTGATGCCGACGCCGGTGCCCACCGCCAGGGCGATCATCAAAAGCTGCAGGGGGTAGATGATGGAGAGGGCCGTGAGTCCGGCGTCCGAGTACCGGCCCACGAAGAAGCTGTCCACGATGTTGTAGAGGGCCTGGATGAGCTGGGCCAGCATCACCGGCGGCGCCAGATGCAGGCGGATGCGGCTCACCCGCTCCGTACCAAAATCGTCCCTGGTCATGGGTATCGCTCCGTTTCTGTGGGAAGCAAAGACTTCCCGGAAAAGTAGGAAGAGCCCGCCGGACGGCGGGCTCCGTAAGCGCTATTATCGTCAAAAATTGGCGCTTGTCAAGAGGGAGTTTGGCGGTGGCAGCGTCTGGTGCACAGAAGGCCGGGAGATCATGCTCTCCGCTCCATCGGCGTGAAGCGCAGGCCGTTCACCACCTGCTCGGCGTCCGTATCCCGGAAGCCCAGCCTATGGTACACCGGGACGGCGTATGGGGAGGAGTTCACCGTCATCCTCTCTGAATGGTTGTCGGCTTCCGCCGCCTGGAAAAGACGCTTCCCGATGCCCTGCCGGTGGCGCTTCCCCTCCACAAAGAACAGGGCGATGTGGGCCCCGCCGCTCCTTGTCGCCAGGACGCCGACCAGCCCCTCCGGGGCAAACGCGCCGTACCAGCGAAGCTGGGCGAGGTAGCTCTCCTCATGGATGCTCTGATTGAACGTCTCCACGCCCTCTTCCGTGTAGTCCGGGACCTCGTACGACTGAAACACACGCGAGACCAGGTCCAGCGCTTCCCCGATCTCCTCCTTCCGGAGCTCCCGGATCCGGCAGTTTCCTTCCATGCTCACGCCTCCTAACGGGCAAAGTTTCAGGGATGGCCAGGGTCACTGGGGGGATCGCTCTTGGTGGCGGGGGCGTCTTCCGGAGAGGGGCTTGGGGGCGGGGAGGTCGATGCCCCAGATGAACTTCACCAGCCACACGAAGAAAAGCAGCACCAGGATGGGGATGAGGCAGGAGGTCACCAGCATCACGGCCAGAGTCTCCAGGAAGCGGTTGAGCATCTGGCCCACCCGGTCAGCGAGGCCGCTGGCCGCCTGAGAGATGCCCTCCGTCACCTTGGAGAAGAGGCCGCCCAGGAAGCCCTGGTCGGTTTCGGTCTCCCCGGACTGGGCGCTGTCCTCCACGGCCTGGGTGGTGTCCTTGGCCTGCTGGAGGGTCTCCTCCATGGAGAGGCGGTAGGTGTCCTCGATGAGGCCGGAGACCTTGACGCTGGCGGGGATCACCAGGACGATGGCAAGGCCGAAGACCAGGAGCTTCCACCCGGCCTTCCGGAGCCAGTCCCGCCCCGCCAGGAGCCAGGCCGCCAGCAGCAGGCAGGCCGCCGGGACCAGGAGGCGGAAGGCGGCGTAGGCCGTCACCGTCAGGAGGTACTTCTCCAGGTAGATGGCGCAGAGGGCCAGGAGGAAGTAGCCGCTGATGTCCGCCAGCTTCTCCGCGATGGGGGTGGCGGCGTCTCCGGGCAGCAGCGTGATGGCCGCGGAGGCGGCGGTGGAGGCCGCCGCCAGCTCCAGGACGGTGGACTGCTTCTCCTCCAGCGCCGTGAGGGAGGCGGCGTGGGTCTCCGCCGAGGCAGCCCAGGGCGTCACCAGGGCAAAGGACAAAATGGCGGCCGCCAGCAGCGCCGCCGCCAGAGCCCAGGTGGTTCCGTTTCTCTCCCGCATGTGGTTCACCCCGCCCGCAGGCGGTCCTTTCTGTTTTTTCCCATTGTAGCATATGTGAGAGCCGGGGGCAAGATGGCGGAAAAAGAAGCCTCCCGCCCGGGGAGCGGGCGGGAGGCGAAGAGATCTTTCCCCGCGGGGCAGCGGGGGCCGCGGCGTCCCGCCGCCTGCCGGCAGGTTCCTCTACGCAGAGGGCCTGGTCTCAGGGCTCCACGCCGGCGGCGCGGAGGGTGTCTTCCGGCAGGTCCGGGAAGGGGATCAGGGGGGCGGGGGCCTCAGGGTAGTCCCCCAGTGCCTTCTCAAAGTAGCAGGTGCCGAACCACTCCCCGAACTTGAAGCCGCAGCGCTTCAGCTGGCCTGCCAGGTCATAGCCCAGACGGTAGTGGAAGCGGACGCTGGCGTCCGTCACGTAGGGGCTCTCCGTCTGGGAGTAGGTGACGCAGGCCACCAGGGTCCGGACGCCCTGGGCCCGGGAGAGCTCCTCCAGGGCGTGGTAGAAGCGCTGGCCCAGGCCGTTGCCCCGGAGGTCCCGGCGGAGGTAGATGCTGGTCTCCGCCGTCCAGCCGTAGGCGGCCCGGGTCCGGAGGGGACCGGTATAGGCGTAGCCCAGGACCTCGCCGTCCCGCTCCGCCACAAGATACGGGTATTTCGGGGCGATGGCGGCGATCCGGCGGCGGAACTCCGCCGCGTCCGGGGGCTCATACTCAAAGGTGATGGCGGTCTCCCGGACATAGGGGGCATAGATGGCGGCAAGCGCCGGAGCGTCCGCCTCCCGGACGGGACGAAGATGGATATTGGTCATGGTATCATTCCTCCGATCTGCGATCCGGCAGGAGGGTCCTCCGGTGCCGGAAATAGTATCCCAGTCCCACGGCATCCGCCAGGAACCAGCCGATGGGGATGGCCCACCAGATGCCGCTCTCCCCCACCGGGCCCGCCAGGGCGTAGGCCAGAGCCACCCGGGTGCCCAGGGACAGCACCGTCAGCACCACGCTCATCCCCGGACGGCGGACCGCCCGGTAGATGCCGTAGAGCAGGAAGAGACAGGCGATGCCGGGGTAAAAGGCCCCCTCGATCCGCAGGTATCGGACGCCGGCGGCCAGGACCGCCGTCTCCTCCGGCTGGAGGAAAAGGCCCATCAGGGGCTCTGCAAAGCCCGCCACCGCGGCGGAGAGGAGGCAGGCGAAGCCCAGGCTCAGGGCCATGGCCCGCCGGAAGCCCCGGCGGAGCCGCTCCGACTGCCCCGCGCCGTAGTTCTGGGCCACGAAGGTGGAGAAAGCGTTGCCGAAGTCCTGGACCGGCAGATAAGCAAAGGCGTCGATCTTGACGCCGGCGGCAAAGGCCGCCATGGTGACGGGGCCGAAGCTGTCCACCAGGCGCTGGATCAGGAGGATGCCGAAGTTCATGGCGCACTGCTGCAGACAGGTGAGGGACGAGAGGCCCCAGAGCTCCCGGAAGACCGCCCCCTCCAGCCGGAACTCCCCCGGAAGGGGCAGGAGCTCCCGGCAGCGGCGCCACGTGTAGGCCGCAAGGCCCGCACCGGAGAGGGTCTGGGCGATGACCGTGGCCGCCGCCGCCCCGGCCACGCCCCAGCGGAAAACCAGGACGAAGAGGAGGTCCAGCCCCACATTCAGCAGGGCCGCCGCCCCCAGGAACCAGAGGGGCGCCACGGAGTTGCCCACCGCCCGGAGGAGGCAGGCGAAGAAGTTATAGAAGAAGGTCCCGGCCAGGCCGGCGAAGATGATGGCAAGGTACTCCCGCATGGGGGCGTAGAGCGCCGGCGGGATCTGTAGAAAGCGGAGGATGCCGTCCAGCAGCAGGTAGACCGCCGCCGTCAGCACCGCGGTGACCCCGGCGATGAGAAGGAAGGCGTGGCCCGCCGCCGTCCGGAGGCCCCGGTCATCCCCCTGGCCCCGGCGGATGGAGAAGAGAGCCCCCGCCCCCATGGAGAGCCCCAGAAAGACCGAGGTCAGAAAGATCATGAGGCTGAAGGCGGAGCCCACCGCCGCCAGGGCGTCCCGGCCCAGGGCGCGGCCCACGATGAGGGTATCCGCGATGTTGTAGAACTGCTGGAGAAGATCCCCCGCGATCATGGGCAGGGCAAAGCGCAGCAGGCCCCGGGTGATATTCCCCTGCGTCAGATCATGGTACACCGTTTTTCCCCCTTTTTTGACAGGATAGAGAGGATTATAGCAGGGTCCGACCCGGGACGCAAAGGCACATCCGCCCGCATCGGCGGCATTTTTCCCCGGAACGGAGGAACTCCTCCGGAACGCCCCATCCTGCCGCTCCAGACGGGAAAGCCCCCGGCACGGGGGTGCCGGGGGCTGGGGTCAGGCGGCGTCGCCTACGCGCTCGCCCCGGGCGAAGCGCCGGGCGGGGCGACAGATGAGGAGGGCCAGGAAGATCATGAAGGCCGTGGCCGAGAGGCTGATGGGATAGGCCAGCATAATGGTCCGGAAGGTCCGGCTGCCGGGGAAGACCCAGTGGACCCAGCTGATCCGGACACCGCAGACCCCCAGCATGGTAAGGAGGGCCGGGGTCAGGGAGATGCCGAAGCCCCGGAGATAGCCGCTCATCACCTCGTAAAGCAGACTGAAGGAGTGGGCCAGCATCACCATCATCAGACGGATATAGCCGGTGTCGATGACCTCCGGGTCGCGGTTGAAGAGGGAGAGCAGGGGCTTTCCGAAGCCCAGGATCAAGGCGATGGCCGCCGCCAGGAAGACAGCGCCCTCCGCCAGGCAGAGGACCAGGGTCTTTTTGCAGCGGTCCAGCCGCCCGGCGCCGAAGTTCTGCCCCACGAAGGTGGTGCAGGCCTGGGAGAAGGCGTTCAGGATGTCGTAGGTGATGACCTCGATGTTGAAGGCCGCGCTGGAGGCCGCCATCACCACGGTGCCGAGGCTGTTGATGGCGGACTGGATGACGATGTTGGAGAGGGCAAAGACCGCACTCTGGATGCCCGCAGGCAGGCCGATGCGCAGGATGCGCCGGAGGGTGGGGCCGTCCAGGCGGAGGCGCCGGGGGTCCAGGCGGATGGCCCCCGTGCTGCGGCAGAGGCGGCGGAAGAGGAGGGCGGCGCTGACCGCGTTGGAGATCACCGTGGCGATGGCGACGCCGTTCACCGTCATCCCCAGCACCGCCACGAAAAAGAGGTTCAGCGCCACATTCAGAATACCGGAGGTGGCCAGGGCGATGAGGGGGATCCGGGTCTCCCCCACGCTGCGGAAGACCGCGGCCTCGAAGTTATAGAGCAGGATCACCGGCATCCCGGCAAGGTAGATCCGCAGGTACAGAAGGGCCAGGGGCAGGACCTCCTCCGGCACGTTGAGAAGGCCCAGCAGCGGCGCCGCCAGGAGCTCCCCGATCCCCGCCACCGCCGCGCCCCCCAGCAGGGAGACCAGGACGGAGGTGTGGACCGCCTTCTCCACGGTGTCCTGATCGCCGTGGCCGATGGCGTGGGCGATGACCACGTTGGCCCCCAGGGCAATGCCGATGAAGAGGTTCACGATGAGGCCGATGATGGCGCTGTTGGCGCCCACCGCCGCCACGGCGGCGGTGCTGGCGTCGCCGGTGAAGTTGCCCACCACGGCGATGTCCGAGGCGTTGAAGAGCTGCTCCAGGATGGCGGTGGCCGCCACCGGCAGGGCAAAGCGGGGGATCTTGCTCCAGATGGGTCCGTGCAGCATGTCCAGCTGCTGTTTTGCTTGGGTCTGCAATGTGATCGTCTCTTTTCTGATGCTTTTTTCTTACAGGATACCCTCGGTTGATAAGGGCAAACACGGTTTTTCGGGGCTGAAACGACCGCCAGCTTCGTCTTCCTCATTGCCGGGCGCCAGCCCGGCTGCTTCGTCATCCTCGCTGGCCGCCGTTTCCGCTCCCGAAAAACTCCGAAGGACTTTCCGGCGAGCAATGATGGGCTCTGGCAAGGAAGAGGACGACGGTGGGCTGACGCCCACCTAGGACGATGACGACGCTCAGCGCCTATCAGGGCCGCCGGAAAGCGCGTCTGCCCTTGTCAACCGAGGGTAGACATAAACCATTCCACGGTTTTGGGATCGTAATGGGAGAAGAAAAGGCTCTCCCCGCCGTCCAGGGCCTCGATGGCGGCCATGTCCTCCGGCGTCAGGGTGAAGTCGAAGATCTCAAAGTTCTGGCGCATCCGCTCCTGATGGACGGACTTCGGGATGACAACGACATCGCTCTGGACCAGGAAGCGCAGGGTGGTCTGGGCGGCGGTCTTGCCGTACTTTTCCCCGATGGCGGTGAGGACGGGGTTCGTGAACATGTCCTTCCGTCCCTCGGCGAAGGGGCCCCAGGACTCCGCCTGGCAGCCGTACTTCCGGAGATACTCCCTGGCCACTTTCTGCTGCTGGAAGGCGTGGGTCTCGATTTGGTTGACGGCGGGCTTCACCTCCGCGAAGTGCTGAAGGTCCAGGTAGCGGTCCGGCCCGAAGTTGGAGACGCCGATGGCCCGGAGCTTCCCCTGGTAATAGAGCTCCTCCATGGCCCGGTAGGTGCCGTAGTAATCCCCGAAGGGCTGGTGGATAAGGAGCAGGTCCAGGTAATCCGTCCGGAGCCTGCGCAGGGACTCCTCAATGGACGCCCTGGCCTTCTCATAGCCCGCGTTGGTGATCCAGACCTTGGTGGTGAGGAAGAACTCCTCCCGGGGCAGGCCGCTCTCCGCCAGGGCCTGGCCCACGCCTTCCTCGTTGTAATAGGCCTGGGCGGTGTCGATGGCCCGGTAGCCCACGTCGATGGCCTCCCGCACGCAGCGGCAGGTATCCTCCGGCGGCGTCTGATAGACCCCGTAGCCCAGCTTCGGCATCTTGATGCCGTTATTCAGCGTGACGTATTCCATCATAGTACCTCCTGATATGAAATGCAATGCTTTTTTGCGCTCCCTACTTTACAACGTTCGGAGCCGGATGTACACTATGGATATCGCAATCCGCTTTTCATATTCTGAAATGTCAGGAGGATGCCGTCATGGTGGATCTCTATGAGCTCAGGCAGTTGGCCGCCTTCGCGGAGCTGGGGACGCTGAGCCGTGTGGCGGAGGAATTCCACCTCTCCACCCCCTCCGTCACCCGGTCCATGCAGCACCTGGAGGCATACTTCGGCGTGCCGCTTTTCCGCCGGGGGAAAAACCGCATCGAGCTCAACGACACGGGCCGTCTCGCGGTCTCCCACGCCCAGAAGCTCCTGGGCGCGGCGGAGGATGCCGTCCGGCAGGTCCGGGCCTACGACCAGCGGCAGCGGACCATCGTGGTGAAGTCCTGCGCCCCGGCCCCCCTCTGGGAGCTGCTGCGCCGCCTCAGCGAGACCCAGCCGGAGAAGATGGTGTCCTCCGCCATCTGCCAGAACCAGGAGGTCCTCTCCGCCTGGGAGGATGGCTCCTGCGACATTGCCATCCTGCCCTTCCCCTTTGCCGGGGCGGAGCCCTGCATGGCGGAGCAGCTCTATGTCTGCGTGCCGCCGGACCACGAGCTGGCCCGGAAGGCCGAGCTGCGCTTTGCAGACATCAACGGCTTCAACTTCCTCCTGCGGACGGAGCTGGGCTTCTGGGACACCCTCTGCCGGGAGAAGATGCCCGCCTCCAAATTCCTGGTGCAGGCGGACACCGCCGCCTTCGACGAGCTGGTCCGCTCCTCCTCCCTGCCCTGCTTCACCACGGACTACGGCCAGCACCATCACGCCGACTACCCCCAGCGGGTGAACCTTCCCCTGCGGGACCCGGAGGCCCGCGTGACCTTTTATCAGGCGCGGCGGCGGGCGGAGCGTTGACAGGCGGGCAAAGCGCGGGTAGAATGGGACCATGATCCAAAGGAGGTGCCGCAATGCGACGCGATCTCGGAAGAAAACCCTGGTTTTATCCCCTGCCGGTGCTCATCATCGGGACCTATGACGAAAACGGCGTGCCGGACGCCATGAACGCCGCCTACGGCGGGCTCTACAACTCCGGCATGATCGAGTTCAGCATCGGCCACGGCCGGAAAACCTTTCAGAACATCCAGGCCAGCAAGGCCTTCACCGTGAGCTTTGCCGACGCGGCCAACCTGGCCGCCAGCGACTACGTGGGCCTGGTCTCCGGCAGCGACACGCCGGATAAGATCCGGCGGACCGGCTGGACCGTCACCCCCTCCCGCTTCGTGAACGCCCCGCTCTTCGAGGAGCTGCCCGTCACCTGGGAGTGCGAGTTCGTCCGCCTGACGGAGGAGGGCAACGTCCTGGGCCGTCTCGTGAACATCAGCGTCCGGGAGGACGTCCTGGCGGAGGACGGCACCGTGAACATGGAGAAGTTCAAGCCCCTGGTCTTCGACCACGCCACCTACGACTATTTAAAGGTGGACGGCATCGCCGGCAAGGCCTTTGAGGCAGGCAAGTGCCTGATGTGAGAGCAAAGACCGTGATCCCCCGGGTGCGCCCGGGGGATCTTTCTGCCCGCACGCGGCAAGGCACGGGGACCCATGTTCCCGTGCCTTGCCGCAGTATGGAAGGAAAATCAAGGAAAGCAGATCAGATCTGCAGGGCGGCGTTCAGGGCATCGCCGGTGGCCAGGACCGCGTTGCCGGGGGCCTTGGCGGCCTCGCCGACGACGAAGACCTGGGGGGCCAGCTTCTCCGCCGTCTCCCGGAGGGCGGCGTTGGAGCGGGAGCCCATGGCCAGAACGATGCTGTCATAGCCCCGGAGGGAGCCGGTCTCGGCGCTGGGCAGGAGGCTGTAGTCCACGCCGTCGGGATAGAACTTGCTGACCTTGGCGCTGGGACGCAGGAGGACGTGGTGGGTCTCGAAGTTCTCGAACATGTAGCGGCGGTTCTCGGGGGTCACGTCGGCGGCGATGATGTCCTTCATCTCAATGATGGCCACCTCGTGGCCCCGCTCGGCCAGGTACTCGGCGGCCTCGCAGCCAACCATGCCGCCGCCCACCACCAGGACCCTGCGGCCCATGGGGGCCTTGCCCTCCAGCATGTCCTGGGCGGTGACATAGCCGCAGTCGGCAAGGCCGGGGATGGGCAGGACCAGGGGAGTGGAGCCGGTGGCCAGGATGATAGCCTCGGGGGCCAGGGCCTTCAGGCTCTCCTCCGTGGCTTCGGCCTCCGTGCGGAGGTCCACGCCGGCCTTTTGGCACTTGACGATGAGGGAGCGGATAGCCTCGCTGAGCTGGCCCTTGCCGGTGGGGAAGGAGGCGATGCGGAAGTTACCACCCAGCTCGCTGCCCTTTTCCAGCAGGGTGACCTGGTGGCCCCGGAGGGCGGAGATCCAGGCGGCATAGAGACCGCCGGGGCCGCCGCCGACCACCACCACCCGCTTGCTGACCGCGGCGGGGGTGAGTTCGGTCTCCCGGCCCACACAGGGGTTCACGGCGCAGGTGATGGGCTTGCCCGCGAACATGTTGGGCACGCAGCCTAAGAGACAGCCGATGCAGGGGGCCAGGGTCTCCAGCTGACCGGTGCGGGCCTTGGCGGGGAGCTCCGGGTCTGCGATGCTCTGGCGGCCGAAGGCGATGAGGTCCGCCCGGCCCTGCTTGACGAGAAGCTCCGCGTACTGGGGCTCCGTGAAACGGCCCACGGCAATGACGGGGACGCTGACGGCCCGCTTGATCTCGGTGACGAGGTCGGCGTTGAAGCCGCCGTGGGTGACGCCGGGCGCCCACATGAACTCATCGTGAAGGTGGACGGCCCGGGTCACGTGGAGGGCGTCCACGCCGCACTCCTGCTCTAAGTACGCGGCCACGGCGGCGGCGTCCTGGACGCTCTGGCCGCCCTCCACCTCGTCGCTGGCGTTGATGCGGCAGAGGATGGGGAGGTTGCCGCCGGTCTTGCGGCGGATGTTCTCGATGATGAGGCGGGGCAGGCGCATGCGGTTTTCAAAGCAGCCGCCGAACTCGTCCGTCCGGTGGTTGGTGCGCTGGGAGATGAAGGTACTCACAAGGTAGCCGTGGGCGCAGTGGACCTCCACCATGTCGATGCCGGCCTGCTGGGCCCGGCGGGCGGCGTCGCCGTAGCACTCGATGATGCGGTAGATCTCCTCATTGGAGACGGCCTCCGGGATGTCCCGGCCGGCGGAGGCGGGCATGGCGCTGGCGGCCTTCAGGGGGAAGCCGGTGAGGGCGGCGCTGCCCTCGGGGCCCGCGTGCTGCAGCTGAATGGAGACCTTGGCGCCGTAGGCGTGGCAGGCGTCCGCCACCCGGCGGAAGCTGGGGACCGTGTCATCGGAGAAGAGGCAGGGCTTCCGGGGGCCGCCCTTGGCCTCCTGATAGACCACGGTGGATTCGATGGTGATGAGGCCGAAGCCGCCCTTGGCCCGGGCCTGGTAGTAGCCCAGGGACCGGTCGCTGAGGCTGCCGTCGGTATTGGCGAAGTTATTGCCCATGGGAGGCACCACGAAGCGGTTGGGGACGGTGACGGTGCCGATCCGGATGGGGGAGAACATGGCGGGGAATTTCATGGTTCGCACCTCTTTCTCTTTCTTTTCTCAGGAGAAGAACTTTTCCAGGACTTCCTGGGCGGGCATGTCCTTGCCGGTGAAGAGCTTGAAGGCGGCGACGCCCTGCCAGAGGAGCATCCCGATGCCGCCGATGGCGGCCCGGCAGCCGGCGGCCTTGGCCTCCTGGATCATGCGGGTCTCACGGGGGTTATAGACGGTGTCCGCCACCACCAGGTCCGGGCGGAAGAGGGCGGGGTCGATGAGGGTCTCGCCGTCCAGAGGCTTCATGCCGACCCGGGTAGCGTTCACCAGGATGTCGCAGTCCGCCACGGCCCGGGCCAGGGCGTCCTTGTCCTCCAGGGGGGTGATGGAAGCCTTGCAGGCGGGGACGGCCTGACGGAGTTTTTCCACCGTGCGCTGGCCGTTGGGGAAGAAGTCGCCCTGGCCTCGGTTGAAGATGGCGATCTCCGCCGCGCCGTCCAGAGCGGCCTGGACGCAGATGGCGGTGGCGGCGCCGCCGGCGCCCAGCACCACGAGACGCTTGCCCTTGACCTCGATGCCGTGCTCGTGGAGGTTGCGGACGAAGCCCACGCCGTCGGTATTGTGGCCGGTGAGCTTGCCGTCCTCGCCCACGGTGACGGTGTTGCAGGCGCCGATGAGCTTGGCGGCGGGAGAGAGGGCGTCCAGATAGGAAGCCACGGCGGTCTTATCCGGCATGGTGACGTTGAAGCCGCCGACGCCCAGGGTCTTCAGGGCCTGGACGGCCTTTTCCGTCTCCTCCAGGGGGATGTTGAAAGCGAGATACGCGGCGTCGATGCCGGTGCGTTCAAAGCTATAGTTATACATGGCCGGGGAGCCGGAGTGGCCCACCGGGGAACCGATCAGGCAAAAGAGCTGGGTGTGACCGGAAATTCTGCTTTCCATCTTCATATCCTCCTTTTTACTTTTCCAGCACTTCCGGCCAGGCCTGGGCCAGGACAGCGCGGGTAGCGTCGTAATTTGCCTTGGCGGCGGCTTCTACGCCGGTCGCGAGGATGGCGTCGCTGATGACCTCCACACCCATGACGGCGGGCTCCACGCCCTTTTCTTTCAGCATCTTCACAAAGCCCACGGTGTCGCCGAAGCCGGTGCCGGGGAGCATCCGGTCGTGCATGGACTCGTCCCGGAGGATGCTCTTGGCGTAGGGATGGGCCTGGACATCGTTGATCTGGACGGAGACGATCTTCTCGGCGGGGACCTCGGCCAGCACCTCGGGATCATAGCTCTGGCCGGCCCGGACCCAGTGCCAGGAGTCCAGGATCAGCTTGGCGTTGTCGCAGCCGGAGGCCTTCACCACGGCCCAGGCCTTCTTCACATCGGGGAGGCCGCTGTAGGGCATGGGCTCCACGCCGATGGTGTACTTCCCGGCCCGGTGGCAGAGCTCCTTCAGCTTCTGGGCGGTGTACTCCACGGAGTAGGTCTCCATCAGGCCGCAGTTGATCTGATTGACGCCGAAAAGCTCGCACATGTGGAAGCACATCTGCTCCTTGTACTTCTGCTCATAGGAGCGGTGCTCCTCCGCCCACTGGACGATGTACTCCACCTCCGTGACCTTCATGCCGTACTTTTCCAGGACGGCCAGGATGTCGGCATCGAAGAGGCCCTCGTTCAGGGCGTCCACATAGGTCTCCGCCCGGAGGCCGATGCCCTCAAAGCCCGCGTTCTTGGCGGCGGCGACCCGCTCCTCAAAGCGGCACTGATCGCCCAGGGTCCAGGAGCTGATGGTGATGGGATACTTCTGAGACATGGTAGATTCCTCCTATATTCGTCGTAAATTTTGAAATTCAAGTGGTGGGCTCGGCCTTGGCGGCCCGCTCCCGCTTCTGGCAGACGTTGAGGTAGAGGGCCAGGACGATGCCGAGGAGCGTCACGGCCATGTTGAAGAGGACCACGAGCCTCGGGCCGTTGGCTCCGCCCACCCGCGTGAGGACGCCCGCCACGCTGATGACAATGTAGTTCGCGAGGCTGGAGGAGATCATCACGATGGAGGTGATGACGCCCCGGTTTTTGGGGAACATCTCGTTGGCCACCGCCGTCACCAGCTGCAGCACGCCGCCGGCGGCGAAGAAGCCCAGCAGGAAGCCGCCGGCAAGGCACATGGCTGGCTTTTGCACGAAGTAGATGACGGCGAGAGTCAGGAAGGCCACGGTGGGGTAGGCCACCAGGATCTTGGCGGGCTCCACCTTCCGCTTTAAGAGGGCGGCGCTGACGAAGAGGGCCAGCACGATACCCACGGAGTAGAAGGACTGGATCTTGCTGGGGGCCGCCAGGCCGTAGAGCCGGCCCAGCTCCTGGTTGCAGTTCATCCAGAGCATGAAGGTGGTGGAGGTGGTGAAGCCCAGGCAGATGAGGACGATGGCGGCGGGGGTGAAGTGCATCTTCTCCTTCTTCCCCGCGCCCTTCACCACCTTCTCAAAGGGCGGGAAGGGCAGGAAGCTGAGGAACACGCCGTCCACGAGGATGATGACCGCCGTGGGCAGGAAGATGGTGCGGAAGGGCAGCTCCCGGGCCGCCACGAAGCCGATGGCGAAGGGCAGCAGGAACTGGGCGATGGAGATGGAGAGCTTGGTAAAGATGTTGGCGATGGTGCCCTTCTCCCTGAAGATCTCCATGCAGGAGGGGGTGATGCTGGTATCCAGGAAGGAGTTGGCCATGCCGCTGACAACGGCCAGCACGTAGCCGACATAGAGGTTGGGGGCGAAGGTGATGCCCAGAAGGAAGATGGCGTAGAGGCCGCAGCCGATCAAGGCGGAGAGCCGCCGTCCCAGCCGGTCGGAGAGGGGCCCCGCCACCGGGAAGGCGATGAGCCGTCCCAGGCCGATGGCGGCGATGACCGCCACCACGCTGGAGACATCGTAACTGCCGTCCGCCAGCTTCTCCGCGCCCCAGAGGGCGGCGAAGCTCTGCTTGTACTGGCCCATGATGGTGGCGGCGATGCCCAGGACGAAATAGGTGATGTACAGGGCCAGGGCCGTGGGGTAATACCTGCGGGAGTCTAGCGTATTCATCGTCGTTGCTCCTTTCTCCGTCCTCAGGCGTAGAGCAGGGCCCGGATCTCCTCCACCGGCATCTCCATGCCGCTGTAGAGGCGGAAGGCCTCCGCTCCCTGGCAGAGGAGCATCCCGAGACCGTCGCAGGTGAGGCATCCGGCGGCCTGGGCCTCCCGGAGCATCCTGGTCTGGGGCGGGGCGTAGACCACATCCGTCACGATGAGGTCGGGGCGGAACCAGCTGAGGTCGGTGATGTTGCTCTGGTCCTCATAGGGGGCCATGCCCACCCGGGTGGCGTTGGAGAGGATGTCGCAGCGGAGGATGGCCTGATGGAGCGCCTCCCGGTCCTGGAGGTCGTTGAGGGTGATGGCGCAGCCAGGGGCGGCCTTGGCGATGGCCTGCAGCCCCTTCTCCACCCGGGGCCAGAAGGCATCCTTCAGGTTGAAGACGGCAATCTCTGCCGCCCCCTCCAACGCCGCCTGGATGGCGATGGCGGAGGCGGCTCCGCCGCCGCCCAGGAGGACGATCCTCTTCCCCTTCACCTCCACGCCGCTGCGGCGGAGGTTCTGGGTGTAGCCGCAGCCGTCGGTGTTGTGGCCCACGAGGGTGCCGTTCTCATTGACGATGGTGTTGACGGCCTGGATGGCCTCGGCGGCGGGGGTCAGTTTATCGAGGTAGGGGATGACGGCGTTTTTGCAGGGCATGGTGACGTTGGCGCCCCGCATCCCCAGGGTGCGGATGGCCTGGACGGCATCCCCGGCTTTCTCCTGGGGGATGTTGAAGGCCAGATAGGCCCAGTCCAGTCCGAACTTCTGGAAGCAGTGGTTATACATGGCCGGGGACTTGGAATGCTCCACCGGGGTGCCGATGAGCCCCAGCAGGGTGGTGGTTCCGGAGATACGCATGAGCTTGTCCTCCTTGCTTCATTCTTGCGGGAGACCGGCGGCGCCGTCCGGTGCTGCCCGCGGCTTTGCTGTGCCTTTACCATAGCGCAATGACAAGGAATTAACAAATCAATAATTTTCGAGAAAGCCATAGGCATTCTCTATGGTTTATGCCATAATACTTGTGAAAAAGAGAGAGGTGACCGTCGTGAATCTTCTGCATCTTCGTTACTTTGTAGAATTGGCCCGAACGGAGCACTATACCCGCGCCGCAGAGAAGCTCTGCATCACCCAGCCCAGCCTCAGCCACGCCATCGCCCAGCTGGAATCCGAGCTGGGGGTGCCGCTCTTTGAAAAGAGCGGCCGGGGCACAAAGCTCACCCACTTCGGCCAGCAGTTCCTCTCCTGCGCGCTGGATACCCTGGCCACCCTGGACCAGGGGGTGGAGGAGCTGCAGCGGGTGGGCCGGGGCGAGGGCATCATCCGCCTGGGGCTGCTGCGGACCCTGGGGGTCAAGTTCGTGCCGGACCTGGCGGCACGGTATCTGGCCGCCAATCCCGGGAAGGACATCCGCTTCACCTTCCACACCGGCGTCACGAGCCACCTTCTCCAGGGCCTTGCCGACCGGCAGTACGACCTGGTCTTCGCCTCTCAGCCCGCGCCGGAGCTGGGCTTCACCGCCATCCCCGTGGACCGGCAGGACCTGGTACTCATCGCACCCCGGAACCATCCCCTGGCCCAGAAGCACACGGTGGACCTGGAGGAGGCCCTCCCCTATCCTCAGGTCTACTTTTCCCCCGGCTCGGGCCTCCGGGACGTGGTGGACGGGCTCTACCAGAAGATCGGCCAGCGGCCCATCATCCTTCGGCATTGCCGTGGTGCCCTACATGGAGATGCTGCTGCGGCTGGATGTGAAGATCCTGCAGATCGCCCACCCGGTCTGGGAGCGGAACTTCTTCCTCATCAGCGACGACCGGGCCTACCAGTCCCCCGCCGTGCGGCAGTTCCGACAGTTCGTCCTGGACGGCACCGCCCTGTGATTTTCCACAAATTTCCCTCGTTTCCTTTGACAGGATAGAAGAACTTCATGGTTCCCATCGAAAAAAGCCATAAAACCCCGCCGGGCCTGAGGACCGCACCGCCGAGGTTTTCACGGCAGAATAGCCGGTATGACAGCAAAAAAGACCCACGCCCTCCCGGGCGCGGGTCTTTTTTCTGCCTTTTCAATTCCCTGTTGTCATCCGAAGTCCACTGTCAAAGAGACACCCACGAAGCAGTGGACGCCAGCAGAACATCCCGGGATCGGGGGGGCAGGGGGTGGGCTGGTGCTGCAGGGTCCGGGCGAGGGCTTCCACCACGCCGGGGGCGTAGGGCAGGGGCAGTCCGGCTTCCGCCAGCGTCTCGGCGTACAGCTTGCTGCCGCCGGAGGCGCAGAGGGCGTGGTATTTCGCCCAGCCGTCCGCAGGGTCCGCGTCATAGGCAGCCTTCAGCTGCTGGGCGCAGACGATGGAGAGGGCGTAGCTCACCACGTAGCGGGGGAACATATAGAGAGCCATATTGGTGAAGAGGTCGCAGCCCGAGAGCACCTGCTGCCGCCAGGACTCGTTGTGCAGGGCGCGGCCAAAGGATTTCTCCACGCGGTCAAACTCCTCCGCCCACTCTGCCAGGGAGGCGTCCGGGTGCTCGTAGAGCCACGTCTCAAAGGTGTGGATGGAGCAGAAGGCGCACAGCTCCTTGAGAAAACCGTACTGGTGCTCCACCAGGAACTGCGGAGCGCGGCCGCCGAAGAAATCCGGGGCGTAGGGCAGGCTCAGCAGCTCCATGGTTTTGGAGTGGACCTCGGCAAGGTCAGGACTGAGGCCGATATAGTCCGACACCGGCTGGGCCTGGGCGGAGAGATAGCCCTGGAGGCCGTGGCCCAACTCGTGGGTATATACGGTGACGTCGCTGGCGGTGCCGGAGCAGTTGGCGAAGACGAAGGGCATCCGGTAAGGCTCGGCCAGCTCCTCGCAGAAGCCCATGCCGGAGATCTTGTTGGGCGAGGCGGCCACGTCCAGCAGCTCGCGGCGGACCATCTCGTCGAAGAATTCCCCGGCCTCGGGGCTGAGGGCGTGGTACATCCGCCGGGCGGCCCGGGGCAGCTCGGCCTCGGCCACCGGCACGGCGTTGCCCTCCGGGAACACCAGGGGCCGGTCATAGGGCATCAGCACGTCCACGCCCAGGCGCCGGCGCTGCTCCTCCTGGAACCGGAGGTAAACGGGGGTGATATGCGTCTGCACCTGGCGGCAGAACTCGTCCAGCTCCGTCCGGCCGTAGCCGATGCGCTGCATGGCGAGGTCGCCGTAATCGGCAAAATTGTCGAAGCCGTTGGCCCGGGCCAGGTCGTTCCGGGCGCGGACCAGGTCCCGCAGAAGCTGCTCCAGGGTGTCCGCCTGGGCCAGCACCGTCTGCTGCTCCGCCTCAAAGGCCGCCTTGCGGCGGTCCCGGTCCGGGCTGACCTGGGCGGCGCGCAGCTGGCCGCCGCTGAGGGTCTCGCCCTGGACCTGATACTTGGCGGAAGCCGTGATCTGCTGATACCGGGCCGAGAGCTGGGAGATCCGGGCCTGGAGCTCCTTCCCGCCGGTGTGGAGTCGGTGGTCCAGCGCCAGCAGGCGGCGCAGCTGGGGGCCGAAGGCTTCGTCCACCGCCTGGGCATAGGGGCTCTCCACGATGGCCTGGGCCAGGGACTGGCTGTCCAGGGTCTCCAGCCGGGGCAGGGTCTCCTGGAACTCCGTCTGGTAGAAGGCGTCCGTCACGTCGTGAAAGGCGCGGATGGTGGCAATGCTCTGGCAGAGGCTCACCTCCTGCTGAAGGGCATCCCGGTCCCGGACTACCTGCAAAAGCTCCTCCGGACCGGCGGCGTCCCTGGCCCGGCGGGTCAGGGCGTCATACCGGGCCTGGAGCGCCTCCACGTCCGGGCGGGTATAGGGGATATCGGAAAATTTCCAGTTCTCGTTCATAGCGTTTCCTCCTCTGAATGATCTCCGGCGTGTCCCCTGCCGGGCTGCGGAGCGCTTTCCTTCGGGAGCGCCGCAGTCCCTCGTTTCATGAGTAACTGCCGTTACCGATCACTCCTGCTATTCTACGGCAGCCAGCCCCGCTTGTCAAGAAGGGCTGCCGCAAGGGAGCCCCGGGCAAACAGCACCGGCAGCCCGTGAGACCGGACTGCCGGCGTCTGCCCCTCTGCAGGCGAGGGGACCCCTGGGCGGATCATTCCCATCGAAAGAAGCGAACGGCGAGAATGGTGCAAAGTGCGGCAACTCCAATCATTACACAAAGCGGCAACAGAATGCTTCCCGTGCTGACACCTAAAAATGTGTTTTTCATCATCGTAAGCCCCTGCGTTAGCGGGAAAACGCTGACGATCTTCTGCATCGCCTTTGGCATAACCTCAATCGGCAGCGTTGTGCCGGAAAAGATCAGCATGGGGAAATAGAGGATCGAGGCAATGACGCTTGCCTGCTTGGTGTCCTTTGCTACGCCGCCTGCCAGCATCCCGATGGACAGGGTCGAGAGCATGGTAAGCAGCCAGCTTCCGAGAAAAGCCAGAAGCGAACCGCGCAGCCGCACACCCCACAAGAGCGCCGCAACTGACAGCGTTGCAAGGGACACGGCACAGTAGACGATATACATGGACAGCTCAACGCCCAGAATGAATACCGGGCTGACCGGCGTAACACGCAGCCGTTTGAGAATCTTCAACTCTCGAAGGCCTGATACTGCCAGCGGCAGGCCCATAAGTCCGCTTGCACAAATGGCAACTGCGCTGACGGCTCCGAAAGACTGCTCCATGAATGTATACTCCGCGCCGTCATAGGCGGGCTTTGTCCCGTAAATGATGCCGAGGATGATAAAGATCACAAGCGGCATAATCACGGCAAAAATCACCATATTCATGTCCCGCAGGCTGAGCTTCAGTTCCGTTTTAAGATATGTAAAAAAGCGTTTCATGCGTCCACCTCCTCATCGGACAGCTGCAAATAAGCGTCCTCGAAGCGTTCACAGCCACATTGAGTCTTTGCCTGCTCCACGGTTCCGCGGAAAACGGGAGTACCCTTTTTCAAAATGCAGATCTCATCGCACAGGGCCTCCACCTCATCCATAAAGTGGGACGTGAGAAAGATCGTCAGGCCCTGCTCTTTCAACTGTTCCAGCGTTTTCCACACGCCCCGCCGGGCTTTGGCGTCCAGGCCGGTGGTGAGCTCGTCCAGGAACACCAGCTCCGGCTGCCCGATCAGTGCCAGCACGATGAAAAGCCGCTGGCGTTCACCGCCCGAGAGACCTTTCACCGGTGTGTTCGCCTTATCCCCAATACCGAACTGCTCACACAGCTTGCGCCAATCGGCAGGGCTGCGGTAAAGGCTTGCGGTTTCCTCGCAAAGCTCGGAAACCTTGATTTCTTTCTGATAGTCGCCCTCCTGAAACTGCACGCCGATGCGCTGAAAAAGTGTGCGGCGTTTCTTCTTTGGGTCTTTTCCAAGCAAGCGAACAGTTCCGCTGTCTGCCTGTTTTGTGCCGAGCATACATTCGATCGTGGTGCTTTTTCCGGCACCGTTGGCACCGAGCAGTCCGAATACCGTTCCGCTTTTTACCGAAAGATCTAAATGATCGACCACGGTTTTCCCGGCATAGGTTTTTGTCAGTCCTTCAACAAAAATTGCCTCGCTCATTTCTGAACCCTCCTGACTGCCCGCAGCTCGATATAGCCGCGCCCGCCACGGGGTTCGAGCTGGATGCGCGGGTTCTCATCGTCCCAGCGGCAGCCGATGACGGACGGGTCATAGCTGTCCATCGCCGCCTGCACGGTGCGGATGGCTTCGCAGTAATCCTCCTCCCGGAAGGGTGGGCCCTGAAACATCAGATATTCCGACTCCGGCAGATGAATGGTATCGAAGCCCTCCGGGATCATTCCCATATAATCGGTTTCGACCTCCACGCCCTGCACATAGGTAGAGGTGTTCGGCTTTTTGTACTTCTCCGGCAGCCACATGGAAACCGGCTCTCCGCAGAGCGACTTCATGCTCATGAGAATACCCCATACATCGCAGCTGACTTCCTCGCAGTAAGGGAAATAGTCCTCTGCGTGCAGACCGCGCTTGATGATACACAGGCGCTCCGGCTTGTGGATGACCTGTATGAAAATCGGTTGAATGTTGGACACGTCAATGTTCTCCTTTCTCAGTTCACGATATTTTGCACCGTAAGGAATGAAGAACGGGACAGGAACGGGATTTTTCATATAGTCGCTCGGATTCAGCCCGAACTCCCGGTAAAAGGCCCGGGTGAAGGTATCCACATTGGAAAAGCCCGCGTCCAGTGCCGCGTCGATGACCCGGGTCTTCCCGCCCCTGAGCTGCCGGGCCGCCTGGGTGAGGCGGTACTTGCGGATGTACTCCGTGGGCGTCAGCCCCAGACAGTCCCGGAACAGCCGGTAGGCATACCACGGGGAAAAGAGGGATACCCGCGCCAGATCAGAGAGGCGGATCTCCCCCGTCCGGTTCCGCTCGATGTAGTCCTGCATCCGCTGGACCGCCAGGATCTGTTCTTTCACATGCCTCAACTCCTTACAGGCTCCATTCTACCACAGCGGGCGGAGGTCCTCTCGACGTTTTTTGCTGTTTTGACCGCCCTGCGCGGTCCGCCGGGTAAAAACCGCCCCGCAGACCGGAAAATCATCCGAAACCGAGGCGATCCGACGGAAAAACCGGGTATCCCAGAGATGGGATACCCGGTTTTTTGTGTTTCCTTGGCTGCGCGGTGAGGCTGGGGTTACTTGCTCAGAGCGCGATAGAGGAAGGTGACGATCTGGCCGCGGGTGCAGAGGGCGTTGGGGCTGAAGGTGGTCTCGGTGGTGCCCTTGACGATACCCTGCTGATAGCTCCAGGCGATGGCGTCATACGCCCAGACGGGAGCATCCGTGAAGGGCAGGTCGCCCGCCGCGGGAGTCCCCTGCTGGCTGCGGCAGATCAGCGCCACGATCTGGGCGCGGGTGCAGCCGGCGTTGGGGCTGA
>SFLD01000072.1 GCA_004553545.1 Clostridiales bacterium | reverse complement strand
TTGGCGGCCATCTGCTCCGATTCCTTCTTGCTGTGGCCGCTGCCCTCGCCGATGGCGGTGCCGTTGAGCCGCACCTCGGTAACGAAAGTCTTGGCGTGGTCGGGGCCTTCCTCCCGCACCATGCAGTAGGTCAGCTCCTGACCGGCCTTCCGCTGGATGTGCTCCTGGAGCAGGGTCTTGTAGTCCCGGCGGCGCTCCTCCACCACCTCTTCCCTCTCCACGTCCAGCAGAACGCGGTGGATCAGCTCCGACGCGGCGGTAATGCCGCCGTCCAGATACACGGCGGCGAACACAGCCTCGGTTGCATCCGCCAGAATGGAGGCCCGATGGCGGCCGCCGCCGGCCTCCTCACCCTTGCCCAGCTTCAGATAGCTGCCCAAATTCAGCTTCTGGGCCACCTCGTGAAGGCTCTGCTCGCACACCAGCGCTGCCCGGATCCGGGTCAGATCCCCCTCCGGCAGGTCCGGGTGCCGGGCGAAGAGATACTCCGCCGTCACAAAGCCCAGCACGCTGTCGCCCAAAAACTCCAGCCGTTCGTTGCTGCCAAGCCCCTGGGAGCGATGCTCATTCGCGTAGGAGCTGTGATTCAGCGCCTCCCGCAGCAGTTCTTGGTTCCGGAAGGTATAATTTAATTTTTTCTCCAGTTCCTGCATCCCTGTTCACCTCATAAGGAAGCCCCGCGCATGGCGGGGCCACTCTTTTTTACTTCAGCTTGGAAGCGACAAAATTCACCGCGTCGCCCACGGTCTTGAGTCCGGCCAACTCGTCCTCGTTGGCCTCACCCATATCAAATTCCTCTTCCATGGCCATGACCAGCTCCACCAGGTCCACGGAATCAGCGCCCAGATCCTCCTCGAAAGAAGTATCCATGGTCACCTCCGCAGGCTCCATTGCAAACTGCTCGGACACCAGATCCCGCATAGTCTGAAAGATTTCATCAACTGACATACAAATTCACTCCTATGAAACATTTCAAAATTCATTTGCTTCTTAGCATGAAGCAATCATACGGCAATCCCATAGCCCTGTCAAGAGGGCAACCCTCTTTTATCCGTTCTTTTCCACCTTCATCACGTCGATGTGGGCCTCCACGTCCGCGATGATCCCACTCTGGGCGTATTCCACCGCCCGGAACACGGCGTTGCGGATGGCCCGGGCATCAGAGGAGCCGTGGGCCTTCAGCACAGGCTTGCTGATGCCAAGGAAGGGCGTACCGCCCACCTCACTGGGGTCCAGCAGCTTTTTCACATCGCCCAAGCTATCCTTGACCAGCAGGGCGCCCAGTTTGCTCTTCGTGCTGGATAAAAACGCCTTCTTCATCTCACCCAGCAGCAGCTTGGCAGCACCCTCCACGGTTTTCAGCAGGATATTGCCGGAATAGCCGTCCGCCACGATGACGTCGGCCCCGCCCAGCAGGGCGGTGTTGGCCTCGATGTTGCCGATGAAGTTCAACCGGCCCTCCCGGCCCGCCTCCTCCAACAGGGCGTAGGTCTCATGGCGGAGGGTATCGCCCTTGGACGGCTCGGCACCGATGTTCAGCAGGCCCACCCGGGGCTTCTCCACCCCCATGAGCCGCTGGGCGTAAAAATTGCCCAGATACGCGAATTGCAGCAGGTACTCCGGGGTACAGTCGGCGTTGGCGCCGCAGTCGCAGAGGATGGCGTGGCCCGTAGCGGTGGGGAGTACAGGCCCCATGGCCGCCCGGCGGATGCCCCGGATGCGCTTGACCAGCAGGGTGGCCCCTGCCAGCAGGGCGCCAGTGGACCCGGCGGAAATGAAGGCGTCGCCCTCGCCGTTTTTCAGCATGGTCAATCCCACCGTCAGGGAGGAATCCTTCTTGCGCTTGAAGGCGGTGGCGGGATCGTCGCACATTTCCACCACTCCCGTAGCGTTCACGATCTCCACGCCCTCCGGCAGGGGGCCGGTCAGGCAGGCCCGGATGGCCTCCTCACGGCCCACCAGCACGATGTCCGCGCCGCACTGGGCATGGGCCTCCAAAGCGCCCTGTACCACCGCCAGAGGGGCGTTGTCGCCGCCCATAGCGTCCAAAATGATCTTCATTGGCAGGTTCCTCCTTTCAGGGGGACGGCCGCCGTCCAGTTTCCCGGCCGGCGGGTTTATTCTTCTGTGTTGCGGGCGGTCAGGCTAAAATATCTGCCTTTTTCTCCTCCAGGATGGCAAGCGCCCGCTGGGAGATCTCGGCGTTTTTATTTCTCTTGCCCTTGACGAAGTGGTCAAGAGGCGGGATGATGCCGAAGTTGATATTCATAGGCTGGAACTGGGTCACAGACTCGTTGGAAATGTACAGCGCCAACGCGCCGATGGCCATTTCCCGTGGGAAGTCCACCGGGGACTGTCCCTTCAGGCGGCGGGCCGTTTCAATACCCACCAGAAAGCCGCTGGCGGCGGACTCCACATATCCCTCCACACCGGTCATCTGCCCGGCAAATGCGATGCGGGGTTCCTTTTTCAGCCGGTAATACCGGTCCAGCAGCCGGGGGGAATCCAGGAAGGTATTCCGGTGCATGACGCCGTACCGCAGAAATTCCGCGTTCCGCAGGGCGGGGATCATGGAAAACACCCGCCGCTGCTCCGGGAATTTCAGATGGGTCTGGAAGCCCACCAGATTGTAAACGGTGCCGTCGGCGTTGTCCCGCCGCAACTGCACCACGGCGTAGGGCCACCGGCCTGTCCGGGGATCGTCCAGTCCCCGGGATTTCAGGGGACCGTACAGCAGCGTGTCATGGCCCCGGCGGGCCATGACCTCCACCGGCATACATCCCTCGAACACCATGCTGTCCTCAAAGCCGTGGACCTCCGCCTCCTGAGCGGTGGTCAGCTCCTTCCAGAAGGCGTCATATTCCTCCTGATTCATGGGGCAGTTTACATAATCGTCCGTGCCCTTATCATACCGGGAGCCCATCCAGGCATAGTCCATATCCACACTCTCGGCGGACACCAGGGGTGCCGCCGCGTCGAAGAAATGGAGGTCGCTGTGCTCCCCCAGCAGCCCTTGCAGCGTTTCCGCCAGCGCGTCGGAGGTCAGGGGGCCGGAGGCGAT
>SFLD01000071.1 GCA_004553545.1 Clostridiales bacterium | reverse complement strand
GAGCCGACATCGAGGTGCCAAACCTTCCCGTCGATGTGGACTCTTGGGGAAGATCAGCCTGTTATCCCCGGAGTACCTTTTATCCGTTGAGCGACGGCCATACCACTCTGAGCCGCCGGATCACTAGAACCTGGTTTCCCACCTGCTCGACCTGTCCGTCTCGCAGTCAAGCCTGCTTGCGCTCTTGCACTCTGAAGGACGGTTGCCGACCGTCCCGAGCAGACCTTACGTGCGCCTCCGTTACCTTTTAGGAGGCGACCGCCCCAGTCAAACTACCCACCTGGCACGGTCCCTGCGCCGGATAACGGCCGCAGGTTAGGATGCCAAGGCGCCGAGGGTGGTATTCCAAGGGCGACTCCCCCGGGACTGGCGTCCCGGGTTCTCGGTCTCCCACCTATCCTCTACACGGCGCCCCGGCAGCCAATGCCAAGCTGCAGTAAAGGTTCACGGGGTCTTTCCGTCCTTCCGCGGGTAAGTCGCATCTTCACGACTAGTGCAATTTCACCGGGCCTATGGTCGAGACAGCGTCCAAATCGTTACGCCTTTCGTGCAGGTCGGAACTTACCCGACAAGGAATTTCGCTACCTTAGGACCGTTATAGTTACGGCCGCCGTTTACCGGGGCTTGGATTCGCCGCTTCGCTTGCGCTGACGGCTCCTCGTGACCTTCCGGCACCGGGCAGGCGTCAGACCCTATACGTCGTCTTACGACTTCAGCAGAGTCCTGTGTTTTTGGTAAACAGTCGCTTGGACCTTTTCGCTGCGGCCGGACCGGGCTCGGGGAGCGTGTCCCCCCACCCAGGCCGGCGCCCCTTCTCCCGAGGTTACGGGGCGATTTTGCCGAGTTCCTTGACCATAGTTCTCCCGATCGCCTTGGTATTCTCTACCCACCCACCTGTGTCGGTTTGCGGTACGGGCCCCGTCGGGCTCCCTAGGGGTTTTTCTCGGCAGCATGGGCTCACTGGCTTCGCCTTGCGGCTTCGTCCGGCGCCTCAGGCCCCGTGGCTCCCGCGTTTCACTGGGAGCCGCCCTACGCGCCATCGCGGGGACGTCCAGAACCCCGTCCAGCTACCCTCCTGCGTCGCCCCATCGGTTGTAGCGCCCTTCCGGGGGTGCGGGAATGTCGGCCCGCTGTGCATCGGCTACGCCTTCCGGCCTCGCCTTAGCCCCCGACTGACCCTGGGAGGATTAGCCTCGCCCAGGAAACCTTGGGTTTACGGCGGCGGGGTTTTCCACCCCGCTCTCGTTACTCATGCCAGCATTCTCACTCCCGGGCGCTCCACCGAGGGTCGTCCCTCGGCTTCGCCGCGCACGGGAAGCTCCCCTACCACCGGAACCAATGTTCCGGTCCGCCGCTTCGGCGCGATGCTTAGCCCCGTGTATTGTCGGCGCATGTCCACTCGACCAGTGAGCTATTACGCACTCTTTGAATGGGTGGCTGCTTCTAAGCCAACATCCTGGTTGTCTGGGCGGACGCACATCCTTTGCCACTCAACATCGACTTGGGGGCCTTAGCGGGCGGTCTGGGCTGTTTCCCTTTCGAACACACAGCTTAGCCCACATGTTCTGACTCCCGGGCTGTGGACCATGGGTATTCGGAGTTTGGTCTGCGTTGGTAGGCGGTGAGGCCCCCGCGGCAGTCCAGTGCTCTACCCCCCATGGTAAACGCCCGAGGCTAGCCCTAAAGCTATTTCGGGGAGAACGAGATATCTCCGGGTTTGATAGGCCTTTCACTCCTATCCACGGGTCATCCCCCCAGTTTTCAACCTAGGTGGGTTCGGCCCTCCACGGGGTCTTACCCCCGCTTCAGCCTGCCCATGGATAGCTCACCCGGCTTCGCGTCTGCGGCGCGCGACTCGACGCCCTGTTCGGACTCGCTGTCGCTACGGCTCGCTTCGTGGCTTGGCCTCGCCACGCGCCGCAACTCGCTGGCTCATTCTACAAAAGGCACGCCGTCACACCTGCGAGCAGGTGCTCCGACTGCTTGTGGGCAGGCGGTTTCAGGTGCTGTTTCACTCCCCTCCCGGGGTGCTTTTCACCTTTCCCTCGCGGTACTAGTGCGCTATCGGTCACAGGAGAGTATTTAGGCTTGGAGGGTGGACCCCCCTGCTTCCCACCGGGTTTCACGTGTCCGGCGGTACTCGGGCACCGTCAGGCGGGCGTCGCGCTTCGCGTACGGGGCTCTAACCCCCTCCGGCCCGGCTTCCCATCCGGTTCCGCTCGCGCGCCGCTTTGTAACCGCACTGTAGACGGCCCCACGACCCCGGCCCGGCTTTCGCTCGGGCCGGTTTGGCCTCTTCCCCGTTCGCTCGCCACTACTGGGGGAATCTCGCTTGATTTCTCTTCCTCCGGGTACTTAGATGTTTCAGTTCCCCGGGTTGCCCCCTCCGGGCCTATGCGTTCGGCCCGGAGGCGGCGCGCCTCGACGGCGCGCCGGGTTTTCCCATTCGGAGACCCGCGGGTCAAAGGGCGTGTGCCCCTCACCGCGGATTATCGCAGCTTGCCGCGTCCTTCGTCGGCTTCCTGTGCCAAGGCATCCGCCGCCTGCCCTTACCATCTTCCTTCTATCTCAGACGGTATGGTTTCACGACTCATACGGCCCCGCCTCGCGGGGCCCTTGGGTGTCATATTGCATGAGATGCGATCTTCTAGAAGAAAATCTTCGTTGGTCACGCTATGCAGCTCTCAAGGTACGGCCAGGGCGAGCCCCGGGGACCGGACGCCGCGCGGGGAAGTCCCGCGACGACCAGGCGACTGGAAGGGACCCGAGGCATGGCGCCTCGGCCTGACGGGACGGCCCGTCGCCATAATAAAGTCTTCTCTGGAAGAGGTGTGTCTCCCTAGAAAGGAGGTGATCCAGCCGCACCTTCCGGTACGGCTACCTTGTTACGACTTCACCCCCCTTACCAGCCACACCTTCGGCACCTCCCCCCCTTTCGGGTTGGGCCGGCGACTTCGGGAACGCATTCACCGCGGCGTGCTGATCCGCGATTACTAGCAACTCCGACTTCGCGGGGGCGGGTTGCAGCCCCCGGTCCGAACTGGGGCCGGCTTTGGGGATTCGCTCCGCCTTGCGGCGTGGCAGCCCGTTGTGCCGGCCATTGTAGCACGTGTGCGGCCCAGCGCATAAGGGGCATGATGACTTGACGTCGTCCCCACCCTCCTCCGGCTTGACGCCGGCGGTCTCGCGCGGGTGCCCGGCCGAACCGCTGGCAACACGCGACGGGGGTTGCGCTCGTTGCGGGACTTAACCCAACATCTCACGACACGAGCTGACGACAGCCATGCACCACCTGTTATGGCTCCTCTCGGCCACCGGGTCTCCCCGGCTTCACCATAATGTCAAGCGCTGGTAAGGTTCTTCGCGTTGCTTCGAATTAAGCCACATGCTCCGCTGCTTGTGCGGGCCCCCGTCAATTCCTTTGAGTTTTAGCCTTGCGGCCGTACT
>SFLD01000010.1 GCA_004553545.1 Clostridiales bacterium | reverse complement strand
ATAGTTCCTGAAAATCGTGTCACGTATTTCTGAGATCGTCTTTCCGTCGTATCTGCCGAAAATCTCTATCACCGGTTCAATGGTCATGTGATTGTGAAAGAGCCTTAAATCCGTTATTTTCATCAGTTCCTGACCAACTGTCATTTTCCCAACCGCGGCATCGCCAATGATAAATAATAGTTTCATAAAACACCTCAACAACTCCCGATCTGTGGGTCTGTTTCCTTCCATGTTAACACAAAGCGGGATAGGATACAAGAACAGCCACAGCGGTGAACCGCTGTGGCTGCTGCCGGTTTTACGACCGCCCGCCTTCTGGCAGGCGTTTTCTTTTTTCGTCAAAGGGAAGTGTTCCTTCCTCCGCAGGAACGGCAAAGCCGCTCCCGCGGGGAAAAGGGGGACTCCAACGGGGGGCGAAGTTCCCGCTTCAGATCTCCACCATCCAGCCCTTGGTGTCCGGGAGCTGGCCCCACTGGATGCCGGTGAGGGTATCGTAGAACTTCTGGGTCAGGGGGCCGATGCCCTGGTCGCCCACGTAGTAAGGAACGCCCTCGTAGTTCAGCTCTTTGATGGGGATGACCACGGCGGCGGTGCCGGTGGCGAAGACCTCCTCCAGGCGGCCGTTTCGGGATGCCTCGGTGATGGTGTCGATGGAGATCCTGCCCTCGCGGACGGGGATGCCCCAGTCCTTCGCCAGCTCGATGACGCTGCGGCGGGTGACGCCGGGGAGGATGGTGCCGTGGTCCTCCGCCGCGGCGGCGGTGTAGAGCTCGCCGCCGATGACGAAGAAGCCGTTCATGGAGCCCATCTCCTCCACGTACTTGCGGTCGTGGCCGTCCAGCCAGAGGACCTGGTTGAAGCCCATCTTCTCCGCCCGGTCACCGGCGAGAGCGGCGCCCGCGTAGTTGCCGGCGCACTTGGTGAAGCCCGTACCGCCCTCGGCGGCCCGGATGTAGTGGGGCTCCACGTAGATGCGGACAGGCTCCATGCCGGTGGGGTAGTAGGTGCCGGCGGGGGAGGCCAGGACGCAGAAGAGGTAGTTGCCGGAGGCGTGGACGCCCAGCTTGGCGGTGGTGGCGATGGCCAGGGGGCGGAAGTAGAGGGAGGAGCCCACCTCATCAGGGACCCAGGCCTCCTCCACCTGGCAGAGGGTACGGATGGCCTGGACAAAGTCCTCCTCCGGGATCTCCGGCATGCACATGCGGCGCATGCTCTGCATCATGCGGCGGCCGTTGCAGTCCGGCCGGAAGAGGCGGACCTTGCCGTCCGGGCCCCGGTAGGCCTTCAGGCCCTCGAAGCAGGCCTGGCCGTAGTGCAGGACGGAGGCCGCCGGGTCCAGGGTCAGGGGACCGTAGGGCACGATGCGGGCATCGTGCCAGCCCTGGTCGGGGCTGTAGTCCATCAGGAACATGTGGTCGGTGAAGAGGTTGCCGAAGCCCAGCGCCGTGCCCTTGGCCGGCTTCTCCTTGGGGGCGTCGGTTTTGTGGATGGTGATGTTCAGCATGCAGATTCGCTCCTTTCAAAGATGTTCCGGCTGACGCGAAAAGCAAAACGGCCCTCGCCGCTCCTGTTCCCCAGGAGAGACGAAAGCCGGACTTCCGCGGTACCACTCTCATTGCCGTGGGTCTCCCCACGGCCGCTCGTGTACCCTGATATCGGAGGGCGTCCGGCACCGCTTGGGGGACATTCCTTCGGCGGCGCAGCTCCCGGGTGACACCAGCCGGGCCTCCCTGCCGTGTTCCACCACACCACGGCTCTCTGTGAGGGCGCTGTCCCGAATGGTCTGTCCCGTTCATCGCGTCTGCTGTTTGAATTGTTACCGTTATACCCCATCTGATGGCAAATGTCAATGGGGAGATGTCTGTGGAAAGTGCACAAAATCTCATGGAGGAGGGACAATCCCCCTGTCCGTTCCCCCGGTGGGGGACGGCGGCGCCGGATAGCGTCCCGCTTTGGGGGACAGGGGGAAATTTTCCTCCCATTGGGGGATGCGCGACGGCGGGAGGTATGGTATGATGGTGGAGTGAGAATGCGTCATCCCCGCCCGGTGGGGCGGGTTCGGAGCGGAAGGAGTCAACGATGAAGAGCGGTTATGAGCTTCCCCCCACGGAGGAGCGCCTGGCCCGGCGGCGGGCACGACAGGAGCGGGAGCGGCAGCGGCGGAAGGCCCGGAGGCGGCGGCAGCTGGCGCTGCTGATCGCGGTGCCGCTGCTGACGCTGGCGGTCTTCCTGCTGCTGCGGGGGCCGAAGCCCCAGCCCCGGGGGGAGGAGCCCGCCGCTTCCAGCGACGGAAGCGGCAGCGCCGCCGCCAGCATCCCGGAGGAACCCCCGGTAGAGCCGGAGCCGGTCTTCGCCCTGGCCCCCACGGAGGGAACGGTGACCCTGGGGGAGGACTTCCCCAGCGAGTTCGCCGTGCTGGCGGACGCGGAGACCGGGGAGATCCTGGCGGAGAAAGGCTCCGACGTGCTCCTCTCCCCCGCCTCCATGACGAAGATCCTGACCCTTCTCGTGGCGGCGGAGCACATCACGGATTGGGAGCAGGTCTTCGTGATGGACCGGGAGACGGCGGACTTCTGCTTCCGCCACGACTGCAGCGTGGTGGGCTACGAGGTGGGGGAGGAGGTCCCCGCCCGGGAACTGCTGTACGGCTGCATCCTCTCCTCCGGGGCGGACGCCTCGCTGGGGCTGGCGGTGCTCAGCGCCGGGTCCCAGGAGGCCTTCGTGGCGCGGATGAACGAAAAGGCGGTGGAGCTGGGCCTCTCGGAAGGGGCGCACTTCACCAACTGCGTGGGGCTCTACGCCCCGGAGCACCACTGCACCGCCCGGGACATGGCCCTGATCCTGCGCGCGGCCATGGAAAACGAACTCTGCCGAGAGATCCTGACCACGAAGCGGTTCCACACGGCGGCGACGGACTTCCATCCGGAGGGGCAGGACCTCTCCAACTGGTTTTTGCGGCGCATCGAGGACAAGGACTGCGGCGGCGTGGAGGTGCTGGCCGCCAAGACCGGGTATGTAGCGGAGTCCGGGTCCTGCGCGGCAAGCTTTGCCCAGGACGCCGAAGGGCGGGGCTATCTCTGCGTCACCGGCAACGCCCACAGCGCCTGGCGGGCCATCTATGACCACGTGGAAGTCTATTCCCATTACGTACCGTGAGGGGTCCCTCCGGACGCGGGACAGAACAAGGCCGGACAGCAATACGCTGTCCGGCCTCGTTTTTTACAGGCTGAAATCCTTCTCCTGGAGGGTGTCGGTCTTCAGGGTCGCGGGGCGGGGAGGCTCCCGGCGGAGGGGGTCGTAGCGGAAGGCGCGGCAGTGGTGCTCCATGGGCACCACGCCCCGCTTCACGCACATGCACTCCCGGTCATTGAGGGTGCTGGCGAACTGACAGTAGGCGCAGCGGGGGTCCATCTCCCGGCGGAAGAGCTTCATATCCATCTCCCTTTCTTTTTAGAGGCAGTCCAGAACCACGGCGCCGTCCTGGGCGCGGGCGCGGATCTGGGTGATGGGGCTCTCGTAGCTCTCGATGATGCGGGTGGTCATGGGGTCCTCCAGGTCCTTCTGGATGCAGCGGCGGAGGTTCCGGGCGCCGTAGGTGATGGAGTAGGACTTCTCCGTGAGGTAGTCCACGAGAGACGGCTCATAGGTGAAGGTGATGCCCTTGTCCCGGAGGGAGTCCTGGAGCTCCTTCAGCATGATGGCGGCGATGCCCTTGAAGTTCTCCTCCGTCAGGCGGTTGAAGCAGATGACCTCGTCCACCCGGTTGATGAACTCCGGCCGGAGGAACTGCTCCAGGGCCTTCATGGCCTTCTCCCGGTCCTGCTCGCTGACGGTGCGGCCGAAACCCACGGTGCCCTCCTTGGTGGAGCTGCCGGCGTTGGAGGTCATGACGATGACGGTGTTCTCGAAGTTCACCTTGCGGCCGTGGGCGTCGGTAATCTCGCCGTCGTCCAGGATCTGCAGCAGGACGTTGAGGACATCCGGGTGGGCCTTCTCGATCTCGTCGAAGAGGATGACGGCATAGGGCTTGCGGCGGATCTTCTCCGTCAGCTGGCCGGCCTCGTCATAGCCCACGTAGCCCGGCGGGGAGCCCACGATGCGGGAGACGGAGTGCTTCTCCATGAACTCGGACATATCAAGGCGGATGAGGGCGTCCGGGGAGTTGAAGAGGTCCTCTGCCAGCTGCTTGACGAGCTCCGTCTTGCCCACGCCGGTGGAGCCCACGAAGATGAAGCTGACCGGCTTATGCTTGGGCGAGATGCCCACCCGGCTGCGGCGGACGGCGGCGGCCACGGCGGCGACCGCCTGGTCCTGGCCGATGATGTGGCTCTTGAGCCGCTCCTCCAGCTGGCTCAGGCGCTGGAACTCCTGCTCCCGGATGCGGGAGGCGGGGATCTTGGTCCAGAGCTCAATGACGTGGGCCAGGTTCTCCATGGAGAGCTGGGGGTCGCCCTGGGCGCAGAGGGCCTGGAGCTCGGCGTTGAGCTGGAGCTCGCGGCTCTTGAGCTCCGCCATGCGGGCGTAGTCGGCCTCTTCCTTCTCCTCCTTCTCCTCCAGCATGGTCCGCTCCTTCTCATAGTCCTCCAGCTCCCGCTGGATCTCCATGCGGCGGGAGATGCCCTTGTCCTTGAGGTTCAGGTCGGAGCAGGCCTCGTCGATGAGGTCGATGGCCTTGTCCGGGAGGAAGCGGTCCGTGATATAGCGCTCGGAGAGGAGGACGGCCTGGCGGAGCATCCCCTCCGGGATCTTGACGCCGTGGTAGCGCTCGTAGTAGGGGGCGATGCCCTTCAAAATGGCGATGCTGTCCTCGATGGAGGGCTCGTTCACCGTGACGGGCTGGAAGCGGCGCTCGAGGGCGGTGTCCTTCTCGATGAACTTGCGGTACTCATTGAAGGTGGTGGCGCCGATGACCTGGATCTCGCCCCGGGAGAGGGCGGGCTTTAAGATATTGGCGGCGTTCATGCTGCCCTCGGCGTCCCCGGCCCCGGCGATGTTGTGGATCTCGTCGATCATGAGGATGATGTTGCCGAGGCGCTTCACCTCGTCGATGAGGCCCTTCATCCGCTGCTCGAACTGGCCCCGGAACTGGGTCCCGGCCACAAGCGCGGTGAGGTCCAGGAGATAGACCTCCTTGTCCCGGAGCTTGTAGGGCACGTCGCCCTTCACGATCCGCTGGGCGAGGCCCTCAGCGATGGCGGTCTTGCCCACGCCGGGCTCACCGATGAGGCAGGGGTTGTTCTTCTGGCGGCGGTTCAGGATCTGCACCACCCGCTCGATCTCCTCCGCCCGGCCGATGACGGGGTCCAGCTTGCCCTCCCGGGCCTTGCCGGTGAGGTTCTGGCAGTAGCCCTCCAGGAACTTGCGCTTCTTGTCGCCCTTGCGGGGGTCCTTCTCCCGCTCGGTGTGGGGGGGCTCCCCGGCCTCCGGCGCGCTGCCGCCGGGGGCGGCGTTGCCGAAGAGGCGGTTCAGGAAGGGAAAGGTGGCGGTCTTCCCCTCGTCCTCCTCGCCGGGGTCCTCCCCGGCGGGAAGATCCTCGATGTTCTCCACGCCGTTCAGAGCCTGGAGCATCTCGGAGTTCAGGGTGTCCAGCTCCTCGTCGGAGATGCCCATGCGCTTCATCATGTCCTCCACCTGGGGCAGTCCCAGGTCCCGGGCGCACTTGAGGCAGAGGCCCTCATTGACGGTCTGGCCGTTCTCCATCCGGGAGATGTAGACCACGGCGACATTCTTCTTACAACGGGAACAAAGTGTAGGCTGCATCGTGTACCTCCAGAAAGTATGCGATCACCCTCTCGTCCCGACGGAGGCCAGGGCGGAGAGCGGAGTGTGCTTGGCAAAGAATGAGAGAAGATAGGTCCCCTCCACGGCGGGGGTCTCAAAGGAGACGCCGAAGCGCCGGAGGAGCCAGACGGCGAGAAACACCGCGAGAGCCCCCTCCACCAGGCCCACGGCAGCGCCGGCAAGGCCGTTCATGCTGCGGAGCACCGGGAGCTTCAGCGCCAGGTCCAGGACCTTGGCCAGGAGCTTCAGAAGGAGCAGGAAGACCGCGAAGCTCAGAAGGAAGAGGAGGGCGCGGATGACGCTCTCCGCCACGCTCTGGACCACGGCGGTGGCCACGGTGACGCCGGTATCCCGGACCTTCTCCCGGGCGCTCTCCCCCAGGCGCTGGAAGAGCTGCTCATCCACGCCGATGGCCCGGAGAAGGCGCTGGATCTCGCTCTCCTCCTCCGCCTCCTTCTGGTCCTGGGTCTCGCTGTCCGGCCGGGAGGCGCCGATTTGGGGCTCCTGGGGGGTGATGGCGGAGGGATCTCCGCCCAGGGCGGCGTCCACCTTTTTCTCCACCCGCCGCTCGATGGCGGGCTGCAGGACGCCGGAGACGTGGGGCGCGGCCCAGCTGGTGAAGAGCTGAGCCCCCACCAGGGCCAGTATCACGGCGAGAAGCCCCGCCACGGTGCGGAAGAAGCCCCGATGGGCTCCCATCACGGTGAAGGCAATGAGGGCCGCCGCCGTGAGGACATCCAGTATTATAGCAGTTGTTGTCACAGGTTCCTACCTTTCCGCGTGTAAACGTTTTGTAAATTGGCCGGGAATGTTTCCCGGAACTGGGCTTTCCTGCCCCTCAGGGCACGAAGAGCCGGGCCTCCTCCGCCCCCAGAAGGAGGGCGGAGCCGTCCGCGCGCTGGAGAACGGCCCGGATGCCGTCCGTCCCCACAAGGGAGGCGTACTCCTGGAGGGCGCTGCTGTAGATGACGCAGCGATCCGTGTAGAGGACGGCCAGGTAGCGGCCCGCGGCGGAGAGGTCCAGGACCTCCTCCCGGAGCTCCAGCTCCCCCAGGACCTCCCCGCCGGCGTCCACGGTGACCAGCTTCCCGGCGCTGCCGGACTGGTAGCGGTTCAGCTGCAGGAGGGCGAAGCCCTCCCCGCCGAAGTGGTAGCCCCGGAGGTACTGACCGGAGAAGTCGTAGCGCTTGCTCTCCCCGGCGAGAGGGAGGAAGCTGAGGCCGTCCTGCCCCAGGGCGGCGAGAGACGTGCCCGTGGCCCCCAGGGTGAAGACCAGGTCGTCCGGGATGGCGACGGTCTCCTGAGGCTCCTGGGCGTCCTTTGTGAGGTCGTAGAGGAGGATGCTGCTGGTGAAGACGCCGCCCTCCTGCCCCAGGGCCACGGCGGCGAGGGTTTTGCCGTCCTCCGTCACGGAGGCGGTGGAGAGGAAGCGCTGGGCGGACTTGAAGAGGAAGATCTCCGTGCCGCTGGGGTCATAGACGGAGACGGCGCTCTTACAGTTGGGGGCCTCCGCCGTGACGGCCAGATACCCGCTGCCGTTGAGGGCGGCGGCGGTGATGGCCCCGTCCAGGCTGAGATGGATCTTCTCGCCGGAGATGTCCACCACATAGAGCTCGGTGCCGCCCACATCGTAGGCAAGGGCCCGGCCCCGGCACTCCGCAAGGGCCGGGGAGCCCAGGGAGAGGGAGAGGCGGCAGACCTCGGTGCCGTCGTCCCGCAGGACGGTCAGCTCCCGGTCCGAGAGGATGGCGACGCCGCCGTCCAGGGCGGCGAAGCGGTTGGCGGTGGAGGCCTCATAGCGGATGGTGCCGCTGCCGGAGCCCGTGCCGTAGGCGAAGTAGCGGCGCAGGGCGTCAAAGCCCGTGCCGTCCCGCCAGGCGGCCAGGGCCACCACGCCCAGAACCGCCGCCAGCACCGCCAGGAAGATCAGAAAGCGCCGGAGGCCCCGGTGCTTCGGCCGTTCCGTGCGGCCGCCCTCCACCGGGAGGGGCTCACGTCTTTCATCCATTGAGTCTCTCATCCTCATACCAGAGTCTTGTGAGGTACAATCCCCCGGGGGGCGCCGTGGGCCCCGCCAGGGTGCGGTCCCGGCTCTCCAGGATGGCAGGGATGTCCTCCGGGCGGAACTTGCCCTCCGCCGCGTAGAGGACGGTGCCGGTGATGGCCCGGACCATGTTGTAGAGGAAGCCGTCGGCGCAGACCTTCAGCTCCAGGAGCTCACCGCTGCGGGTCACATCGCACCAGTAGATGGTGCGGACGGTGGTACGGGTCTCCGTCCCCACGGAGCGGACGGCGGCAAAGTCATGGGTCCCCACGAACATATGCGCCGCCCGGTCCAGGAAGTCCTCGTCCAGGCGCTTGGGGTAGAAGTAGGCCCGGTTCACATAGAAAGGGTTCTTCACCCGGGAGTTGTAGATGCGGTAGGTATACTCCTTTTTGAGGCAGGAGCCGATGGCGTTGAAGTCCTCCGCCACCTCCAGGGCCTCGCTGACGGCGATGTCCTCCGGCGTGTGGGTGTTGATGGCGAAGGGCAGGCGCTCCAAGGGGATGCGGCTCTCCGTGCGGAAGTTCGCGACGTAGCGCTCGGCGTGGACGCCGGCGTCCGTCCGGCCGCAGCCCGTCAGGTGGACCTCCTCCCCCGTGATCTGGCGGAGGGCCTTCTGCAGCGTCTCGCAGACAGAGACGGCGTTGCGCTGCACCTGCCAGCCGTGGTAGGCGGTGCCGTTATACATGAGTTTTAAGGCGATGTTGCGCATGGGGTCCCTCCTTTCCGGGGGTCAGAAGCCCAGGCGGGCCAGAATGATGACGGCGGCGGTGATGACGCAGCCGAGAACGAGAGCCACATAGTCCCGGGAGGCGAAATGGAGCACATGGAGGCGGGTCCGGCCCTCGCCGCCGTGGTAGCAGCGGCACTCCATGGCGACCGCCAGCTCATCCGCCCGGCGGAAGGAGCTGACGAAGAGGGGCACCAGCACCGGGACCAGGGCCTTGGCCTTCTGGATGAGGTTGCCGCTCTCGAAGTCCGCGCCGCGTGCCTTCTGGGCGGACATGATCTTGTCCGTCTCCTCAATGAGGGTGGGGATGAAGCGCAGGGCGATGGACATGACCATGGCCAGCTCATGGACGGGGACATGGAGCTTCTTCAGGGGGTTCAGCATCCGCTCCAGGGCGTCCGTCAGGGCGATGGGGCTGGTGGTGTAGGTCAGGAGGAAGGTCCCCATGATGAGGAGCATGATGCGCACCACCATGCGCAGGGCGTTGTAGATGCCCTGATCCGTCAGGCGCAGGAAGCCCAGCTCAAAGAGCGTCTCGCCGGGGGTGAAGAAGAGGTTGAGAAAGCCCGTGAAGAGGACGATGATGACCACGGGCTTGAGGCCTTTCAGAAGGGCCCGGGCGCCGACCTTGGAGACCCGGGCGCAGGTGACGAAGGTCACAGCCACCAGGGCATAGGTCAGAAGGTTCTTGGCCTGGAAGAGGGCCACGATGTAAAGGACCACCAGCACGATCTTCGTCCGGGGGTCCAGCCGGTGGGCCGGGGTGTCACCGGGGAAGTACTGGCCCAGGGTGATGTCTTTCAGCACGGGGCCTTCCCCCCTCTCAGGGCCAGGATCTCCCGGCTCAGGTCCTCCACGGTGTAGACCGCGGGGTCGATGGCGGCGCCCCGGCGGCGGAGGGCCATGGCGATGCGGGTGGCCTGGGGGACATCCAGCCCGGCGGAGAGGAGCTCCTCGCCCCGGGCGAAGACCTCTTTCGGCGTCCCCTGCATCAGGATGCCCGCGGATTTCAGGACCAGGATGCGGTCGGCGTTCCGGGCCACCTCGTCCATGCTGTGGCTCACAAGGAGGATGGTGGAGCCGGTATTCTCCCGGTAGTCCCGGATGTTGGCCATGAGGTTTTCCCGGCCCGCGGGGTCGAGACCCGCCGTGGGCTCGTCCAGGATCAGGACCTCCGGCCGCATGGCCATGACCCCGGCCAGGGCCACCCGGCGCTTCTGCCCGCCGGAGAGCTCAAAGGGGGATTTCTCCAGGGTATCCTCCCCCAGGCCCACCAGCTTCGCGCTCTCCCGGACGCAGCGGTCCAGCTCCGCCCCGGTCTTGCCCATGTTGCTGGGGCCGAAGGCGATGTCCTTGTAGACCGTCTCCTCAAAGAGCTGGTACTCCGGGTACTGGAAGACCAGGCCCACCCGGAAGCGGACGGAGCGGATCTTCTTGGGCTCGGCCCAGATGTTCTTCCCGGAGAGCAGGATCTCGCCGGAGGTGGGGGCCAGGAGGCCGTTCAGGTGCTGGATAAGGGTGGATTTCCCGGAGCCGGTGTGGCCGATGATGCCCAGGAACTCCCCCTTCTCCACGGTGAAGCTCACATCGTGGACGGCGTCCCGCTGGAAGGGGGTGCCCACGGAGTAGGTATGGGTCAGGTGGCGGACTTCAATGATCGGTTCCATGCGTTATCCCTTCTCGACGGCCTTCCCCAGGGCGGTGAGGATGGCGTCGGCGCAGTCTTCCGTGTGGATGGCGGTGAGGGGCAGATCCATGCCCTCCAGCCGGAGGCGGTAGAGGAGAGCCACGGTCTCCGGCACGGTGAGGCCCATGTGCCAGAGCTTCTCCGGCTGGGAGAAGACGGCCTCCGGCGTGCCGTCCATCCTGAGCTTGCCGTGGTCCATCACCAGGACCCGGTCGGCGTCCTGGGCCTCGTCCATGTGGTGGGTGATGAGCACCACGGTGATGCCCTTCTCCCGGTTGAGGCGGTGGACGGTGGAGAGGACCTCCTGCCGGCCCACGGGGTCCAGCATGGCGGTGGCCTCGTCCAGGACGATGCAGTCCGGCTCCATGGCGATGACGCCCGCAATGGCCACCCGCTGCTTCTGCCCGCCGGAGAGGAGATGGGGGGCGTGGCGGACGAACTCCGACATGCCCACATCCCGGAGGGAGTCGTCCACCCGGCGGCGGATCTCTGCACTGGGGACGCCCAGGTTCTCCGGGGCGAAGGCCACGTCCTCCTCCACCACGTTGGCAACGATCTGGTTGTCCGGGTTCTGGAAGACCATGCCCACCCGCTGGCGGATGGCGAGGAGGTTTGCTTCCTCGGCGGTGTCCATCCCCTCCACCAGGACCTTGCCGCCGGCGGGGACGAGGATGGCGTTCATGGTCTTGGCCAGGGTGGACTTGCCGGAGCCGTTGTGGCCCAGCACCGCCACGAAGCTGCCCTTCTCAATGGAGAGGGTGACCCCGTCCAGGGCGTTTTTCGTCTGCTTGCCCTCCTCCGCCGGGTAGGCGAAGGTGACATCCTTCAGTTCGATCATGGAAGACATGGAAATTCTCCTAACTTGTAGTCGCGGGGGCGCTCCCCAGGTCGGGGAGGATATCGAAGACCACGGCCCGGGAGAGGCCGGGGAAGCTGCCGTTTCCGTCCTCAAGGGCGGAGAGGGGCTCCTGGAAGAGGAAGACCTTCCCCCCGCCGGAGAGGGTGCCCAGGTCGATGAGGGCTCGCTCCTCCACCTGGGTGGTCCGCTCCTGGACCTTGAGGCAGAGGACAGGCTTTACAAGGTGGAAGCCGGGGCGGATCCGTTTCAGGAAATCCCGGACCAGGAACTCCGCCCCGTCGTACTGGGCCACCTGGCCGTCCCGGAAGGGGGAGAAGACCAGGACGTTGGGGCTGCCCTCATAGCGGAGGGACTCCCGCCCGGCGGCGAGGTAGCGGCGGAGGGTCAAGTGGGGGAAGGTCCGGGGCCCGCCGGCGGCGGGGTCCCGGCCCGTGGTCTCCACGGTCTCATACTCCGCCGCCACGTAGGAGGGCTCCGTGAAGCGCGCCCCGGTCTTGCAGTCCAGGACAGTGATCCGGGCGGGGGCCAGCTCCCGGAGCCAGGGCTCCAGGGTGCCGCCCCGCATGGCGGTGCGTTTCATGGCTGTCCCCCCTTTTCAGTATTTATTCGGCGCACCAGCGGCCTGTTGCGCCGCAGGGCAGGGCCAGGCCGGTCTCCGTCACGGGAAGGCCCAGCTCATCCCAGCTGCACTTGCCTCCGAACTTCACGGCCACCAGCTCATGGAGGAGGTAGCCCAGGACGCTGGGGGCCAGGCCCGTGGTGTAGGAATTGATGAGGACGAAGAGGGGCTTGTCGGAGAGCACCCCGGCGCAGAGCTTCACGAAGGGGTAGAGGTTCTCCTCCAGCTTCCAGACCTCGCCGGAGGGGCCCCGGCCGTAGCTGGGGGGATCCATGATGATGGCGTCATACTGCTTGCCCCGGCGGATCTCCCGCTCCACGAACTTGGCGCAGTCGTCCACGATCCAGCGGATGGGGTCGTCGGCCAGGCCCGAGAGCCGGGCGTTGTCCTTGGCCCAGGCCACCATGCCCTTGGCGGCGTCCACATGGCAGACGGCGGCCCCGGCCTTGGCGCAGGCCACGGTTGCTCCGCCGGTGTAGGCGAAGAGGTTCAGCACCCGGATGGGGCGGCCCGCGTTCCGGATCTTCTCCATGGCGAAGTCCCAGTTCACCGCCTGCTCCGGGAAGAGGCCGGTGTGCTTGAAGTTCATGGGCTTGACCTGGAAGGTGAGATCCCTGTAGTGCATCTGCCAGCTCTCCGGCAGGGCCTTCTTCTCCCAGTGGCCGCCGCCGGTCTGGGAGCGGAGGTAGCGGGCGTTGGCCCGCCGCCAGGCGGGGTTTTTATGGGGGGTCTCCCAGATGGCCTGGGGGTCGGGGCGCACCAGGAACTGCTTGTCCCAGCGCTCCAGCTTCTCCCCGCCGCCGCAGTCCAGAAGCTCATAGTCCTGCCATTGATCCGCGATCCACATAGTAAACCTCCCTGAATCGGTACCCTCAGGGTACAATCCTTCATAGTAACATCATATTATACCGCAGCCAAAGACCCCCGTCAATCGATTCCCCGGGGTTTTTGCAGGGAAAAGAGGCTTTGGCTTCCGCTGGAAGCCTGGCAGGCCGCGTCCCCTTCGGGGCGCGGGGGAATACCGCCCCCTGTGGGGGCGGTGCGGCCAGCGGGCGAGGGCCCGCTGTCGATCAAGGGGGATCCCCAAGAAAAAATCTGGGGAATTTCGAATTTCTCCCTAGCCCCCCTTGAAACGACCAAAGGAAGGGCTGAGGCCCTTCCTTTGGAAGAAACCATCCCGGAGTCACAGGGGATGGGAGGTTGCGGCCCCGCGGGGGACGAGGAGATCCGGATTCCCGTCCTTTCGTAGGGGCCGATGCCTATGACCGACGCCCCAAATTTCGGAACGAAATTTGGGCGGCAGGGGCCATGCCTTCGGTACATCGGCCCGCAGGCCGGCACTTCCGGTGCTCCCGTAGGGGGCGGGCTCTGTCCCGCCCCGTCTAGCGCTGCTGGCTATTCCGATGACCACGTAGGGGCGGACCCGTGTGTCCGCCCGCTCCCCCGTCCCCCGCAGGGCAAGGCTCCCTTGTGCAAAGGGAGCTGTCGCCCGCAGGGCGACTGAGGGATTGTCCGAGGTTGCTGGATATTTGGGGATGATCTCTGCCACGATCCCCACCCCTTCCTCCCATCCGCGCCGCAGACGCTCCGCTCTGCGCCGCTGGCCCGGGTGGTTGCGGCAGCCTTCCTTCCCTTTCGTAGGGGCCGATGCCCACATCGGCCCGCTGCTTGGCACCGCGATCGACCGGTAGGGGCGGGGCTCTGTCCCCGCCCGCTCTTCTGGGGTTGACGGGTATTTCGGTCGACTCCGTAGGGGCCGACCTGTGTGTCGGCCCGTGAACGGGTCCCGCGAAGAGGCGTGTCCGGGCGGACACATAGGTCCGCCCCTACGCGGGGAGGGAGGTATTCCGGAACCAACGAGAATTGGTGCAGAACGAACGCCTTGCGCGCGGGGCGGGACGGAACCCGCCCCCTACAGGCGCCGCAGGCAGTGCGCCGCAGGCAGTGCGCAGCAAGCGGGCCGCCGGGGTCGTCGGCCCCTACGCCCTGCGGTGGCGAGGGACGGCGGGGTGCGCCCGGGGCATGGCTTCCGCCCTTACGCAACCGGCGGAAAACCTGTTGGGTGGGGACGGTCCCCGCCCTGCGGGAATCGGGGAAAACGAAAAAGCACCCGCCGAGGCGGGTGCTTTTCTTGCTCAGGCGCTGGCCTGGGCCAGGGTCGTGGCAGCGGCGGGGGTCTCCTGGGGGGTCTCGGCGGTCTCGGAGGCCTTCTCCTGGGGGGCGGCTTCCAGGCGCTCCCGGGCCACGGCCAGCATCAGCTTGATGCGGTTCTCCTGGTTGACCCGGGTGGCGCCGGGGTCATAGTCGATGGGGGTGATGTTGGCCTCCGGGTAGCGGGCGCGGATCTGGTTGATCATGCCCTTGCCGCAGATATGGTTGGGCAGGCATCCGAAGGGCTGGGCGCAGACGATGTTGCCGTAGCCGGAGCGGACCAGCTCGATCATCTCCGCCGTCAGAAGCCAGCCCTCGCCCATCTTGCAGCCCATGCCGATGATATCGTCCGGGAGCTTGGTGAGCTCCTGAAAAGGCAGAGGGGCGTGGAAGCCGTGGTCCTTCAGGGCGCGGATCATGACGGCCTCGGACTTGGCAAGATAGCCCAGCACCAGGCCGGAGACCTGCTTCATCAGAGCACTGCCGCCGTAGAGCCGGGCGGTCTCGGAGATGTTGTAGGCGCAGTACTGGGCGAAGCCCAGGATGCCGGGAAGGTTCACCTCGCAATCCTGGGAGGCCAGGAACTTCTCGAGATCGTTGTTGCCGAGAGGCGAATACTTCACGTAAATTTCGCCCACGACGCCGACCTTCACCTTGGGGACCCGCTTCACCGGGATGGCGGCGAAGTCCCGGGCCATCTCGTCCATCTGGCGGCGGATCTCCCGGCCGTGGTAGCCCTTCCCCTGGCGGATCTCCTCGCAGAGGCGGGTGAGCCATTTCTCCTGCAGGGCGTCCGCCGCGCCCTTCTCCAGCTCGTAGGGGGCGGTCTGGGCCCGGAGGGACACCAGAAGGTCGCCGTAGTAGATGGCGGAGAGCAGCATCCGGATCATGGGGAGGGTCAGCTGGAGGCTGGAATCCTTCTCCAGGCCCGAGAAGTTCAGGCTCAGGACGGGGATGTTGCCGTAGCCCGCCTTCTCCAGGGCCTTTCGCAGGAGGAAGATGTAGTTGGAGGCCCGGCAGCCGCCGCCGGTCTGGGTGATGATGAGGGCGGTGTGGTCCAGGTCGTACTTGCCGGAGTTCAGGGCGTCCAGGAACTGGCCGATGACGAGAAGGGCCGGGTAGCAGGTGTCGTTATGGACGTACTTGAGCCCCAGCTCCGCCACCTGGCTGCCGCAGTTTTCCAGCAGCTCCACCTGGTAGCCCTGGTGCTCCATAGCCGCCGCCAGGATGCGGAACTGGACGGGGGCCATGTTGGGGATCAGGATCTTATGGGTCTTCTTCATCTCCGGGGTGAACCGGGGGTAATTGCCTTCCATGCTCAGGTCTCCTTTCCTTCCTCCTCCCGCTCTTCCAGAGCGGCGAAGAGGCTCCGCAAGCGGATACGGACCGCGCCGAGATTGGTGATCTCGTCGATTTTTAACTGGGTGTAGAGCTTGCCGCCCTGCTCCAGGATCTCCCGGGTCTCATCGGTGGTGATGGCGTCCACGCCGCAGCCGAAGCTCACCAACTGCACAAGATCGCAGTCCGGGTGCTGGCAGCAGTACTTGGCGGCGGCGTAGAGCCGGGCGTGATAGGTCCACTGGTTCAGGACCGTTGTCGGGAAGGGCTCCACGAGATGGGAGACGGAGTCCTCCGTCACCACGGCGGCCCCGGTCTGGGCGATGAGGGCGTCGATGCCGTGGTTCACCTCGGGGTCCATGTGGTAGGGACGGCCCGCCAGGACAATGATCCGCCGCCCCTCGGCCCGTGCCCGCTCCAGGATCCGCTGGCCTTCCGTCCGGATCTCCGCCATGTGGCGGGCGTACTCCTGATAGGCGGCGTCGGCGGCGGCCCGGATCTCCCGGCGGGAGATGCCGCCGAACTCCCGGTTCAGGATCTCCTCCATCCGCTTTTCAAAGGCGGGGCGGTTGTGGATGCCCAGGTAATCGTAGATGAATTTGGTCCCCGTGAGCTCCGGGCAGTTGCCCGCCAGGACCTCGGGGTAGTAGGCGACGACGGGGCAGTTATAGTGGTTCTGGCCCTTGCCCTCGTCGATGTTGTAGCTCATGCAGGGGTAGAAGATGGCGTCCAGGCCCAGCTTTGCCAGGAACGCGATGTGGCCGTGGGCCAGCTTCGCCGGGAAGCAGGCGGTGTCGCTGGGGATGGTGCCCTGGCCCTTCAGGTAGAGCTCCCGGGTGGAGAGTGGGCTATGGTAGACGGCGAAGCCCAGGTTCGTGAAAAAGGCTTGCCAGAAGGGGTAGAGCTCCCAGAAGCCCAGGACCAGGGGGAGGCCGATCTTCCCTCTCCGGTTCTCGCCGGGCTTGTAGGAGAGGAGGAGCTTCTGCTTGTAGGCGCAGAGGTTGCGCGCCCCGTCCTCGCTCTTGCCGGTGACGGGCTTTTCGCAGCGGTTGCCGCTGACGAGCTTCGCCCCGTCCGCAAAGGTGTTGACGGTGAGCTGGCAGTGGTTGCCGCAGCCCTGACAGAGCTTGCTCTCCGTCTCCTGATGGAAGGCTTCCAGCTCCTCCGCCGTGAGGAGGGCGCTTTTCTGGCCGGGTTTTGCCTTGTTCTTGCCGTAGAGGGCGGCGCCGTAGGCGCCCATGAGGCCCGCGATGTCCGGGCGGATGACCTCCACGCCCATCTCCTTCTCGAAAGCCCGGAGGACGGCCTCGTTGTAGAAGGTGCCGCCCTGGACCACCACGTGGCGACCCAGTTCCTCCGCCGAGGAGGCCCGGATGACCTTATAGAGGGCGTTCTTCACCACGCTGATGGAGAGGCCCGCGGAGATGTTCTCGATGCTGGCGCCGTCCTTCTGGGCCTGCTTGACACTGGAGTTCATGAAGACGGTGCAGCGGCTGCCGAGATCCACCGGACGGTCGGCAAAGAGGCCCAGCTTCGCGAAATCCTTCACCTCATAGCCCAGGGCGTGGGCAAAGGTCTGGAGGAAGCTGCCGCAGCCGGAGGAGCAGGCTTCATTGAGGAAGATGTTGCTGATGGCCCCCTGGCGGATCTGGAAGCACTTCATGTCCTGGCCGCCGATGTCGATGATGAAGTCCACCTCCGGCAGGAAGTGGCGGGCGGCGGTGAAGTGGGCCACCGTCTCCACCACGCCGTAGTCGGCGTGGAAGGCAGCCTTCGCCAGGTCCTCGCCGTAGCCGGTGGCGGTGACAGAGGCTACATGCATCCCAGGATGCTCCCGGCGGAGGGTCAGGAGGGTCTTTTGCAGGATGGCCACGGGGCTCCCCTGGTTGGGCTGGTAGTCCGTGAAGAGGAGGTTCCCGTCCTCGTCGATGACCGCCAGCTTCACGGTGGTGGAGCCGGAGTCGATGCCGATATGTACCGTGCCGGCGTAGTCCGCCGGGAAAGCTACCCGTGGGACGGCGGCCCTGGCGTGGCGGTCATGGAACACCTGGTATTCCGCCTCGCTGGTAAAGAGCGGGGGCTGGGAGCGGTAGCTCCGGAGGGACTTGCGCCGCCGCAGGCGCTGGCAGAGCTCCCGGAGGTCGAAGGACTGGTCGGCGTAGAAGGCCGCGCCCATGGCCACGTAGTAAAGGCTGTTCTCCGGGCAGGTGCCGGTGAGGTGCAGGGCCTCGTCAAAGCTCCGGCGGAGACAGCGGGAGAAGGTCAGGGGGCCGCCGAGATAGAGGACGTTCCCCTGGATGGGCCGTCCCTGGGCCAGGCCCGCGATGGTCTGGTTCACCACTGCCCGGTAGATGCTGCCCGCGATGTCCGCGGGCTTCGCGCCCTGGTTGATGAGGGGCTGGATGTCGCTCTTGGCGAAGACGCCGCAGCGGGAGGCGATGGTATAGGTCTTCTCCGCCGAGGCGGCGGCGGTATCCATCTCCTCCGGCGTCATGCGCAGGAGGGTCGCCATCTGGTCGATGAAGGCGCCGGTGCCGCCGGCGCAGGAGCCGTTCATCCGGACCTCCAGGCCGTTGGTGAGGAAGAGGATCTTGGCGTCCTCGCCGCCCAGCTCGATGATGCAGTCCGTCCCCGGGGCCAGGCGCTTCGCGGCCACTCTCGTGGCGAAGACCTCCTGCACGAAGGGGAGGTCGGCGTCCTCCGCCATGCCCATGCCGGCGGAGCCGGAGACGGCGAAGAGGGCCTTGCCGGGGAAGCGCTCCGCCACGGCGGAGAGGAGCTCCCCGGTCTTTTCGGTGATGTGGCTGAAATGCCGCTGATAGGTGGAATAAAGGAGCTGGCCGTCCTCGTCCAGCACCACGCACTTGATGGTGGTGGAACCCACGTCCAATCCGACTCGCATGATGCTTGCCTCCTTTGGCGCCGCTGGCGGCGCGGTTCTCTATTTTAACTATTATACGATTTCCCGCGTTAAGAAGGCGTTTACAAACCTTGGCCTCAGCGTTAAGATGCCGTTAAAAAACTGGAAGATCTCCCTCTTTCCCACAGCGGCGTTCTGTGCTATACTGGGGAAAATCCCTCTCAAAAAGGAGCGACGCCCATGGAGACCGTTCTCATGCACACCTGCTGCGCCCCCTGTTCCCTGAGCTGCATCGAGCCCCTGCGGAGCGAGGGCATCGAGCCCGTGGCCTTCTGGTATAACCCCAACATCCACCCCTGGAAGGAGTACGAGGCCCGGCGGGACTGCCTTCTGGGCTACGCCCCCAGCATCGGCATGGAGGTCCGGGTCCGGGAGGAGTACGGCCTGCGGCCCTTTGTGGAGGCGGTGGCGGGGGACCTGGACCACCGCTGCGGCTACTGCTACACCCACCGGCTGGAGGAGACCGCCCGCTACGCAGCCCAGCACGGCTTCTCCGCCTTTACGACGACCCTTCTCGCCAGCGTCTATCAGCGGCACGACGACATTGCCGAAGCCGCCGAGCGCCTGGCGCGGGAGTACGGCGTGCAGTTCCTCTACCGGGACTTCCGGCCCAACTTCCGGGCCGGGAACCAGAAGGCCCGGGAGCTGGGCTTCTACATGCAGAAGTACTGCGGCTGCGTCTTCTCCGAGGCGGAGCGCTACGGAAAGCAGATCGCCCGGGACCGGGCAAAATTTGCGGAAACCGGGGGGCAGGACTGATGTTTCCGGTCTCCCCCAACACCCTGGCCCTGGTCCACGACTTCCTCACCCGGTCCGTGCAGCCGGGGGACCTCTGCGTGGACGCCACGGCGGGCCGGGGGCGGGACACCGCCCTCCTCTGCCGCCTGACGGGTCCCGCCGGGCGGGTGCTGGCCTTTGACATCCAGCCCGCCGCCGTGGCGGCGACGGAGGCCCTGCTGGCGGCGGAGGGCCTCACGGCGGAGGTCCACCTGGCAAGCCATGCCGAGATGGAGCGGTTCCTCCCGCCGGAGAGCGTCTCCGCCATGGTCTTCAACTTCGGCCGCCTCCCCGGGGGCGACCCCGGCATCGTCACCCTGGCGGAGTCGTCTCTCGCCGGGATCGACGCGGGGCTGCGGCTCTTAAAGCCCGGCGGGATCATGGCCCTGGCCCTCTACTACGGCGGGGCCAACGGCTACGCCGAGCGGGACGCCATCCTCGCCCATCTCGCGGGGCTGGACCCCAGGCGGTACTCCGTCCTCTGCGGCAGCTGGGCCAACCGCTCCGCCGACCCTCCCCTGCCGGTCTTCCTCTGGAAGGACACGTAAAGAACGCGCAAAGAAAAGCGGCTCCCCGCCCCGGGGAGCCGCTTTTCTTTGCGGGAAACCGTTTGCGTGGGCTTGCGTTTTTTGCCCGTCCATGGTATGATTTGGTACAGATATCATAATATATGCCATGCTATGTGCCAAACACCGGGAAGGAGTGAGTCTATGGCCCTTACCAGCGCCAGTATCCCCACCAAAAACCGCATCCTCACCACCTGCGTCCAGCTCTTCCTGAAAAAGGGCTACAACGGCACCACCGTCATCGAGATCCTGCGAGAGGCGGAGGTCTCCGCCAGCAGCTTTCAGAACATCTTCCACAACAAGGAGGGCGTGCTCCTGGAGCTGGTGCAGTCCATGTTTGAAAACCAGTTCGGCACCGCCCGGAAGATCGCCGGGGCGGACGCTTCCCCCGTCCTGGTCTACACCGTGGAGACGGCCATCCAGATGGCCCTGACGGAGCTCAACGAAAACCTCCGGGACATCTATCTGGAGGCCTACACCCAGCCCCAGTGCACGGAGTACATCTTCCAGCACACCGCCGCCGAGCTGAAGGGCATCTTCGGCCCCTACCTGCCGGAGGCCGGGGAGAGCGACTTCTACGAGCTGGAGATCGGCTCCGCCGGCATCATGCGGGCCTACATGGCCCGCCGCTGCGACGTCTACTTCCCCCTGGAGCGGAAGCTGGAGCGCTTCCTGCGGATGAGCCTCGCCGCCTACCGGGTGCCGGAGGCGGAGCAGGACCAGGCCGTCGCCTTTCTGAAGACCCTGGACATCCGCGCCATCGCCCAGCAGGTGATGCAGCAGCTCTTCCACTCCCTCTCCATGCGCTATCACTTCCCACTGGACTGACCGAAAAAAGGAGGAACCCATGCGAAGACGAAAGCTTCTCAGCCTTTTCCTGTCCCTGTGCCTCTGCCTGAGCCTGCTGCCCACCGCCGCCCTGGCGGAGGACGTCCAGACGGAGCCCCTCACGGAGGCCGCCGTCACCTTCCCCGCGCCCCAGGCGGGGGAAACGATCGGAACCGGTCTGGATGCCGTTGCCGCCGACGAGGACAGCGGCCTGACACCCTATCAGTTCTTACCCGTTCTGTGGCAGCAGCCTGGACAGGGGCAAGAACTGACTTCAGAGGATGTCTACAAGGCGGGAAACACCTACCTGCTGCAGCTCTTCTTCTACACGGCGAAGCCCATCACGGAGGAGACCTCCGTGACCTTCAACGGGAAACCCGTCAAGATTTTCACGAGCAGCACAGCACTGGTCGAGGAAACCGACAAGTATGACGGCACACAGGACGCCTACTTTGCCTACCTCTTTTTCAGCGAGGACGGCATCGGTGACTCCTCGGAGGCCGTGAAAAACGTCTATATCCTCTGGCTTTACGCCTGCGTCCACATCCCCAAGGTGCTGACGACAACGGAGGCCGCCACGGCGGCGGAACTGACCACCGCACTGTCCGGCACGGACGACATCGTGAAGCTGACGAATGACATCACCATCGAGGCCCGGCTGGACATCGCCCGCGATGTCACCGTGGACCTGAACGGCCACGTCCTGCGCTATGCCGAGACGGCGAACCCGGACAGCATCTTCCGCGTCGCGGGGGCAAGACCCTGACACTGCGCGACAGCCGCCCTGCGGCGACCCATGAAGATGCCAAGCTCCCGGCGGGCGGCCTCATCACCGGCGGCAGGGGCTACCGGCATGACAGGGGCGCGGGACGGTCCTACGATTACTATGGCGGCGGCGTGTATGTGGAGGCGGGCGCGTCCTTCGAGCTGGCGGGCGGCACCATCTATGCCTGCGGCGTCCAGAGCGGAGCGATTTCCGCGTTCGGCGGCGGCATCTATGCCGAGGGCGGCTCCGTCACCATGTCCGGCGGTGCGATCCGGAACTGCGCTGTCTCATCCGATTACGGTGCCAGCGGCGGCGCGATCTGTGCCAAGGCCGGCTCCGTCACCATGTCCGGCGGCGTCATCAGCGGCTGCTCTGCCATGTCCGGCGGCGGGATCGCCGCAGTTCCCTGCACTGTCCGGATCACCGGCGGCCGCATCGAGAACTGCAAGGCAAGCGAACGCGGCGGCGGCCTGTCTGTCAGAGGCCACGCAGACCAGATATCTGTTCTGGACGCTGCGATCTCCGGCTGTGAGGCGAAAAACGGCGGCGGCGTGGCCCTGATCGGCTTTGCTGAGTTGGAGCTGGGGGAGAATGCCCGCATCACGGGCTGCAAAGCCACCAACGGCGCCGCAGTCTATACGGATCTTGACAACCCCTTTACCGTCAACTATCCCGGCTGCTTCCTCTATGCCAACGGCGGCCGGGTGGAGGGCTCGGTGTATGTGGGAAGCAACGGGTGCGATCAACCTGCTGAGATCAAGGCCACCAACGCCATCGACCACACGGACGGGAAGCCTACCACGGTCTTCACCGGCGATGTCTACTGCGAGGGCGACATCCGGGGCGGTATTTTCCATGGCAGCGTCACTGTGCTGGATCCTCGTGGCGACATGGCCGACGTATCCAAGTATGACTATTGGAAATTCTGCAGCAACCTCTCCGGCGGCAGCTTTTACAAACCCGTCCGCACGGAGTGCCATGTCTCCGGCGGCACGTACTACGCCGGGCTGACCCTGGAAGAGGGCGCTCAGCTCAGCGGCAAGCCCATCAACACCGGCGGCGTGCTCAATGACAAAATCAACACCCCCGACCCCAACGGCAAGCCTGTCACCGTGACCTATGCGTACGGGGAGCTGGGCGGGATCTATGCCCAGCAGATCGTCCAGACGGGCGAGACGGCCATCCGGCCCACGGATCCGAAAGTGAACGGCTTCACCTTCTGCGGCTGGTACAAGGACGAGACATGCACGGATGAAAGCAAGTACGACTTTACCGCGCCTGTGACAGGGAACATCACGCTGTACGCCAAGTGGGAAGGCACATTCTACGGCATCCGCATCACCGACAAGGACGGCGAAGTGTACTACATCACCGACAAGAACTACACCAATATCCTGGGCGACGGCGGAACAGTGGTCTACACGCCGGGATATTGGAACGAAGAAGATATCCCGGCTGAATGCTGGACGGATGATACCCATACCATCCTTACAGCCGAAGCCTGGGAGAAGCTCCTGGCTGACGGAGAGATCCCGGGAATCCGGCTGTCCAGGCTGACTCTGAACGGTGCGGACCTGCAGGAGATCGCGGTCCACGCCGGCTGGGGAGCGGATACGCAGACGCAGAGACTCAACCTCTTCCTGCAGCTGGAGCTGGTGGGAAAGAACAGCATTTCCAATTCTGAGGAGCGCGGAGCCGGGATCCTCTGCCCCCTCGGACTGTACCTGATCGTTTCCGGAGACGGCAGTCTGGATGTTACGGCGGACTATGCCATTTCGACGGAGGGCGGCGAATTCTATCAGCGCGGCGGCGAAGTCACGCTGTCGGCCAGACGCATGGGCATTGCCCACAGCTACTCACATTACCTCCAATTTTACGGCGGCAAGCTGACCATCCAGGTGACAAGCACGGAGAGCAACAACGATTACGGTACGATGCCGTTCAACGGCGATGATACGTTCCAGATCATGGACGGCGCTACCTTCCGGGTGGGCAACTCGGCGGAAGACAATGTCCTCATCACCCTGCCGTCGTCCGATGAGTTCAAACCCGCTGATATTTTCGACCAGTGGGGAGAAAAAGTCACAACGTCCAAACCGTACTACCTCTCCCTGACCGCCAACTATACCGTGACCTTTGATACGGACGGCGGAAGCGAAGTGAAGAGCCAGACCGTGGCCTACGGCGGCCAGGCGGCGGTCCCCGCAGCCCCCGCCAAGCCCGGCTATACCTTCGCTGGCTGGTACCTGGACGGGAAAGCCTATGACTTCGACGCCCCCGTGACGGAGAACCTGACCCTGACGGCCAATTGGACGGTGAATCAGTACACCATTACCTTCGATACCGACGGCGGCAGTGCCATCGCGCCCATCACCCAGGACTACGGCACCGCCGTCACCGCCCCCGCCGACCCCACCCGCACCGGCTACACCTTCGCAGGCTGGACCCCGGAGATCCCCGCCGCCATGCCCGGCTATACCTTCACCGGCTGGAGCGGCACGGACCTGGAGGGCGCGGACAACCTGGACGTCACCATCCCCGCCGGCAGCACCGGCGACCGCAGCTACACCGCCCACTGGCAGGTCAACACCGTTTACAGCACCCTGCGCTTTGAGACCCGCGGCGGCAGCGCTCTCGCCACCCTGGCCCTGCCCTACGGCAGCCGCGTGGACCTCACGAAGTACGTCCCCACCCGGGAGGGCTTCGCCTTCACCGGCTGGTATACCGACCGGGAACTGACGCAGCGCGTCACCTCCCTGACCCTCACGAACAGCACCGTGGTCTACGCCGGGTGGAATCCCTTCACCGACGTGGGCAGCGGCGACTGGTTCTATGAAGACGTCCTCTATGTCTACAACCAGGGCCTGATGGAGGGCACCGGGGCGGATACCTTCTCCCCCGACGCCGCCGTGACCCGGGGGCAGGTGGTCACCATCCTCTGGCGCATGGCCGGGAGCCCGGCGGTGAACTTCGCCATGAACTTCAGCGACGTGACGGAGGACACCTGGTGCGCCGAGGCCATCCGCTGGGCGGCGTCCGAGGGCATCGCCCAGGGCTTTGCCGACGGCAGCTTCGGCCAGGATGTCTATGTGAGCCGGGAGCAGCTGGCCGCCTTCCTCTACCGGGAGGTCCAGCACCAGGGCGGCGGCTTCACCGGGATGTGGTACTTCCCGCTGAACTACCCGGATATTGAAGAGCTGGGCGCCTTCGCGGACGAGGCCATGCACTGGTGCGTGATGACCGGCGTCCTGCAGGGCACCGCCGACGGCCGCCTGGCCCCCAAGGCCACCGCTGACCGGGCGCAGCTCAGCGCCATCCTCCACCGCTACCTGACGGTGGAAAAGTAAGCTTCTCCTCCCCCCCCCGCCGGCGCTCTCCCCGGGTGCCAGCGGCAGGGCCTTTCCCAAACCAGGGCGGTGCCGGCCGGCACCGCCCTGGTTTCCCGCAAAAAAGCGCCCGGAAGCATCGCTTCCGGGCGCTTTTCTTTTTGTGTCAGCCCTTGAACTCCACGTAGAGCTCGCGGACGGCGTTGGGGTCGGTCTGCCGGGCGGCTTCCGGGGCCTTCTCGGCATCCCGGACGGCCAGGAACTTGGCGGCCACCTGGGGGAAGAGGGCCAGGGAGAGGACATCCTCCTCGCTCTTGGCGACATCTTTAAACTCTTCCTTGTACTTCTCCAGCTCTGGCTCCAGCCGGTCGGCGGGACGGCAGGTGATGACCTCCTCGGGACGGATCCCGGCCAGGGCCCGGACCTCCTCGTTGACGGTGCCGGGGACGGCGCCGTACTCGCCCCGGAGCAGGGCCTTGGACTCCTTGGGGAAGGCCTTGTACTTCCCTACCACCACGTTCATGACGGCCTGGGTACCCACGATCTGGGAGGTAGGCGTCACCAGGGGCGGATAGCCGAAGTCCTTCCGGACCCGGGGGACCTCCGCCAGCACCTCGTAATACTTATCCTCCTTCCCGGCCTGCTTCAGCTGGGAGATGAGGTTGCTCAGCATGCCGCCGGGGACCTGATAGATGAGGGTATTGGTGTCCACGCTCAGGACCTTGGGATCCAGGGAGCCGGCGTCCTTCAGCCGCTGGGCGACCTTGCGGAAGTGGGCGGCGGCCTGGCTCATGGCTTCCTGGGAAAGGCCGGGATCCCGGGGCGTTCCCTTCAGGGTGGCGGCCAGGGACTCCGTGGCGGGCTGAGCGGTGCCGTTGGCCAGGGGGCTCAGGGCAGTATCCACAATGTCCACCCCCGCTATTGCGGCCATGAGATTAACCATGTCGCCGGTGCCGGTGGTATTGTGGGTGTGGAGGTGGATGGGGACGGAGACGGTCTCCTTCAGCCGCTTGATGAGGGAGTAGGCGTCCATGGGCAGGAGCAGGTTCGCCATGTCCTTGATGCAGATGGCGCTGGCGCCCATCTCCTCCAGCTCCCTGGCCAGCTTCACAAAGTAGTCCTCGTTGTGGATGGGGGAGACGGTGTAGCTCATGGCGGCCTCCACCTCCCCGCCGTACTTCCGGGTGGAGCGGATGGCCTGCTCCAGGTTTCGGACGTCATTCAGGGCGTCGAAGATGCGGATGATGTCGATGCCGTTCTCGATGGACTTGCGGCAGAAGGCGTCCACCACGTCGTCGGCATAATGCTTGTAGCCCAGGATGTTCTGGCCCCGGAAGAGCATCTGGAGCTTGGTGTGCTTCACGTGCTTGCGGATGGTGCGCAGGCGCTCCCAGGGGTCCTCGTTCAGGAAGCGCATACAGGCGTCGAAGGTGGCGCCGCCCCAGCACTCCAGGGAGTAGTAGCCGACGCTGTCCAGGATCTCCAGGGCGGGGAGCATATCCCCGATGGTCATGCGGGTGGCCGCCTGGGACTGGTGGGCGTCCCGGAGGATGGTATCGGTGATGAGCAGGGGCTTATCGGATAAGAATTCCATGTGCTTCCCTCCTTAACCGTAGAGGCTGATGAGGACGCCCGCCGCGATGGCGGAGCCGATGACGCCGGCCACGTTGGGACCCATGGCGTGCATCAGGAGGAAGTTGCCGGGGTTGGCCTCCTGGCCCACCTTCTGGGAGACCCGGGCGGCCATGGGCACGGCGGAGACACCGGCGGAGCCGATGAGGGGATTGATCTTCTCCTTGAGGAAGAGGTTCATGAACTTGGCCAGCAGCACGCCGCCGGCGGTGCCGAAGCTGAAGGCCACGATGCCCATGGCCAGGATCTTCAGGGTGCCCCAGGAGAGGAAGGTGGTGCCGGTGGCGGTGGCGCCCACGCTGACGCCTAAGAAGATGGTGACGATGTTCATGAGCTCATTCTGGGCGGTCTTGCTGAGGCGGTCCGTGACGCCGCTCTCTTTCAGCAGGTTGCCCAGCATCAGGCAGGCGATGAGGGGCGCGGCGGAGGGGACCAGCAGGGCCACGAAGATGGTGACCACGATGGGGAAGAGGATCTTCTCCCGCTTGCTGACCTCCCGCAGGGGGCGCATGACGATCTCCCGCTCCTTCTTGGTGGTGAGGGCCTTCATGATGGGGGGCTGGATCACCGGCACCAGGGCCATGTAGGAGTAGGCCGAGACGGCGATGGGACCCAGCAGGGCGGGGGCCAGCATGGCGGTGACGAAGATGGCGGTGGGGCCGTCCGCGCCGCCGATGATGCTGATGGAGGAGGCCTCCGGCCCGGTGAAGCCCATGAGGCGGCAGCCGACGAAGGTGATGAAGATGCCAAGCTGGGCGGCCGCGCCCAGAAGCAGGGACTTGGGGTTCGCGATGAGGGGACCGAAGTCCGTCATGGCGCCGACGCCCAGGAAGATGAGGCAGGGATAGATGCCCAGCTTCACGCCCAGGTACAGGACGTCCACCAGGCCCGTGCTGACGGTGACGGCAGGCAGGGCCACGCCGTAATAGGCGGCGGCCTGCTCCGCCTGGACCAGGGCCTGGAGCTCCACGGCGAAGTCTGAGAGGGTGCCGTTGGCGGCGGAGGCGATCTCCGCGATGGCGCTCTCCATCACCTCAGGGCTGAAGGTGTCCCGGGCGGCGGTCATGAGCTGCTCGGCGTAAGGGGCCAGGATGTCCTGGGAGACGCCCTGGTCCAGGAGGTCCGCCAGCAGCTCTCCCGTGACGGAGCCGCCGCCGAAGAGATCCCAGTGGATGTGTCCCCCGGCGAAGAGGATCTCATGGAACATCTCCGCCCCGGGGAGGTTGGTGAGCAGCATGCCGAAGGCGATGGGCACCAGCAGCAGCGGCTCGAACTTCTTCTTGATGCCCAGGTACAGCAGCACGCAGGCAATGAGGATCATCAGAAGGCACTTCCAGTTCTCCCCCTGGGAAAAGAGGTAAAACCCCGTGCTCTGGAGGAAATTTTGCATTGCGGCCATATCAGTGCCTCCGCTCTCTCACTGCAGGACGCAGAGCAGGGTGCCGGACTCCACCGCGGCGCCCTTGGCGGCCTGGACGGAGCTCACGACGCCATCCCGGGGACACATGATCTCGTTCTCCATCTTCATGGCCTCCAGGACCATGAGGACGTCGCCCTTCCTGACGCTCTGGCCGGGGGCAACGTTGACCGAGAGGATGGTGCCGGGCATGGGAGAGGTGATCTTCTCCCCATCCCCTGCCGGGGCGGCAGGCGCGGGGGCGGCGGGAGCGGCGGCAGGCGCGGCGGGAACGGCGCCGGTGATCTCCTCCAGCTCCACCTCATAGACCGTGCCGTTGACGGTGACTCTGTACTTTTTCATGGTATCTCCTCCTCAATTCTCCAGTTTCTTCAGGGACAGGATGCGGATGCCGCTGATGTCGGTGCCCAGTTCCTCCGCCAGGGCGGCGGAGACGGCGGCCACCAGCTCGCCCCGGTCACCGGTCTCCGCCGGGACGGCGGGGGCGGCGGGAGCGGCTTTCCTCCGCTCCGTCCGGCGGCAGACGGCGCTCATCAGGCAGCAGAGGGCCACGATGCAGATGAGCCCGAAGAACACGGTGCCCATGCCCATCAGGCAGACGAATGCGCTGGAATAGTCCATGTACTTCCCTCCTGCGTGTTGGAATTCCGCCCCGGCAGGACCGGGACGGTGGCAAACGCTGGTTTTCTAGCGTCTATTATACCGGCTCCCCCGGACTTTGGCAAGGGGCAAATCCGACTTCTTTGTGCATTTTCCATAAAAAATCGCAGGATGCAATCGTTTGCATCCAAAATATTTTTATGCCCTCCCGGAAGGTTTTTCGCCTCCCTTGCGCCGGAGATCCGCGGAGCGCCCCGGCCTCCCTCCTCTCCGGATGCGGAAAGGGAGAGGAGCCGGCGGCTCCTCTCCCTTGACATTGCTTTACGTTCCGCACTCCGGCGGGGGAGCTTCGTCCGTTTTCCGCTCCCCGGCGGGCTTGTCCGGCAGCAGGTAGTAACGGACGAAAATGACGCCCAGCCCCGCCACGATGGCCATGTAGACATAGAGCAGGAAGAGCTCCGCCGTGCCCTTTCCGGCGGCCCAGCTCTGCTGCACGCTCTCATCCCGGTAGCGCTCCGTAATGTCGCTGCCGTCCCGGTCAAAGTAGCGGACGTCCGTGCAGTAGACACTGGTGCTCTCCGGATCCTGAATGCCCAGCTCCTTCAAGAGTTCCTTCCGGTCAAGGGCCCAGAGGAAGTTCTCCCCGTCCAGCTCATAGGTCTTGGTGCGGGTATAGGCCCGCTCCGCCTCGAAATCCGTGCCCTGGAAGGTCAGCTCCGCCGTGTAGATGTCCCGGCAGTTGTCCCCGACGAGGAGGAAGAGATCCCAGTCCGGGTCCTTTTCCTTATCCCGGGACGAGAAGCTCAGGCCCCAGACCCCGCCGGTATACTGGTCCGGGCCGTAGCTGGCGGAGCGGATCTGGTACTTTCCATTGATGCCCCGGGCCAGGTACAGAATGCCCCGGACGTGCTCCTCGTTCTCCGCCCGGAAGGCGATGAGGAGCCGGTCATCCTTTTCCGTCCAGGCGATCACCCGCATCTCGGTGCCCGCCGCCACATTGGCGTCATAGCCTTCCGAGGGGATGTAGTCGCAGACGGCGGCGAGGCGCCCCGCTTCCGTGTTGGGGTAGTGGAACTCCTGCTCATAGAGCCAGCCCATGGCCAGGAGGGCCAGCAGGGCCGAGAGGGCGGCGGCCAGCAGCCGGGTCCTCTTCACCTTTTTCAGGAACTTCAGCGCCCGCTTGGGGGCCTTCTCCACCGGGAGGTCCCGGCGCATATTTTCCGCGAGGCTCCGGCAGTCCCCGCAGCTCTCCAGGTGCGCCTCCACCTCCCGGGTGGTCTCCGCCTCCGTCAGGTCCTCCAGGTAGCTGGGCAGCAGGTCCCGCACCACGCAGCAATCCAGTTTTCTCTCATCCATCTCCGTCACCTCCCAGCAGTTTTGTGAGTTCTCCCTTGCCCCGGTAGAAGCGCACCCGGGCCCAGACCTCGCTGCGGCCCAGGATCTCCCCGATCTCCCGGAAGGAGAAGTCGCCGGAGAGCCGCAGGTGCATGACCTCCCGGGTGTCGGCGTCCAGGCGCTGCATGGCCCGGTAGAGGGCCAGCCGCTGCTCCCGCTCCTCCGTCTCCCGGATGGGGCAGTCCGGAGCCGGTGCGTCCTCCGTCAGGGGGGCGAATCGCTTCCGCCGCTCCAGCTCCTTGTACCAGAGCCGCTTGGCGATGGCGCAGAGCCAGGTCTGCGGGCTGCAGTCCCCCCGGAAGGTATCCAGGCTCTTCAATGCCTGGCAGAAGGTCTCCTGGGTCAGGTCCTCCGCCGTGTCGGCGTCCGCCCCCAGGGAGAAGAGGTAGCGGTAGACGCCCTGGGCGTGCTGTTCGTATAGGTCCTCGCCCCGATGGGCCATGCGCCGTCCCTCCCCTCTCTTCCGTTTCTGTCCGTTGGTTCCGCAAAACCGCCCTTCGTTACAGGAAACGCGGAAATTTTTCGGCCGTTTTCCTCAGAATAGCATGAAACCCGCCCATCAGGCAAGGGAAAGCCCCGGGACCGCGCGGTCCCGGGGCTTTCCCACGGTCTCAGGGCAGGATGCCATAGCTCTCCGCGATCTTCCGAAAGGCCGGCAAAGCGCGGCGCAGGCGTTCCTCCGGCACGCAGTAGGCAAGGCGGACGTAGCCGGGGCAGAAGAACTCCTCCCCGGGGACCACCAGCACATCCTCCGCCATGCAGCGGCGGGAGAAGGCCCGTCCGTCCCCCTCCGGGGCCTTCAGCAGGAGGTAGAAGGCCCCCTGGGGCTCCGGGAATTGGTAGCCCAGCCGCCGGAGGCCGTCACAGATGAGGTCCCGGTTCCGCTCATAGACGGAGACATCCGCCGTGGTGCCCAGGCACTCCGCCGCCGCCAGCTGGAAAAGGGGCGAGACGCAGAGGTAGCCCGTGATGCGCATGGCCCCCTGGATGGCGTCAAAGAGCCGGTCGCGCTCCGCCGCCTCCGGGTGGAGGGCCAGAAAGCCCACCCGCTCGCCGGGGATGGAGAGGGACTTGCTGAAGGAGTAGCAGTAGATGGCATCGGGATACATCCCCGGCAGGAAGGGGACCTCCGTCCCGCCGTAGACCAGCTCCCGGTAGGGCTCGTCCGCCAGGAGGTAGATGGGCCGGCCCAGCTCCCGCTCCCGGCGGGAGAGCATGGCGGTGAGCTGCTCCAGGTCCTCCCGGGGGTAGACCGCGCCGCTGGGGTTATTGGGGGAGTTCAGGATGACGAGGGCGGTCCGCTCCGTCACCGCCGCCTCCAGGGCGGCAAGGTCCAGCTGGAAGCTCTCCGCCAGGCACGGAACGGCCTTCACCGTCGCCCCCATGGCCTCCACATAGACCCAGTACTCCGGGAAGGCGGGGGTGGGGATGATGACCTCCTCCCCCGGGGCAAGCAGGACCCGGCAGAGGAGCGCCAGGGCGGAGGAGGCTCCGTCCGTGAGGCAGATGTCCTCCGGCCGGTAGGCCATGGAGAAGCTGCGGTTCAGGTAGTCCGCGATCTTCGCCCGGACGGCGGGGATGCCGGGGGCGGGGACATAGGTGTGGAGCTCCGCCGGGGGGACGAAATCCATCAGGCGGCGCACGGCGGCGTGGAGGGTGGGCGGGGGATCGGCGCTGGGGGAGCCGATGGCGAAGTCAAAGACGTTCTCCGGCCCCACCTCCCTGGCCCGCTGGGCGCCGTAGGCGCTGAGCTCCCGGATGATGGAGCCGCCTCCGCCCCAGCGCAGGGCAGTTTCTGAGATCATGCTTCTGCCCCCTTTCCGGCGAGGTGGTCCTTGAGGCAGAGGATGGCCTGGCGGTAGCCCTCAAACCCAAGGCCCATGTAGGTCTTGAGGCAGGCCATCCCGGCGTAGGAGACCTGGCGGAAGGGCTCCCGCTCACTCACCTGGGAGATGTGGACCTCCACCGCCGGGAGGGACACGGCCTTCAGGGCATCCAGGATGGCGATGGAGGTGTGGGTGTAGGCGGCGGGGTTGATGACGATGCCGTCCATGGCGCCGTAGGCGGCCTGGATGGCGTCCACGATGGCCCCCTCGTGGTTGGACTGGAAGAAGGAGAGCTCCACGCCCTCTTCCTCCCCCACTTTCCGGAGGAAGTCCTCCAGGTCGGAGAGGGTGCCCTTGCCGTAGATGCCGGGCTCCCGCAGGCCCAGGAGGTTCAGGTTGGGGCCGTTGATGATGAGAAGTTTCATGGCAGCACCTCCAGGATCTGGCGGAGGGTCTCCTCCACCGTGCCGTTGTTGTCGATGATGTGGTCTGCAAAGCGGGTGTAGGCGGGGGTCCGCTCCCGCAGGAGCTCCGAGAGGTCCCGGCTCTGGGAGATGGGGCGGCCGTCGGTGGGGAGCTTGCGCCAGTCCCGCTGCAGCCAGAAGAGGGTGCCGTTCTGGTGGAGGAGGTCATAGTTCTCCGGCCGCAGGATGCTGCCGCCGCCGGTGGCGATGACGACGCCGCTGCGCTTGCCGAGATCCGCGATGGCCGCCGTCTCCCGGCGGCGGAAGCCGCCCTCCCCCTCCCGCTCGAAGACCGTGGGGATGGAGCAGCCGGCCCTCTCCACCACGGCGGCGTCCACATCCAGGACGGGGCGGCCCAGCCTCTCCGCCAGGGCCATGGCGATGGTGGTCTTGCCGCTGCCGGGCATGCCGATGAGGACGAGGTTCTCCATCTCCCGGCGGAGGGAGGCGGTGATCCTGGGGATCACGCTCTCCGGGATGTCCGTGCCGGTGAAGAGTTCCGCGGCCCGCTGGGCCTGGGCCACCAGCATCCAGAGCCCCCCGGCGCAGGGGATGCCCAGGCGCTCCGCCTGCAGGAGGAGCGCCGTCCGGGCGGGGTTATAGATGAGGTCCGCCACGCCCCGGCAGGCGGGGAAGGCGGTGAGGTCCACCGCCGCAAGGCCGTTGCCGGGGTACATGCCCACGGGGGTGGCGTTGACGAGGAGCTCCGCGTCCTGATGGCGGGCGAGGTTATGGTAGTTGTCCTCCCCGGAGCGGGAGATGACGGTGACGCTGCCCGCCCCCAGGTGCCGCAGCACCGCCTGGACGGTGACGCTGGCCCCGCCGCTGCCCAGCACCAGGCACTTCTTCCCCTTGGGGTCCAGGCCCGCGTGGCGGAGAAGGCTCTCAAAGCCGAAGGCGTCGGTATTGTCGCCATACAGCGTGCCGTCCGGGCGGCGGAGCAGGGTATTCACGCTGCCGATGGCCGCCGCCATGGGGGAGAGCTCCGCGCAGTAGGGGATGACGGCTTTCTTGTAGGGGATGGTGACGTTGAGGCCGTCAAAATCCCCGGTCTTCAGGAAGGCCCCCAGCTTCTCCCGGGGGCACTCATAGAGGCGGTAGGCATAGTCGCCCAGCTGGGCGTGGATGGCGGGGGAATAGCTGTGGCCCAGTTTCTCCCCCAGCAGTCCGCAGCGCTTCATTCAGACCACCTCGCTGTAGCTGCCGAGGTACGAGAACTCCTCGCAGAGGGCGGGGAGCTCTCCCATCAGCTGGCGGAAGCGGGGGGCATAGACCGGGGTCTCCAGGTCGAAGTAGAACATGAACTCGAAGTTCCGCTCCGGCATGGGGCGGCTCTCCAGCTTGTTGAGATTGATGCCGAGAGCGTAGAAGCGGGAGAGGACCTGATAGAGGGAGCCGGGGCGGTGGGGCAGGGTCATCATGAGGCTGGTGCGGTCCGCGCCGGGATAGATCTCCAGCTTCTTCGCAATGCAGATGAAGCGGGTGAAGTTGCTGCCCTGGTCCTGGACGGCGTCGGCAAGGCAGGTGAGGCCGTAGTGCTCCGCGCAGGAGCGGGAGGCCAGGGCCGCCGCGCCGGGGTGATCGCTCTCCGCCACGCGCTTGGCCGCAGCGGCGGTATTCTCGCAGCGGATGACGGTGATCTCCGGGTGCTGGGCCAGGAAGGCCCCGCACTGGCTGATGGCCTGCTCGTGGGAGTAGATCTCCCGGATGTCCGCGAGCTTCGTCCCCGGCTTTGCCAGGAGGTTGTGGTCCACCTTCAGCCGGACGGAGCGGACGATGCGGAAGTCGTGCTTTTGCATGAGGTCGTAGACGGCGTTGACGGAGCCGGCGGTGCTGTTCTCCAGGGGGATGACGCCGAAGCGGCAGAGGCCCTTCTCAATGGCGGTGAAGACGGCCTCGAAGCTGGCGAAGTAGAAGACGTTGGGACGGCGGAAGAGCCGGTCGCAGGCCAGCTGGGAGTAGGCCCCCTCCACCCCCTGGCAGGCGACGCTGGCGCTCTCCGGGAAGAGCTGGGGGGTGTCCGTCAGCGCCTTTTCGATGGCCTCCGTCAGGGGGCTGGTGACGCCCAGGAGCCGGGTCTGGCTGCTGCGGCTCAGCTCGAAGATGGTCTGGTAGAGGGAGTCCGTGTAGTCCCGGAGCGCCTCGGGGGTCTTCTCCTCCAGCTCCCGGAGCTTGGCCCGCTCCCGCCCGGCGTCCAGCACCGGGATGCCGTTGGCCTTCTTCCAGGCGGCGATCTCCGCCGCCACCTCCATCCGCTGGAGGAAGAGGGGGAGGAGCTGGTCGTCAATGGCGTCCATTTTTTCCCGGTAATCCTTCAGTTCCATGCTTGCTCCTTTCTCCGCGCCAACAGCGCGTCATAGACCGCGATGGCCGCGGCCGCTTCCAGGCAGGGCACCGCCCTGGGCACGATGCAGGGGTCGTGCCGCCCCGTCACAGTGAGGGGAACGATCTCCCCGGTCTTGAGATCCACGCTCTGCTGGGGTCTTGCGAGGGAGGGGGTAGGCTTCACCGCCGCCCGGAAGGTCAGGGGCATGCCGTCGGTGATGCCGCCCAGGATGCCGCCGCAGTGATTACTGTCCGTAATAATTCGCCCGTTTTCTACGGAAAAGGCATCATTATTCTCGCTGCCCCGGAGCCCGGCCGCAGCAAAGCCCGCGCCGAACTCGATGCCCTTCACCGCCGGGACGCCGAAGACGGCGGCGGCGATGCGGTTCTCCATCCCGTCGAACATGGGGTCACCCAGCCCCGCCGGCAGACCCAGGACGGCGCACTCGATGACGCCGCCGAGGGAATCCCCCTCCGCCCGGGCCGCCGCGATGGCGGCGCGCATGGCCTCCCCCGCCGAGTCGCTGACGGTGGGGAAGGCTTTCTCCGCCGTGGAGGCGGTGAGTTCCCCCTCATCCCGGATGCCGCCGATGGCGGCGATGCGGCTGAGGACGGTGATGCCCTCCCGGGCCAGCAGCTGCAGGCAGATGCCGCCCGCGACGCAGAGGGGGGCCGTCAGGCGGCCGGAGAAGTGTCCGCCGCCCCGGCTGTCCCGGCTCTCGCCGTACTTCACCCAGGCGGTGTAGTCGGCGTGGCCGGGGCGGGGGACGTCCCTCAGGGCGTCATAGTCCCCGGAGCGGGTGTTGGCGCTTTTCAGGATGGCGGTGAGGGGCGTGCCGCAGGTCCTCCCCTCCCGCAATCCGGAGAGGAATTCCGGGACATCGGCTTCCTTCCGGAGTGTGGACCAGGCGCTGCGGCCCGGAGCCCGGCGGTCCAGGAAGCGCTGGAGCTCCTCCAGGTCCACCCGCTCCCCGGCGGGGATGCCCTCCACGGTGACGCCCACGGCGGGGCCGTGGGACTCCCCGAAGATGTGGATGCGCAGGTTCTCGCCGTAGCTGCTGCTCATAGCTTCTCTCCTTTCAGCTGGCGGAGGTCCTCCCAGAATCCAGGGTAGGACTTCTCCACGCAGCGGCTGTCGTCCACGGTGACGCTCTCCCGGCAGATGCAGGCGGCGATGGCCGCGGCCATGGCCAGGCGGTGATCCCCCAGGACGGAGGCATTGCCGCCCCGGAGGCCGCCCCGTCCGCGGATGAGAAGGGTATCCCCCTCCACCCGGGCGCTGCCGCCCAGGTCCCGGATCAGGGCGGCGGTGCCCTCCAGCCGGTCGGACTCCTTGTCCCGGAGGCGGCGGGCGTTCTCGATGCGGGTGTCCCCCACGGCGGCGGCCGCCACCACGCTGAGGGCGGGGATCAGGTCCGGGATGGGACCGGCATCCACCGTGATGCCCCGGAGCATCCCGTTCCGGACGGTGACGGCCCCCTCCCGCTCCGTGACCTCCGCGCCGAAGCGGCGCAGCAGGCGGAGCACCGCCTGGTCCCCCTGGGAGGAGCGGAGGGACAGGCCCTCCACCGTGATGCCCCGCCAGGAGACGGCCCCGGCGCAGAGGAAGAAGGCGGCGTTGGACCAGTCCCCCTCCACCCGGCAGAGCCGGGGCAGGTGGAAGCGCTGGCCGCCGGGGATGGACCAGACCTGGCCCGTCCGCTGCCAGCGGATGCCGCTCTCCGCCAGGGCGTCCTCCGTCATGGCGACGTAGCCGGCGGATTCCAGGGTCCCGGTGACGGTGAGGCGGCTGTCCCCCGGCAGGCGGGGCAGGGCCATGAGAAGGCCCGAGATGAACTGGGAGGAGACGTTCCCCGGCAGGGTATAGTCCCCGGAGCGGAGGCGGCCCGTGGCGTACAGGGCCTCGCCCTCCTCCCAGAGCCCCATGCCGTGGGAGCGGAGCTCCTCATCCAGGGGCCGGAGGGGCCGCTGGGGCAGCCGCCCCTGACGGTGGAAAACGGCCTCCGTCCCCAGCGCCCCGGCCTGGGGCAGAAGGAAGCGCAGGGTGGAGCCGCTCTCCCCGCAGGGGAGCTGGCAGCTCCGGGGCGCCGTCCGGATGGGCTTCACCCAGAGCCGCTCCCCCTCCTGCCGGATGCCGGCCCCCAGGGCCTTGAGGCAGTCTATGGTGGCCCGGATGTCGGCGGAGAGGCCGCCGCAGAGGAGCTCGGTCTCCCCCTCCCCCAGCGCCGCGCAGATCAGGAGCCGGTGGGCCTGGGATTTGGAGGCTGGGATGCGGACCCGGCCCTGCCGGGGTCCCGGCTGAATGGTGACGTTCATACTACCCCTCCGTCCGTGAGCCAATCCCCGAATTCCTCCGGGGGGATGGGCTGGATGCGGCAGCGGCCAACGCTCTCCGGCAGGATGAGGTCCAGCCGCCCGCCGTGGTTCTTCTTATCCCGCAGGGCCGCCGCCGCCAGGGCCTCCCGGGGGAGGTCCGTGGCCGTGGGCAGGCCGTACCGGGTCAAAAGGGCTTCGATCCGCCGGGCGGTGCCGGCCCCGGCGATGCCCCGCTTCTCCGCCGCCCGGGCAAGAACCGCCATGCCGATGGCCACGGCCTCCCCGTGGGAGACGGCGTAGGCGCTGACCTTCTCCACGGCGTGGCCCAGGGTGTGGCCCAGGTTCAGAAGGGCCCGGCAGCCCCGGTCGAACTCGTCCGCCGCCACGGTGTCCCGCTTCAGGGCCACGCAGCGGGCGATGACGGCTGCCAGCTGGTCCCTGACCGGCGTTTCCTCCAGAGAGGCGAAGAAAGCCTCGTCAAAGAGCACGCCGTACTTGATGACCTCGGCGCAGCCGCCCCGGTACTCCCGCTCCGGAAGGGACGAGAGCAGCGCCGGGTCGCAGAGCACCAGGGAGGGCTGGTAGAAGCAGCCCGCCTGGTTTTTCCCCGTGGGAAGGTCGATGCCGGTCTTGCCGCCCACGGAGGAATCCACCGCCGCCAGGAGGCTGGCAGGCACCTGGCAGAAGGCCATGCCCCGCTGATAGGTGGCGGCGGCGAAGCCCGCGAGATCCCCGGTGACGCCGCCCCCCAGGGCAACCAGAGCATCGCTCCGGCCGAGGCCGTTCCGGCCCAGAAAGTCCAGGAGCGCGGCGTAGGTCGTGAGGTTTTTGGACCCCTCCCCCGCCGGGAAGGAGAAGGAGACTGTGCGGAAGCCCGCCGCCTCCAGCGACGCCGCAAGGCGCGCCCCATAGAGGGCGGAGACGGTCTCATCCGCCGCGACGGCGGCGGTCCGGGCGCCGGGGAGGACCGCCCGGAGCTCTTCCCCGGCCCGGTCCAGGAGGCCCGGCTGAATCAGAACGTCGTAGCTCCGGGAGGCGGTGACGCGGATGCGTGTCATCGGCCGTCCACCTCCTCCTTGCGGCGGCGGCCCTCGTCCAGGAGCCGCACCAGGGCGTCATAGTCCCCCGCCGCCATGGCGTCCCGGTAGGCCTTCAGGTTTTCCAGATAGCCGTCCAGCTCCCGGAGGAGGAAATCCCGGTTCTCCAGGAAGAGCTCCGCCCACATCTCCGGAGCCAGCCAGGCCACCCGCGTCATATCCTTGTAGCTCCCGGCAGAGAAGCCCTTGTGGCTCCCGGCGGTGGGGCTCTTAATGTAGGCATTGGAGGCGATGTGGGCCATCTGGGAGGTGAAGGCGATGACCTCGTCGTGCTCCGCCGCCGTGGTGACGGAGAAGCGGCCGAAGCCCGCCGGGGCCAGCAGCTCCCTGGCCCGGTCCAGGAGGCGGATGTCGTCCCGGTCCGCCGGGACCAGCACCATGGGCGCCCCGTGGAAGAGGTTGGCGCGGGCATACTTGAAGCCGGAGTTGTGGTTCCCCGCCATGGGGTGTCCCCCCAGGAAGGTGACGCCCTGCTCCGCCGCCAGGGGGAAGCAGGCGGCGCAGACCGTCCGCTTGGTGCCGCAGCAGTCGATGACCACCGGGCGGGAGCCGATGCGGGGGGCATTGGCCCGGAACCAGCGGATCGCCGCCTCCGGGCAGATGACGAGAAGAATGAGGTCGCAGTCCGGCAGGGCCTCCGCCGTCAGGGGGGCGGAGACGGTGCCGCTCAGCATGGCGAAGTCCAGGACGCTGCGGTCGGTATCCTGGGCAAGGACGGTCTCCCCGGCCGCCTGATAGGCCTTGGCGAGGGACCCGCCGATGAGGCCCAGGCCCACGATGCCGACGGTCATGCCAGCGCCACCTCCCGGACGGTGCGGACCTTCCTGGCCAGGGCGTCAAACTGCTCCGGCCGCAGGGACTGCGCCCCGTCGCAGAGGGCGTGGATGGGGTCGTTGTGGACCTCGATGATGAGGCCGTCGGCCCCGCAGGCGGCGGCGGCCAGGGCCATGGGGGAGACCAGGCGGTTGATGCCGGTGGCGTGGCTGGGGTCCACGATGACGGGCAGGTGGGTGAGCTCGTGGAGCATGGGCACGGCGGCAAGGTCCAGGGTGTTGCGGGTGTAGTCGTCAAAGGTGCGGATGCCCCGCTCGCAGAGGATGACCTGCTCGTTGCCGCTGGCCATGATGTACTCGGCGCTCATCAGGAGCTCCTTGAGGGTGTTGGCAAGGCCCCGCTTCAGGAGGATGGGCTTTCTGGTCTTGCCCAGCTCCCGGAGGAGGTCGAAGTTCTGCATGTTCCGGGCGCCCACCTGCAGCACGTCCACATCCTCGAAGAGGTGCAGATCCACGATGCTCATGATCTCCGTCACGATGGGAAGGCCGGTCTCCTGCCGGGCGATCTTCAAAAGCTCCAGGCCCTCGGCCTTGAGGCCCGCGAAGTCATAGGGGGAGGTCCGGGGCTTGAAGGCGCCGCCCCGGAGCATGTCCGCCCCGGAGGCCTTCACGGCCTTGGCCACGGCCACGATCTGCTCCTCAGACTCCACGGAGCAGGGGCCCGCCATCATGCAGAAGTGGCCGCCGCCGATCCTGACATTCCCCACCTGCACCACGGTGTCCTCGGGGTGGAACTTCCGGTTGCAGCACTTGAAGGGCTCCGTCACCCGCTTCACGGAGTCCACGATGCCCAGGCTCCCGATGAGGTCCATGTCCACTCTCGTGGTGTCCCCCACGAGGCCCAGCACCGTCTGGTACTCGCCCTGGGAGATGTGCACCTGCAGCCCCTGCTCCGACAGCCAGTCGATGAGCTGGGCCTGCTTTTCCTGTTCCACGCCGCTTTTCAGTACCACGATCATTTTCTGTTCCCTCCGTCTTTCCGTTAAGATGAAAAATGCGGCACAGGTCTAACCTGTGCCGCATGAAATCCACTCTGAGGCGAGCCTTTTCTGCATCACAAATTAGCCTTACTATGCGGGCATAGTAAAGTAAAAGGATGCAAAATAGAACATGCTCTTCATGGTGGCTCTCCGTTTCTTTCGGGTTCTTGTCCCAAGTATAGGAGCCGCGGGGAAAAATGTCAACCGCAAATCTGTACAAAATGGCGGGACAGCGCCGGTTTTTTTCGGCTTTCAAGCCGAAAAGCGCCATCTCCGGCCAAGATCCCGTCCCTCCTGCCGGGCCAGGACGAAAAAAGGGGGGACCTCCGTCCCCCCTTCCCTCTCTCACTGAGCCAAGGCCTTGCCCATGGCGCGGCAGGCTTCCAGCGCGGTCTCGTCCGGCGCCTCGCAGCAGATGACGCTGGGCACGGCCAGGCCGATGTTGGACTCGTCGCAGTCCTTCTCCCAGGTGCGCATCCAGTCGCCGCTGCCCCAGCCGTAGGAGCCGAAGAGCCCCACGCTCTTGCCCGCGAGACGGCCCTTGCAGGTGGAGAACATGGGCTCAAAGTCCATCTCCTCCAGGGTCTCGTCGCCCATGGCAGGGCAGCCGAAGGCGATGGCGGCATAGCCGCTGACGGCGGCGGGGTCCACCTGGTCGGGAGTCAGGAGGTCGGCCTCCGCCCCGGCGCTCTTCATGCCCTCCAGCACGGCGTTGGCCATGGCCTCGGTGTTGCCGGTGCCGCTCCAATAGATCACAGCAGTCTTCTTCATTCTGAAATACGTCCTTTCTGAATATTGGCTTCTCCGTCCTCTTGGGTTAGCTTCCGCTAACCATTTGGGACAGGTCTTTCGCTGATGGAGCCATTCTACGCCCCTCTCCCCTTTCCTTCCGCTCCGTTCTCAGCGGATCTCCGCCCGAATGGACGCTCCCGGGAGCGCAGCTGTCGGGGCCTCTGCGGTAGTCGCTGGGGCTCACGCCCATCACCTGGCGGAAGGCCCGGGCGAACTTGCTGGCGTTGTCATAGCCCAGCTGCCCGGCGATGGCAAGTACGCTCTCGTCGCTCCGGCGCAGCAGCTCCGCGGCATAGCGCATCCGCCGGGCCCGGAGGAAGGCCCCGGGGGACATGCCGTACACCGCCCGGAAGCTGCCCTGCAGCAGGGACGGCGATGCCCCCAGCCGCTGGGAGAGCCGGGCCAGGGTCCAGTGCTCCTCCGGACGCTCCTGCAGCAGGGCCTCCGCCTCCCCCACAAGGCGCGTCTGGGCCGGTGTGCCGCCGGGGCGGGGCTCCCCCTCCCAGACGCTGAGGGCCAGCAGCAGCTCCAGGAGCTTCACGGAGAGGTAGCCCCGGCGGATGCCCTCCGGCACGGTGTAGAGCTCGGAGAAGATGTGCTCCACCCGGGGGGAGGACCGGGCCACGAAGCACCCGCCCTCCCGGCAGTAGCGGTCCATCAGGGCCTGGGGGCGGACGTCCACATCCTCCAGGAAGCAGGAGAGGCAGTCCGGCGCCCGGGCGGGGTCCAGGGTCACGGTGACGCCGTGGTAATGGCCGGTGGGGAAGCAGGTCTCCCCCTCCCAGTGGGTCAGCACCGCCATGTCCCCCGCCGCCAGGCAGTAGGCGCGGCCATCCACGCGGTACTCCATCCGGCCCTCCCGGCAGTGGTGGATGGTGAGGCAGCCCGCCTCCCCTGCCGCCTCCCAGGCGGCGGCGTGGACATCCCGGTAGGTCAGGGAGATGCCCGGAAAGAGGGGGTAGCGGGTCAGCAGCAGCTCCCCGCCCCGGCAGGGCAGGCGCTGCCGGAGGACCGCCCCGCCCTCCCAGGGGACGCGGACGGGGCAGGGGCAGAGGGCAGTCTCAGGCATAATGGGCTCCTTTCATAGTTAGCAATTACTAACCCGCGAGCAAACATTCAACGCCTTCCGGCGTTCCATCCTGAGGATACCCCTTTTCCCCGCCCCTGTCAAGTCCCGGCGCCCTTCGACAGGGGCTTGCTTTTCCTACCAAGCTGGTGGTATAATGGGGCAAACGGGCAGAGCCCGCGCCGGAACCATCCGGCGGAAAGGAAGGACGACCCATGATCTCGACCAAGGGACGCTATGCCATCCGCATCCTGCTGGACCTGGCGGAGCATCACACCGGCAGCTACATCCCCATGAAGGAGGTGGCCGCCCGGCAGGAGATCTCACTGAAGGATACTCCGGCTGGCGGAGGGGGACATGGCCCCGGTCTCCTGCCTGAGCCCCGGCGCACCCCCCTGCCCCCGGGCGGCGGAGTGCCGCACCCTGCCGGTGTGGGAGGGCTACCAGAAGCTGACGGAGAACTACTTCCGGGGCATCACCCTGGCAGACCTCCTGAACACCCCCCAGGGGGACAACTACGTGATCTGAAGCAAGCATAGGCAAGCCCCGGCGCGGATGCGCCGGGGCTTGCTGTTTTCAGTCCTACCGCAGGAGGGTGCCGCCGCCCAGGACCTCGTCCCCGTCGTAGAGGACCGCTGCCTGGCCGGGGGTCACGGCCCGCTGGGGCTCATCAAAGCGGAGGCGGACGGCGCCGCCATCCAGGGGAACGGCCTCAGCATCCTGCTCCCGCTGGCGGTAGCGGAGCTTCACCCGGCAGCGGATGGGTCCCGCCGGAGGCTCCCCGGCGATCCAGTGGAAGTCCCCCGCCAGGGCCTCCCGGCGGTAGAGGGCCTCCTCCGGCCCCAGGACCACGGTGTTGCTCTCCGGGCAGAGGCGGCAGACATAGCGCCGCTCCGGCAGGGAGAGGCCCAGTCCCCGGTGCTGGCCCACGGTGTAGCGGATGAGCCCCTGATGCCGCCCCAGGACAGTCCCCTCCGGGCTGACGAAATCCCCTGGCTCCGCCGCCTTCCCGGTCTGGTGCTCGATGACCCGGGCATAGTCCCCGTCCGGGACGAAGCAGATGTCCTGGCTGTCCGGCTTGCGGGCGTTGCCGAGGCCCGCTTCCTCCGCCAGGTCCCGGACGGCCTCCTTCCGGAGCTCCCCCAGAGGGAAGAGGGTCCGGGCCAGCTGGTCCTGGGAGAGCATGTAGAGGACATAGCTCTGGTCCTTGCTCTCGTCCCGCGCCTTGCGGAGGTGGTATCTCCCGTCCCGGCAGTCGATGCGGGCATAGTGCCCGGTGGCCACATAGCGGCAGCCCAGGAGCTCCGCCCGCTGGAAGAGGGCCCCGAACTTCAGGTAGCGGTTGCAGTCGATGCAGGGGTTGGGGGTGAGGCCCTGGCAGTAGCTGGCCGTGAACTTCCCGATGACCTTCTCCCGGAACGCATCCGTGAAGTTGAAGACATAGTACGGGATGCCCAGGCGAAAGGCGGCGGAGCGGGCATCCTCCACATCCTCCAGGCTGCAGCAGGTCCGGCTGCGGGAGAGGCCCGCATCCTCGTTCTCATAGAGCTTCATGGTGCAGCCCACGCAGTCGTAGCCCGCGTCCCGCAGCAGCTTCCCCGCCGCGCTGGAGTCCACGCCGCCGCTCATGGCCAGCAGGACTTTGGTTTCCTTCATTTCCGGCATATTTCCTCCTGACAGGGAAAACCCCGGCGGCCGCGCCGCCGGGGCTTCCCCTGGGTACCATGGATCGTATCGTTACTCTGCAAAGAGGGGGGTAGAGAGGTAGCGGTCGCCGGTGTCCGGCAGCAGGGCCACGATGGTCTTGCCCTCGTTCTCCGGGCGCTTGGCCAGCTCGATGGCGGCCCAGATGGCGGCGCCGGAGCTGATGCCCACGAGAACGCCCTCCCGGCGGCCGATCTCCCGCCCGGCGGTGAAGGCGTCGTCATTCTCCACGGGGATGATCTCGTCATAGACCTTGGTGTCCAGCACGTCGGGGACAAAGCCCGCGCCGATGCCCTGGATCTTGTGGGAGCCGGAGACGCCCTTGCTGAGGACGGGGGAGGCGGCGGGCTCCACGGCCACCACCTTCACGGCGGGATTCTGGCTCTTCAGGTACTGGCCCACGCCGGTAACAGTGCCGCCGGTGCCGACGCCGGCCACAAAGATGTCCACCTTGCCGTCGGTATCCTGCCAGATCTCGGGGCCGGTGCTCTCAAAGTGGGCCTTGGGGTTGGCGGCGTTGACGAACTGGCCGGGGACGAAGCTATTGGGGATCTCCTTCGCCAGCTCGTCGGCCTTGGCGATGGCACCCTTCATGCCCTTGGCCCCCTCGGTGAGGACCAGCTCCGCGCCGTAGGCCTTCATCAGCTGGCGGCGCTCCACGCTCATGGTCTCGGGCATGACGATGATGATGCGGTAGCCCCGGGCGGCGGCCACGGAGGCAAGGCCGATGCCGGTGTTGCCGGAGGTGGGCTCGATGATGACGGAGCCGGGCTTCAGGATGCCCTTGGCCTCGGCGTCGTCGATCATGGCCCGGGCGATGCGGTCCTTGACGGAGCCGGCGGGGTTGAAGTACTCCAGCTTGGCGACGATCCTGGCTTTCAGGCCGTGGGCCTTTTCGATGTGGGTCAGCTCCAGCAGGGGGGTATGGCCGATGAGCTGGTCGGCGGAAGTATAGATCTGAGACATCAGTAAACGCTCCTTTTCATCAATATATTATAATTTATTGTTAAAATATTGTTCTTTTTCAAGTTTCAGCGGTGCCGCCTCAACATCGGAACGTCCTTCCGGGAAGTCTGGCGCTCATAGGTGCCATCCCCTTTCCCTTTTAACTACCTGTCCTGTAGGTTGGTATAGTTATAGCACGTTCCGCCGCCGCTGTCAATCCCCCGGCGGGAAAAATTTTCTGCGCCGGAGGCGTTTTTCTGCGCTGGAACATGAAAAAGATCCCGCCCGGGGATCTTCCCGGGCAGGATCCAGCCGTTTGGACGGACGCTGTCTCAGCTCGTTTTCTTCCGGTAGCCGCAGTCGCAGTAGGGGCCGCCGGAGGCCAGGGTGTACTGCCGGACGAAATCCGCCGTCTCTCCGGCCTCCGTCATGGTGTAATCCAGGTGGCAGAGGGCGGGGGTCAGGTCATAGAGGCCCTCCCGGCGCATCAGCTCGCAGATGCCGCACTTGGTGAAGCGGGCCTCGTAGCCGCTGCCGTCGGGATCGGGGTAGAGCTCCATGTTCCAGGAGTAGGGGTTCCGGTCCGCCGCCCGGAGGGCCGCCGTCCGCCGCAGGTCCTCGATGTGCTCCGGGGCGAAGGTCTTCTGCCCGCTGCGGCGGCAGAACCAGCGCATGGCGGGCGTCATCATGGACTGGGCGTAGTAGTCCGTCAGGGCCTCCACCGTGGGCTTTTCCGGCAGTTCCCGGACGATGGCCGCCACCATGGCGGCGTTCATCAGATTCATCTGGAAGCGGTCGCCTTTCTCAAAGTCCGGGAATCCGGCGATGAGCGCCCGGTAGCGGGGCTTGGCCCGGCGGAGGACGGCCTTCGCCGTCTCCGCATCCAGGCCCAGGACCGTGGTCAGATGGCTCTCAAAGGAGCGGTGAAAGAGCATCCACATGCCCATGGGCTTTCCCTTCCAGCGCATCTCACTTCTCCCCTTTCCACTCTGTCAGGGCGCGGCACACCCGCCGCTCGACGTCGAGACGGGTCTCCCGGCATTCCTTGGGGTATTTCCTGGCCGCCGGGAAGGCCCACTTCACAAAGAGCCCGGAGCCCACCGGCAGCATGGTCTTCAGCATCCCCTCCGGGAAGACGAAGTGGGTGCCGTGGGCATAGACTGCCGCCTCCACGGAGCAGCTGTGGGGCTTTTCCGACAGGCGCTTTTCCATCCGGCGGATGTACCTGGCGGCGTCCCAGAGGGTATCATCCTCCGCGCCGACCAGCAGAAGCTTGCCCTGGATGCGCTCCACGGGGATCATCTCCTCCTCCTGGAGGGGATGGGCAGCCTCGGAGTCGTCAAAGATCTTGCGGGAGTTCATCCTGTCCCCGGTGCGCTTGCCCTCGGCCACGAAGACCTGCCAGTACTGGGGATGCTGGTAGCAGAAGGGCATGTAGGGCAGGGGCTTGCCCCGGTAGCTGAAGAGGGATTCTCCGGGAATGGGCCACTCCTTGCAGCCGTCCCGGTCCCCCTGCGCGAAGCCCTGCCAGACGAAGTCGCTGGCGGTCATGGCGATGGTCAGCGTCAGCGCCGGGAAGTACGACGCCGCCGTCAGGGCCAGGGTACCGGTGGTGGATGCCCCGGCGATGCCCACCTTCCGGTTTCCGTGGGCGGTGAGCCAGGCGATGGCGGCCTCGACGCGCTCCAGGGGGTAGTTGTGGTGGCTGTAATCCTTTTTCGCCGGAGACATGGTGAGGACGCTGACTCCCTGCCCCAGCAGCCACTTCACGGCGGAGCGGGCCATGTGGTCCTCCGGGTCGTCCCCCAGCATGGCGATGACGGCGCAGTCCGCGCCCTGGCAGGGCCAGTAGGCGCCGTAGAAGCCGTCGGGCTCCGGATCAAAATGGATGTGTTTCATGCTCTCCCTCCTCTGTCCTGCCGCACCGGGGGCAGGAAGCGGCTCTTCGCCTTCTCCTCGGTGTCGTCGGACTCGTCGTAGGCGTCATAGGGTGCGCTGGGATCGTGGACCCGCTTGCCGAAGGGGGAGCAGAGCTTCTCCCGGTGGGCAAAGGCGAAGTCCCGGTCCCCCGTCCAGCCGGTGTGGCCGGTGAGGATCATGGGGTGGAGGTCCCGGTCCCGGAGAGTCTTCTCCAGCGCCGCCAGGGACCGCACCGCCAGCTTGTTGTCCTCCGCCAGGGCGGAGATGAAGCTGTAGCCGCCGTCCGCCCCGAACCAGATGGTGTCCCCGGTGAAGAGATAGCGGTCGTCCACAAGATAGACCATGTGGCCCCAGGTGTGGCCGGGGACCTGCAGGCACTCGATCTTGATGCCGTCGATGTTCAGGATCTGGCCATCGTGCAGGAGGACCTTGTCGTTGCGGATGGTCACCTGGGGGAGCTTATAGAGGTGATAGATGACTTTCCGGCGGACCTGGCCCGTGAGGTAGCGGTCCTCCGTCTCGCTCAGGTAGAGCCGGGCGGAGCGGAAGAGGCCGGGGCTGTCGGCCTCCACCGCGCCCACGTGGTCGGTATCCTGGTGCGTGATGAGGATGTGGCGGATATCGGCAGGATCGATGCCCAGCCAGCCCATCTTCTCCGCCAGGCGGTCGTAGTTGTACCCGGCGTCGATCATGATGGTGGTGCCGCCCTTGCGGTAGAAGAAGATGTTGGCCACCCACTCCCGGACGCAGGCCACATGCTCATCCACCCAGCCGGTATTCAGGGGCTTGAAGATCTCCTTGCCCCGGTACATCTTGCTCATTTCCTTCTTCTGGAATTCTGTCGCCTGCCGGCTCATCCGCACTCCCTCTTTCTTTGACTGGTCTTGCTCTCCTGCCGGTCCGGCTGTTAGTTAGTTTCAGCTAACCGTCTGGCAAAGGAAATGCCGCCCCTGCGGCCGCATTTTTGACCAGTTTTGTTCTTTCGGTCATATTGTAGCACGAACGTCCCGGGATTGCAAGAGGGCGTGGGAATTTCCTGCCATCCCGCGCAGTTTTCCGGGGGAAGAACCGCCCCGCAGACCGGAAAAAGGCCGAAACCGGGGCGATCCGACGGAAAAACCGGGTATCCCAGAGATGGGATACCCGGTTTTTTTGTGTTTCCTTGGCTGCGCGGTGAGGCTGGGTTTACTTGCTCAGAGCGCGATAGAGGAAGGTGACGATCTGGCCGCGGGTGCAGAGGGCGTTGGGGCTGAAGGTGGTCTCGGTGGTGCCCTTGACGATGCCCTGCTGATAGCTCCAGGCGATGGCGTCATACGCCCAGACGGGAACATCCGTGAAGGGCAGGTCGCCCGCCGCGGGAGTCCCCTGCTGGCTGCGGCAGATCAGCGCCACGATCTGGGCGCGGGTGCAGCCGGCGTTGGGGCTGA
>SFLD01000070.1 GCA_004553545.1 Clostridiales bacterium | reverse complement strand
CAACTATCGTCCTCAGTTCTACTTCCGTACCACCGACGTCACCGGCGTCATCACTCTGCCCGAGGGCACCGAGATGTGCATGCCCGGCGATAACGTCGACATGAACGTTGAGCTGATCACCCCCATCGCCATCGAGAAGGGCCTGCGTTTCGCTATCCGTGAGGGTGGCCGTACCGTCGGTTCCGGCGTCGTCATCGACATCGCTGAGTAATCTTCTCTAAGCTATAAAAAAGACCTGCCGCTTCGCGGCAGGTCTTTTTTTGCCCGTTCTCAGGGGACGAGAGCCCTTCACGGCTCTTACACCAGAAAGACCTGCACGCCTCATTCTCCGGGGTAGCGCAGGGTGCCTTGGAAGCCCCCCTCGCCGCCGGCGATGATGTCCCCGGCGATGGGGCGGTCCTCACAGAGGTAAAGGTTCAGCTGCACGTCCTCCGGCCGGTCCGGATAGTTCTGCACCTGATAGGTCCAGCGGCTGACGCCCTGCCCCAGGTAGTCCCGCAGGTCGAAGCCCTGGGCCAACTGCAGCTCGTTGTAGGCGGCGTAGCTCCCGGTCAGCTCCTCCGGCAGTTCCAGTTCCATGCTTTCGACGGGCTCCTCGTCCACCTCCCAGCCCAGTTCCTTGAGGTACGCGATCCGGTCCTCGTTGTCCCGCAGCACCGTTTCCTCCGGCGCTTCCGCCTCCCGGGACAGTCCCCGCCACAAAAGTCCCCCGGCGATCAGCAGGATCGCCAGCACTCCCACCAGGATGGCCCGTTTCTTCCGCAGCCGCGTGGTCAAAACAAACATTTCGCATCCCTCCCGCAGGATTCCTATTCCCATTCCCGCAGATTTATGAGATAATGACCCCAGAAAAAATCATCCCCCGCGGGGGAAAGGAGCAAGGCATGGAGATGCAGCGGCTGGACAAGATCCTGGCCTCCACCGGCAAGTGGAGCCGCCGGGAGGCAAAACTTCTGGTGAAGCAGGGCAGGGTGCTGGTGGACGGCCGCCCCGCCGCCGGTGTGGAGGAGAAGTACGACCCCACCGCCACCCCCATCACCGTGGACGGGGAGGACATCGGTTACCGGAAGTTCACCTGGCTCATGATGCACAAGCCCGGCGGGGTCCTCTCCGCCACGGAGGACGGGCGGGGAGAGACCGTTCTGGACCTCCTGTCCCCGGAGTTCCGCCGCCTGGGCCTCTTTCCGGTGGGACGGCTGGACAAGGACACCGAGGGCCTCCTCCTGCTGACGGATGACGGCAAGACCGCCCACGACCTCCTCTCCCCCCGGCGCCACGTGGACAAGGTCTACTATGCCCGGACAGCGGGCCGCCTGACGCCGGAGGACTGCGATGCCTTTGCAGCCGGCATGACCCTGGGGGACGGCCTTCAGTGTCTCCCGGCGGGACTGGAGATCCTCTCCGCCGGGGAGGAGAGCGAGGCCCTGGTGACGCTCCGGGAGGGGAAGTTCCACCAGGTGAAGCGGATGCTGGCAGCCCGGGGCGCACCCGTCACGTATCTCCGCCGGGTGCGCATGGGCAATTTGACCCTGGACCCGGCCCTGCAGCCCGGGGAATACCGTTTTCTGACCCCGGAAGAACGGAAAATCCTGGGGGCGGAAGCGGAGTGAAGCGGGAAAACTCAAATGTTCCACAAAAAACCTCCTTGTTTTTTGTGGAAAAAAGAAAAAATCTCTTGCATTCCGGCGGAAAGCCCGATATAATGACAGCATAGACAAATTGCACAAAGTGTTCCTTGAGATTTCGTGGAAGGAGACAGTCTATGTCTGGGAGAATTTTTCAAGGCGTCGTCCTGCAGATGAAGGAGAACACCGACCGCACCATCGGCGTGATGGACGGCGAGGGCGTGGTAGTGGCCTGCAGTGAACTGACTCTCATCGGCCAGCGCTGGGCGGAGTACGTGAACCCCATCAACAATGCCGCCGGCGCGCTGCTCTGCCTGGAGGGGAAGACCTTCAAGGCGCTCACCGGCTGGGGCAACCAGTTCGATTACGCGGCCTTCGCTCTGGGGGACAATGAGATCAGCCGGACGGTCTGCTCCATGGCCTCCGTGGCGCTGAACGCCGCCAAGGCCTATTACGAGGAGAAGCATGACCGCGGCTCCTTCGTGAAGGACGTGATCTCGGACAATATCATGCTGGGCGACATCTACATGCGGGCCAAGGAGCTCCGGGTCCCGGCGGATGTATGTCGCGGCGTCTTCGTGGTGCGCTCCCTCCGCAAGACGGAGTCCGTCCCCACGGACGTGATCCAGACCCTTTTCCCGGACCGGCAGAACGACTTTGTCATCAGCGTGGGGGACGGGGACGTGGTCCTCATCCGCCAGATGCCGGAGAGCACCGGCGTGAAGGAGCTCAACCGCATCGCCGCCTCCATTGAGGAAGCCCTGCGGGAGGGCAGCGAGAGCACCGTGGTGGTGGGCATCGGCACCCTGGCCATGCACCTGCGGGATCTGGCCAAGAGCTATAAGGAGGCCCAGATCGCCATTGAGGTGGGCAAGGTCTTCGACACCGAGAAGTACGTCATCAACTATGAAAACCTCGGCATCGGCCGCCTCATCTACCAGCTCCCCACCACCCTCTGCGAGATGTTCCTCCAGGAGGTCTTCAAGAAGAACCCCATCGACGCGCTGGATAAGGAGACCCTCTTCACCATCCACAAGTTCTTTGAGAACAACCTCAACGTCTCCGAGACCGCGAGAAAGCTCTTCGTCCACCGCAACACCCTGGTCTACCGGCTGGAGAAGATCAAGAAGATCACCGGCCTGGACCTGCGGGAGTTCGACGACGCCATCACCTTCAAGGTGGCGCTGATGGTCAAGAAGTACCTGAATTCCCGGGGCATCGAATCCTGAGAAGAAGCAAAAGGCGCGCCGCAAAGCGGCGCGCCTTTCCTGTCATTTGTCCCGGGGCGCTGAGGTCTCCTCACGGTGCTTCCGCAGGGGCCGGCGGCCCTTGACGGCCCGCATCCCTCACGGGCGGGACTTGTTTGAAATATTTTTTCCCATTCTGTAAGATTTCCCACGTCCCAGCGTCTCTTAGTAGAGATGAGCAAAACACGTCCTAAATAAAAGGGGCGAAGAGAGAAAAAGCGAGGATGACTCGGTAAAGAGAAAAAACGCATAAAAAGCAAGCCCGGTA
>SFLD01000009.1 GCA_004553545.1 Clostridiales bacterium | reverse complement strand
AAGGGGCTCCGCTTTCTACAATATATGAGTGATTCCCGGTTCCTGCCATGGCCGGAATCCATTGTAACTACTATACTTTTGAAGTTTTGCTCATGGCTGTTATATGCTGAGGGGGAGGTGATCTGATGTACTTTCAGCGAATCGGAGATCTGCGGGAGGACAGCGACCGCAAGCAGGTCGAAGTGGCCAAATATCTGGGCGTGACCCAGAGCACCTACTCCTCCTACGAGCGGGGCGATATCAATATCCCTGTGGAAGCCCTCATCAAACTGGCTGACCTCTACGACGTCTCTCTGGACTATCTTTGGCTTCAGTCCAGGAGCTGGCCGGCGAGGTTTCCGCTGCTCCAGGCCCACTGGAGGTTGTAGCCGCCGCAGTCGCCGTCGATGTCCAGGACCTCCCCGGCGGCGTAGAGGCCGGGGACCAGGCGGCTCTGGAGGGTCTGGGGATCGAACTCCGCCGTCCGGATGCCCCCCGCCGTCACCTGGGCGCCGTCAAAGCCCAGGGTGCCCTGGACCGGCAGGGCGAAGTCGTGGACGGCGGCGGCGATGGCCTGGAGGTCCGCCTCCGCCAGCTCCGGCAGGGGCGTGGTGAGGTCGTAGCCCGCGTAGCGGACCAGGGTCCGGCCCAGGCGGTTGTGGAGGACGCCGGTGAGGAGGTTTTCCGTGGTGAGGTGGGGCATGGCGGCCCGGCGGCGGCGCAGGAGGGCGGCGGTCTCGCCAAGGTTCAGGGAGCGCAGCAGGTCCAGGTGGAGGGTGAGCCCCCCCTTCCCCGCCGCGGCGGCCCGGGAGACCTCAAAGACCGCCGGACCGCTGACGCCGAAGTCCGTGAACTGCACCTCGCCCTGGCTCTGGGCCAGGACGCTCTTGCCCCGGCGGAGGGAGACGGCGGCGTCCGCCCGGACGCCCTTGAGGGAGCGGACGAAGGTGGGGTCCGTCTTCACCTGGACGAGAGCGGGATAGAGGGCCGTGCGGCGGTGGCCCAGGGACTCCAAAAGCTGGTAGCCGCTCATGCCGCCCCCCAGCTTGCCCCCGGCGAGGCCCCCGGCGCAGAGGATGACCTTCTCCGCCGTCAGGGTCTCCTCCGCCGAGGAGACGGCGAAGCCCCGCTTCGTTCTCCGGAGGTCCGTGACCTCAAAGCCCGGGCGGGTGGCGACCCCGGCCTCGTCCAGGGCGAAACGCAGGACATCCACCACGCTGCCCGCCTGGTCCGAGAGGGGATAGACCCGTCCCCCGGGCTCCGCCACCGTGAGAAGACCCAGGCCGCGGAAGAAGTCCAGGGTAGTGTCAACATCAAAGCGGGAAAGGGCATAGGCGGCGAAATCCGGGGCCTCGCCGTGGTAATTGGCGGGCGTGAGATGGAGATTCGTCAGGTTGCAGCGGCCGTTGCCGGTGGCCAGCAGCTTGCGGCCCACCCGGGCCTGCCGCTCCAGCAGCGTCACGGCGCGGCCCCCCTGCCGGGCGGTGAGCGCCGCCATCATCCCGGCGGCCCCGCCGCCGATGACCAGAACTTCCATATGCCTTCCCCTTTCGCTGCCCGTGTCAGCCGTGTTTTTCTTGATTATAGCAGAGGAGCGGCGGCGGGGGAAGGGGGGATTTGGGTTCGGCGGGACGCGGCGGCAAAAAATATCCCCCGTCCCTTGCACGGAACCGTGCAACGTTTCGCCGCCGCCTCCCCTGAGATAGGGGCTTTGCCCCGGCAGATGGCCCTTGGGGGCCGGGAAGGAGGAAAAATTCGATGCAGGGAAAGGATGCGTGGGATGGATGCCATTGTGGTGGCGCTGATCTCCGGCGCGGTGACGCTGCTGGGGGTGCTGATCGCCAACAGCCGCTCCCAGGCGGTGACGGAGACCAAGCTGGACGAGCTGACGCGGGAGGTGCGGGAGCACAACAACTTCGCCCGGCGGATGCCGGTGGTGGAGGAGCAGATCAAGGACCTGAATCGCCGCCTCAGCGCCCTGGAGCGGAGGTGAGGACCTCTGACCGGGTGCTGCTGGCCCTGGGGATCTTTTTCGTGGTCTTCATCGCGGGGATGGTGCTGACCTTCTGGCGCTTCGGCGCGGTGCCGGACAGCCTGGTCCAGTGCACCCTGGGGGCCGGAGGCGTGGAGGCGCTGCTGCTGGCGGCCATCAAGGTGAGCAAGGTGCTCTCCGGCCAGGAAAGCGGAAGGGAGGAAACGGAATGAACGAGCAGGTAGTGAAACGTCTCGCGGTGCTCCTCAGCGTGAAGAGCCTCGTGACCCTGGCGCTGACGGCGGTCTTTGCCGCGCTGACCCTGCGGGGCGGCGTCAGCCAGGAATTCATGCTGGTCTACACCACGGTCATCGCCTTCTACTTCGGGACCCAGCCCCAGAAGATCAGCGACGCCGTGGAGGAGGCCCGCCCATAACGGCCCTGCAGCCCAGGACGCGGGAGGCGGTGCTGCAGATCGCCGCCTGGCAGCTGGGGGTGCTGGAGAGTCCCGCCGGCAGCAACGCCGTGAAGTACAACGAGGCCTTCTACGGCCGGAGGGTGTCGGGCAGCGCCTACCCCTGGTGCCTGACCTTCGTCTGGTGGGTCTTCCGGGAGGCGGGGTTTTCCCTGGCAAAGACCGCCAGCTGCTCGGAGCTGCGGCGGCGCTATCAGGCGGCGGGCCAGTGGGTGACGGAGGGCTACCGGCCCGGGGACATCCTGCTCTTCGACTTCTCCGGCCGCCGCGCCAAGACGGAGCACGCCGGCATCCTGGAACGCCTGGAGCCGGACGGGACCCTGGTGACCCTTGAGGGCAACACCGGGGCGGGCAGCGACGCCAACGGCGGCGCGGTGCAGCGCAGGCGGCGCCGACCCGGTCTTGTCACCGGGGCCTGCCGCCCCCGATACAACCTCAGCTGACAGGAGAAGGCCCCCTGCCTTTCGGCAGGGGGCCTTCCTCGGTATGATTTTAGGAGAGAGAGGGAGCATCGGGGCTGGGAGGACCCCTTTGCTGATTCTTAATTTACCAAGGAATTTTTGCGGAATTATGATTCTCCTGTAAACAGTTTGTGAATTGGGGAGCAGAAATGGGCGGAGGGGGCGGAGGCACCGGTCCGGACACGCCTCTCCACGGAACCCGTTCACGGGCGAACACGCAGGTTCGCCCCTACGCGGGGCGGGGAGCGTTCAGGAACCAGCGGAGAGCGGTGCGGAACAAGGCGCACGGGGCGGGACGGAGCCCGCCCCCTACGGGGGAGCGGAGTCGTTCGCGGCGGGGTGAGGTCACCCCGCCCTACGGGTGCATCACAGGTAGTGCACAGCAGTGGGCCGATGTACCTAAGGCATGGCTTCCGCCAGCCAAATTTCGTTCCGAAATTTGGGGCGTCAGTCATGGGCATCGGCCCCTACGCCCCGCGGGGGGACGAGAGGGCGGCACGCCGGGGTCGTCGTGCCCTACGGGTGGTTGCGGAGAGCCGCCGCGATTGCCCTGGGTAGCGGCGCAGACGGGAGGAACGGGTGGGAATCGCGGCAGAGATCACCCCAAAAGTGTCCAGCAACGCCGGACAATCCCTCAGTCGGCCTTTGGCCGACAGCTCCCTTTGCACAAGGGAGCCTTGCCCTGCGGGGGACGGGAGATGCGGATTGCCGCGTCGCTGCGCTCCTCGCAATGACAACCGTTTTCTGTCATTCCGAGGCCAGTGCGCACACTGGCCGTGGGAATCCGTCCTTTTTACGATGGACGGGGGTCCGGGCCGCCGTACCTAGGGCATGGCCTCCGCCGACCAAATTTCGTACCGAAATTTGGGGCGTCGGTCAGGTCGTCGGCCCCTACGGAAGGTCTGCCGAAGCCCTGGGCATCCGCCCCTACGGGTGCAGCGCAGGCGGTGCGCAGCAACGCCGGGTGGGGCGGGTCAGCGGAATTTCCTGGACTCCGCAACCGCCAGTTCGTCGCAGCGGTTGTTGTAGGGGTTCTCGGCGTGGCCCTTGACCCAGTGGCAGCGGACGGCGTGGGTGTCGCAGAGAGACAGGAGCTGCTCCCAGAGGTCCGGGTTCAGGGCGGGCTTTTTGTCGCTCTTCACCCAGCCCCGCCGCTGCCAGGACCGGGCCCAGCCCTTGTCCAGGGCGTCGATGACGTACTTGGAGTCGCTCCAGAGCTCCACGGCGCAGGGCTCCTTCAGAAGGCGGAGGCCCTGGATGACGGCGGTGAGCTCCATGCGGTTGTTGGTGGTATTGGCCTCCCCGCCGGAGAGCTCCCGCCGGTGCTCCCCGTACATCAGGATGGCGCCCCAGCCGCCGGGGCCGGGGTTGCCGGAGCAGGCGCCGTCGGTATAGAGGGTGACGGTCTTCATGGGCGGGCCTCCTTTCGGCCGGAGGTCGGAGTGGCGCCGGAAAGCAGGTTTTCCGCATCAGCGGCCTCTCCGGTGGGTGCGGTGTTCTGATCTTGCGCGCATTCCTCGCTCTCGGTGGGGATGGAATGGCCCAGGTAGGTCTCGATGGCCTGGGCCACGCCGTCGTGGTCGCAGTCCGCCACCTGGACGTCGGCGGCGGCCAGGGCCTCCGCCGTGGCGTTGCCCATGGCGACGCCGAGACCCGCCGCCCGGAGGATGGAGACGTCGTTGCCCTCGTCCCCGCAGGCGATGGTCTGCCGGATATCCAGGCCCAGGGTGCGGCAGAGGAGGCGCAGGCCCTCCCCCTTGCTGACGCCGGGGGCCGTGATCTCAAAGTTATTGGGGATGCCGGAGGCGTACTCCAGGGGCATGGTTCGGAAAACTTCCCCGCAGCGGAGCCACTCGGCGTGGTCGTGGAAGAAGAAGTTCAGCTTGCGGACATCGTGGATGTGCTCCGCCAGCAGGGCGCCCCGGTCCGGCACCCAGTGGGCGCACTTTTCGTAGAGAGCCTCGAAGCACTGGCAGCCGAAGTAGGGCATCCGGCCCCGGAATCGCTCCTCGATGTAGAGCTCGTTGCCGAGAAAGAAGACCGCCGCAGCGTCGGCATCGGCGGTGACGGCCAGGACCTTTTCCACGGTCTCCGGGTCGATGGGGAGGGAGCAGAGGTCCTGCCCCGTCCGGAGGTCCGTGACGGTGGCGCCGCTGTGGCAGAGGAGGTAGTGCATGTCCGGGAAGTCCGTGAGGTAGGGCCGGACCTCGGCCAGGCAGCGGCCGGTGGCGAAGAGGACCTCCCAGCCGTCCGCCAGGGCCTGATGGATGGCTCCGGCGGTACAGGGGGTGATCTCCTTGCGGGTGTTCAGAACGGTGCCGTCCATGTCGGCGGTAAGGAGGGTGTAGCGCTTCATTGGGTCGATTCCTTTCCGGTGATATTCCTCAGTTGGGCTCGCCAGAGTGGGCCAGCCGCCAGCGGAGGCCCGAGTAGCGCCGGGCACGGCGGTCGTTGGCCGCCATCTCCCGGACGGCGGCGTCGTCCCCCACCAGGATGAGAAGCTCCCGGGCTCTCGTCAGGGCGGTGTAGAGCACACCCCGGACCATGAGTCCAGGGGCGGAGGGCATGGTGCAGAGGACCACGCAGGGGTACTCGCTGCCCTGGGCCTTGTGGACCGTCTGGGCGTAGGCGAGATCGATCTCCGAGAGCATTTCGAGAGAGTAGAGGGCCTTCCGGTCCTCGTAGAGGATGGCCAGCCACTCCCCCGCCGGGTCGATGGCCTGGATGCGGCCCACGTCGCCGTTGAAGACGCCGCTGCCCACGGTGCCGTCCTCCTTCTCCCAGAGGATGTCGTAGTCGTTCCGGGTCTGCATCACCCGGTCGCCGGGGCGGAAGATGCGCTCCCCCCAGCGGATCTCCGGCTGGCCGGGCTTCACCGGGTTCAGGGCATCCTGCAGGAGGCGGTTGAGGTTCTCCGTCCCGGCGGGACCCTTGCGGGTGGGGGTCAGGACCTGGATGTCGCCCACCGGGATGCCCATCTTCTCCGGGAGGCGGGACTGGCAGAGCTCCACCACGGTGGAGACCGCCCGCTGGGCGTCCCGGCGGCAGAGGAAGTAGAAGTCCCCCTGGTCGTTCTGGAGCCTCGGCGGCTCCCCGGCGTTGACGGCGTGGGCGTTGCGGATGATGGCGGAGCGCTCCGCCTGGCGGAAGACCTCCCGCAAAAAGACCGTCTCCACCTTTCCGGAGCGGATGAGGTCGGAGAAGACGTTGCCCGCCCCCACGGAGGGCAGCTGGTCGGCGTCCCCCACCATCACAAGGCGGGTGCCGGGGCGCAGCGAGCGCAGCAGCGCCGCGAAGAGGGGCAGGTCCACCATGCTCATCTCGTCCACAATGACGGCGTCGGCCTCCAGGGGCTCCTTCTCGCCCTTGGTGAAGGTCACCTCATGGGTGGCCTCGTTCCAGCTCATGCCAAGCAGGCGGTGGATGGTCTGGGCCTCCCGGCCCGTGAGCTCCCCCAATCGCTGGGCGGCCCGGCCCGTGGGGGCCGCCAGGACGATGGCAAGGCCCATCCGCTCAAAGAGGGACACGATGCCCCGGACGGTGGTGGTCTTGCCGGTGCCGGGGCCGCCGGTGAGGATCAGCACCCCGTGCTCCGCCGCCAGCTCCACGGCCTTCCTTTGAAGTGGGGCGTATGTAATGCCCTGGCTTTGCTCGATCTCGTCCACGGTCCGTCCGGCCCGGGAACTGACATCCGCCGTGGCGGAGAGGAGGTTCAGGAGCTTCCGGCAGGCGTAATCCTCCGCCTCGTGGAGGCGGAGGAGGTAGCAGGCCTCCACATTGGCCACGGTCTCGGAGGAGACCTTCCCCTCGTCGATGAGGGTGTCCAGGGCCTCCTCCACGCCGTCCTCGTCCCCCAGGAGCTGGGCGGTGGCCGCCAGCAGCTTTCCCCGGGGCAGGAAGACGTGGCCGTTGCCCTCGTTGTGGCTCAGCTCGAAGAGCAGGGCGGAGCGCAGGCGCTCCGGGCTCCGGGCGGAGAAGCCCATACTCATGGCAATCTCGTCCGCCGCGGAGAAGGGCAGGCCCCCGGCGTCGGCGCTCAGGAGATAGGGGTCCCGGCGGATGGCGTCCAGTGCCCCGTCCCCGTAGATCTGCCGCAGCCGGATGGCAAGGACCGGGGGCAGGCCGTACTGGGCCAGGAAGGCCATCAGGCGGCGGAGGCCCATGTGGCGGCGGAAGCTCTCGGAGATCTCCATGGCCCGCCTCGCCGTGATGCCCTTGATGAGGCTGAGCTTTTCCGGCTGGGAGGAGATGACCTCCGCCGTCTCCGCCCCGAAGCGCTCCACGAGACGCCGGGCGGTGGCGGGGCCGAGACCCTTGCAGATGCCGGAGCCTAAGTAGCTGATGAGCTCCTCGGCGTCCTCCGGCAGGCGGCGCTCCACCTCCTCCGCCCGGAGCTGGGCGCCGTGCTGGGGGTGAGTCTCCCAGGTGCCGGAGACGCCCAGGTGTTCCCCCGGCGCGGCGCAGGGGATGCAGCCCACCACCGTGATGAGCTCCCCCTCCTCCGTCACGAGACGGAGGACCGTGTAGCCGTTCTCCTCATTCTGGAAGATCACGCTCTGGACCGTGCCTTCCCTTGTCGTCAGTTCCTCCATGGTCTCTCCTTCCGCCGGAGGGCGCTGCCTCCCGCAGTTCGATGCGCTGGTATCGCTGGGAAAAGTACTCCGCCAGGGCCCGGCTCTCCGGCGTAAGGCCCCGGTCCTCCAGGACGATGACGCTCTCCGGGATCTCCCGGCGCAGCCGCAGCAGCTCCCGGACGTCCTGTGTCATGGCGGGGGCGTCCCCCGTCAGGGGCAGCACCAGGAGCACGCCGGAGTTCCGGCGCTTCTCCCGGCTGAGAAAGGCCCCCGCCGCCAGCCACACGCAGGTGGTGAGCCCCACCGCCGAGAGGAATGCCAGCACGCCGTCCCGCAGCACTTCCATCCCCATCACCTCCGCCCTCAGCCTATGCGGCAGAGGGGGAAGGGGTGCCGGCCCTTGTGGGGTGCTCCGTAGGGCGGGGTGACCATGACTGACGCCCCAAATTCCGTTTCGGAATTTGGGGGGCGGATCGCCACGTCGCTTTGCTCCTCGCAATGACAGTCCTAAACCTTTGTCATTCCGAGGAGGCCCGGAGGGCCGACGTGGGAATCCGTTTCCTGCCCTGCGGGGGACGAGGGTCCGGCACGCCGAGGTCGTCGTGCCCTACGGGGGTGCGGGGCGGGCCGATGTACCTAGGGCATGGCTTCCGCTCCTACGGGTGCAGCATTGGCGGTACACAGCAGCGGGCCGCGAGGAAGCCTGGGGCGTCACTCCCTCGGGATGCCCAGCTGGGCCAGGATGGCTTCCTCGTGGGCGCGCATGAGGGCCTTCTGGGGGCCCTCGTCCAGGTGGTCATAGCCTAAAAGGTGCAGCACGGAATGGACCACGAGATACGCCAGCTCCCGGCGGTTCGAGTGGCCGTACTCCCTGGCCTGGGCGGCCACGTGCTCCAGGGAGATCATCATGTCCCCCAGGGGGACGAGGCCCGTGGCGGGGTCCGCGTCCTCCTCCCCGGGCAGCTCCCCGGGGGTCAGGTCAAAGGCCGGGAAGCTCAGGACGTCCGTGGACTTGTCTACCTGCCGCATCTCCTGGTTGACTTCGTGGATGGTAGCGTCGTTGGTGAGGCTCACGTCGATCTCGCAGGGGAAGTCCACCCCCTCGGTGGCGAGGGCCGTCCGGATGACCTTGCGGAGGAAGGCCCGCTGGCCCTCGCTGACGCCGGGGACGTCCGCGGTGATGGGGATATAGTGCCGCTTTGCCATTACTTCTTCCCTCCCTTGGCGTTTTTGGCGTTTTCGTAGCTCTCGTAGGCGGCCACGATGCGCTGGACCATGACGTGGCGGACCACGTCCTGGTTGGTGAGCTCACAGATGCCGATGCCCTCGATGTTCCGGAGGACCCGCATGGCCTCCCGCAATCCGGAGGGCTTGCCGTCCGGCAGGTCGATCTGGGTGACATCGCCGGTGATGACGATCTTGGACCCGAAGCCCAGGCGGGTCAGGAACATCTTCATCTGCTCCCGGGAGGTATTCTGGGCCTCGTCCAGGATGATGAAGCTGTCGTCCAGGGTCCGGCCCCGCATGTAGGCGAGAGGCGCCACCTCGATGTTGCCCCGCTCCAGGTACTTCTGGTAGGTCTCGGCCCCCAGCATGTCGAAGAGGGCGTCATAGAGGGGGCGGAGGTAGGGGTCCACCTTGCTCTGCAGGTCGCCGGGCAGGAAGCCCAGGCGCTCGCCGGCCTCCACCGCCGGACGGGTGAGGATGATGCGGTTCACCTGCTTGTCCCGGAAGGCCTGGACGGCGGAGGCCACGGCGAGATAGGTCTTGCCGGTGCCCGCCGGGCCCACGCCGATGGTGACGGTGTTTTTCAGGACCGACTGGATATACTCCTTCTGGCCGATGGTCTTGGGCTTCACGGGGCGGCCCTTGGCGGTGATGCAGAGGACATCCGCCGTCAGCTCGCCGATCTGCTCCTCCTTCCCGGCGCGGACGAGGCCGATGACGTAGCGCACCGTCTGCTCGCCGATGCTCTCCCCCCGGGAGGAGAGGGTCAGCAGGGCCTGGATGGCCTTGGCCGCCAGGACGGTATTTTCCACGTCGCCGTTGACCCGGAGCTCCCCGTCCCGGTTGGTGACGGAGACGGAGAACTCCTGCTCCAGAAGACGGATGTTCCCGTCGAAGGAGCCGAAAAGATTCACGGCCTGCTCCAGCCGCTCGATGCTGATACGCTGTTCCATAGGGGATCTCTCCTTTGTGACGTCCCTGCGGGGGACGGGTGGTTCATTGGGGGTGCTCACGGCTCCGTCAGGATGGGGACTCTTTCCCCGATCTCCTCCTCGCACTCGGCCTGGAGGGTGACGGTGACGGTGTCGCCCTCCTCTCGGAGGGTGCAGAGGGCGGAGCGGATCTCGGCGTCCTCCGCCAGGGTACTCTCGAGGTACGCCCGGAGGATGGCCTCGCCCTTTGCCCGCAGGGCGTCGGCGGAGAGGGGGACCTCTCGCCGGGCGTAGGGGCGCAGGGTCTCCCGCTCCAGCGTCACGGGCAGGCGCAGGCCGAAGAGCCGCAGCTCCGTGCGTTCCCTTATTGTATCACACTCCGCCGCCGGAATGCTACTGCCGGGATAGAATTTTACCCGGTGGGTGCCGAAAATCAGGGCGTAGCGGGTCTGCTCCCCCTCCCCCGCCGCCTTCCGGACCTCGGTTTTGGGCAGGCGGAGGGAGAGGGTGTACCAGGTCCGGGCCCGGACATGGCCCAGGCTCGCCGAGAGCCGGGCGCCGAAGTGCTCCGTGTCCTCCAGGCCGGAGATGAGGATCTGCCCTTCCTCCACCGTCATGCCGGGGAGGACCAGCTTCTCCCCCCAGAGGGCCTCCACGCTCCGGACCAGCCCCGCCCGCCGGGCCACGAGGTTGGAGGGCGTCCGCCGGTCGGCGATCTCCGGCTCCGGCACCCGCTCCCGGACCTGGACATGGGCCTGGCAGCCGGAGACGTTGACGGCGATCCAGCTGAGCTCTGGGATCTCCAGAAGGACGTGGTTGCGGAGGTCCTCGGACCGGAAGCCAAAGCCGAAGGTCCCGAGCTTCACGCCGTTGCGCTCCAGGGAGCGCAGGATCGCCTCGTCGCTGACGGTGCGGTTTCCTTCAATGGTGAAATCCCAGATGAAAAAGGAGCTGAGGAAGAGGGCCAGGGAGCTGAAAAAAAGGCCGAAGAGCAGCGCGTAGCGCCGCCGGAAGCGGCGGAGGAAGTAGGGCGCGCCCCGGCGGCGCTCCAGCCGCAGCTCACAGGGGAAGTCCCCCAGGGCCAGGCGCAGCAGGGCGTAGTCCCGCCGGGGCAGGGTGCAGCGCAGGCTCTCCTCCCCCAGGCGCTCCACGTCCCAGAAGCGGAGCTTCCGCTGGGCGCAGAGGTTGAGAAAGCGCTCCGGAAAGGGGCAGTCCACCCGGACCCGGACCTCCCCCCGGAGGCGGCGGCTCATCCACTGCAGCATCCTAGCGCACCCATTCCACGGCGTCGATGCCGCCGCCGATGCGCAGGGCCTCCGCCGTCATGGAGAGGATGCGCAGCCCCGTGCCCCGGAGGCGCAGGACCCCCGCCGGGGTGTTGATATCCAAAACCTCCTCACTGTAGGAGAGGATGCCCCGGTGCCGCTCCAGGTAGAGCTGCTTATCCCCCAGCAGCTCCAGGTGGGGCAGGGTCCCCACCATCTCCCCCGGCAGGTCGAAGAGCTCCGCCACCTCCCAGAGGACGCCGTCCCCCCGTTTTCGCTCCATGTCCATCACCTCGGGGAAAGCCTATGCGCCGGAGGGCGGGAACTTGCGTGTCCCCCGGCATGGCGGGGCGGCTGGGCGGCATAGGATGGCGGCGGGAGGGATGGCGATGCGGCGGAAGGTCCTCATGGCGGCGGTGCTTTTGATCACGGTCTGGCTCCTCTGGGAGGCGGAGGCCCTGCGGGAGGCGGCCAGGGAGGGACTGGCCCTCTGCGCCGGGAGCGTCATCCCGGCCCTCTTCCCCTTCCTGGCGGCGTCCTCCCTCCTTCTGAAGCTGGGCTTCGAGGACGCTCTCGCGGGGCCGCTGGCCCCCCTGATGGGGCTCTACCGCCTGCCGGGGGAGGCGGCGGGGGTCCTGGTTCTGGGCCTTGCCGGAGGCTATCCCGTGGGGGCCCGGACGGCGGCGGAGCTCTATGCCCAGGGGGCCCTGACGCGGGACGAGGCGGAGCGGCTTTTGACCTTCTGCAACAACGCGAACCCGGCGTTCCTCTTGAGCGGACTGGGGCTGGGGGTGCTGGGGAGCGTCCGGGCGGGGCTCTGGCTCTGGCTCATCCATGTGCTCTCGGCCCTGGTCACGGGGCTGGTCCTGGCCCGGAAGCCAGGGCGGTCCGGCGGCGGACGTCCCCTCCCCCGGAAGGCCCCGGCGGAGGGGAGCTTCCCGGAGCTGCTGGTGGGGGCCGTCCAGGGGGCGCTGGGGGCCATCCTCGGCATCTGCGCTTTCGTGGAGCTCTTCTACGTGCTGGGCCTGCCCCTGCGGCGGCTGCCCGCCCCCTGGGGGGCGGGACTTGCCGGGGCGGTGGAGCTCTTCTCCGCCTCGGCGGCGCTGCCGGGGGGACGGCTGGGCTTCGTCCTGGCGGCGGGGCTGGCGGGCTTCGGGGGCCTCAGCGTCCTCTGCCAGACGGCGGCGGTGCTGGCCCCCCAGGGCCTCTCCCCCGCCCCGTGCTTTCGGGGGAAGCTGCTGCAAGGCGTCCTCTCCGCCGCCCTTGCCGCCATCCTGGCCCCCTGGGTGATGGGGTGAAATGCGGCAAAGGAGAGGCCCGAGGGCCTCTCCTTTTTTTGTTTCAGGGGGGTCATCTCCTCCGGATGGCGGCGGTGAGGCTTGCCAGGAGGAAGAGGGCCAGGTTCACCATCACCACCGTGGCACCCACGGGGGTGGAGGCGGCGAAGGAGATGCCGAGGCCCGTCACGAAGCAGAGGACCGAGCTGACGGCGGCGAAGAGCACCACGCCCCGGAAGGACTTGAAAAGCCGCATGGCGGTGAGGGCCGGGAAGATCACGAGGGACGAGATCAGCATGGCCCCCATCATCCGCATCCCCAGGACGATGGTGAGGGCCGTCAGGATGGCGAGCAAGGTATTGTACCGCTCCACCCGGAGGCCCGTGGCCCGGGCGAAGCTCTCGTCAAAGGTGACGGCGAAGAGCTTGTGGTAAAAGAGCACGAAGAGGACCAGGACGGCGACGCTGAGGCCCACGCTGAGGGCCACGTCCTCCCGCGTCATGGCAAGGACGGAGCCGAACATGTAGTTGTCCACGTCCGTGGTCATGCCGGTGGTGAGGGAGATGACCATGATGCCGATGGCGAGGGCCGAGGCGCTCATCACCGCCACGGCGGCGTCGTTGTTCCAGCGGGGGCGGCTGGCCATCCGCAGGAGCAAAAAGGCCGCCAGGATCACCACCGGGATGGAAAACCAGAGGGGCGTGAAGCCCAGGGCCACGGCGATGGCCAGCGCCCCGAAGGACACGTGGGAGAGGCCGTCCCCGATCATGGAGTAGCGCTTCAAGACGAGAGACACCCCCAAGAGGGCACAGCAGAGGCTCACCAGGACCCCGGCAACGAGGGCTCTCTGCATGAAGGGGAAGGAGAACATCTGGAAGACACTCATACCGTCCCCTCCTCCCGGAAGCGCCGGCCCTCCGGCGAGCGGAGGTAGTCCGCCGCCGAGCCGCAGAAGACGCTTTTCCGCCCGATGTGCAGCACCGTCCGGGCATGGCTGAGGGCGGCCTGGAGGTCGTGGGTCACCATGACCACGGCCATGCCCTCCTTCCCGTTGAGGTAGTCCAGGGTCTTGTAGAGGTCCTGGGCCGCCGCCGGGTCCAGGCCGGTGATGGGCTCGTCCAGGATCAGGAGCCGGGAGGCGGCGCAGAGGGCCCTTGCCAGCAGCACCCGCTGCTGCTGCCCGCCGGAGAGCTCCCGGTAGCAGCGGTCCTTCAGCTCCAGGACCCCCAGCTTGCCGAGATTCAGCAGCGCCTGGGACTTCTGGGCCGGGGTGTAGAAAAAGTGGAAGCCCTTCTGGTTGAGGCAGCCGGAGAGGGCCACCTCATAGACCGTGGCGGGGAAGTCCTTCTGGGCCTGGGTCTGCTGGGGAAGGTACCCCACCGCCCCCCGGCGCAGCTCCTCCGAGCGGCGGATGGTGCCGCTCATGGGCGGGAGGAGGCCCAGCAGGGCCTTCATCAGGGTGGACTTGCCGGAGCCGTTCTCCCCCACGACGCAGAGGGAATCCCCCTGGCGGATGGTGAGATCCAGCCCCGTCAGCAGGGCGTGGCCCTCATAGCCCAGGGAGACGTTCTCGCACTGGAGCAGGACATCCCCGGGCAGCTCAGTTTTCGCCATGGTGCTCCCCCTTCTCCCGGCAGGCATCGCAGAGGCCGCTGAGGACCGTCTTCCGGGGGTCCACGGTGAAGCGGTGGGCCTGCTCTAAGTGCTGGTAGAAGGCCCGGAGCTGGCCGCAGTCCGCGTGGATGACCCGGCCGCAGTGCTCGCAGCGGAGGAGGAAGCAGTTCCCCTCCCCGCCGTCGCAGTAGCGGTAGCAGGCGCCCTCCTCCGTTGTGACCTTGTGGACGAGGCCCTGGCCCTCCAGCCGCTCCAGCTGGCGGTAGATGGTGGCAAGGCCCACCGGGGAGCCCTGGCCCCGCAGTTCCTCGGACAAAGCGGCGGCGCTGAGCACCGCCCCGCCCCGGCGGGAGAGGCAGTCCAGAATGGCCTGCTGCTGCTTGGTGTGGTATGGCATGGTATCCTCCCTCCGCCCCGGAGGGCGGATCCGAAAATAAGAATTATTTTCAAATTATAGCCGTCCCGCGAAAAAAGTCAAGGGGGGAACCGCGGTTCCCCCCTTGACCTCAGAGACTGCGAAGGTATTGATCCAGCTCCGCCGCCGTCCGCACCACGGCGGCGGCTCCGGCGGCCTGCAACTCGCCGGGCCCGGCATAGCCGAAGAACTCCACCCCCACGCAGGGGAGGCCGCACTCCGCCGCGCCCTCCACGTCGAACTTCCGGTCCCCGATCATCACCGTCCGGCGCTTCTCCGCCTCCGTGAGGCCCAGGCGCTCCATGGCAAGGCGGATGACATCCGCCTTGGTCATGCCCGCCCCGGGCTGGTTGCCGGCGATGACCTCCAAGGACTCGGCAAAGCCGAAGCGCGCGCAGACCTTCTCGCAGAGATGCTCCGGCTTGGAGGAGGCCAGGGCCAGGCGGCAGCCCTCCGCCCGCCACTGCCGGCAGTATTCGGCAAGACCCGGCGCCGGGAGGTTTTCATAGACTCCGATGGGGTTGTAGCGCTCCCGGTAGAGGCGGACGGCCTCCGCCGCCCCCGCCTCCGTCAGGCCGCAGCAGCGCTGAAAGGAGTCCTCCAGCGGGGGGCCGATGAAGCGCAGCAGGGTCTCCTCCGGTGGGATGGGCAGGGAGAGCTTCTCCAGGGCGTAGCGGACGCTCTTCACGATGCCCTCCCGGGAATCCGTCAAGGTGCCGTCCAGATCAAAGAGCAGAACAAGGTCCATAGGGGGTCCTCCTGAAAAGAAATCGTTTTCCTATGGGACCATGCTACCATGTTTCCCGCCGAAGGGCAAGAGGCAGGATGCCGGTTTTCCCCGGAAAAGGTCCGCCTTTCCCGGGGAAAACGCCGTATTTCCCAGCCTTTTCCGGGCTTTGCTGCAGAATGCACAATTCGACAAAAAATTAACGCTAAACTTTTCACAATTTGACATTGACAGCGGGCCCCGCACTGTGATATAAATTTCACAAGGACAGAGGTCCCGGCCGGAAGTGCCGCCGGCGGACCGGACCCTTCCCTTCCGGGTGGGTCACACGGACTGTCCTCACCTCTTTCCCAGCGTTTTCTCTTTTCTTTTTCATCTCTTTTCCGAAATGCAGCGATGGGCCGCCCCCATCGCTGTATTTCGTTTTTCTGGTCCTTGCCCTCCCTGCGGGCCTGTGTTAGGATGGAAGCAGGCGATCCGGCGGATTGGATCTGCCATGGGAGAAAACGATACGGAGGGATCACCGATGAAAGCCAGAGTCATCTATCTGCTTCTGTACGCGGCCCTGCTGGCCGGGATCGTCGCCGCGGACAGCGGGACCGGCGCGGCCTACCAGCCCGCCGCCCATACCCTCTCCGCCAACTCCTTTACGTACTATGCCATTGAGCAAGACCGTACCCTCTACGCCTGGGGAGATCGGTACTCCCAGGCGCCCTCCCTGGAGGAGGCGGTCCCGGTCCTGGAAGATATCGTGTCCGTGGACGCGGGCTGGCGGGGCTGCCTCGCCATCGACGCCCAGGGCCGTCTTTGGAGCGTCGGCGAGTATATGCTGGACGAACCCGGGTCGGAGCCCCGGCTCGTGATGGACCACGTGGCGGATGCCTCGGCGGGGCTGAACCACTTCGTCTTCCTGACGGCGGACGGAGACGTCTATGTGTGCGGCAGGAACACCGGATACCCGGTGGAGGTGGATGAGACCACCCAGTATACCCCGCCTGTTTGCGTGGCGCACGGGGCGAAGGCCGTCGCCGCCTGCGATGACGGCTCTTTCACCCTCCTGGAAAATGGCGATCTCCTCTTCTGCGGCACGTTCCTCGCGTTCAGCACCCCGGAGCCGGTGCTGGTGGGACAGGGCTTCGATGACCTGCCCTTCGGCGCGTGGGCGGCGAAGGGGAATGACCTTTACATGATCCGGGAGACGGAGACCCCGGCCGGGCGGAAGCTCACCCCGGAAAAGCGCCTGACAGGCGTCGCCGCGGTCTACGCCGGGGTCGTCCGCATGGCCAACGGCCGCTTCCTGGCCCTGGACACCACGGATGCGGAGACCCCGGCCTTCCGGGAGCTCTCCCTACCGGAGGACATCACCTACGCCTGCCTCTCCGACCGTCTCCTGCTCCAGCGCGGGGACGGCACCATCCAATGGTCCGGGGACTGATCCCCTGACCCCTATCACCCCGCCGGGACAGAGCGAACGATCCGGCGGAACGAAACTTCAAGATCAGGAGGCCTTCCGTATGAAACGAAAAGGGATCTGTCTCGCGGTCATTGTGATCGCGCTGCTGACCTGCGGCATCATATACTTCCAGCCTCTGTCCCTTTCGGATATCGCGGGGGAAAACGATCAGATAAAACTACTATACTGTGAACTGGGTGTTCGGAATGGCGAGGCCTACGTTGACCCCGTTGACTATCAGGATATCACCCCGGAACAAAAGCGCGCCATTTTGGCCTTACTGGGGGAGCATCCCTATCGAAGGACCGTGGGTACGCTGTTTTCCAAGAATGGAGCGGTCTCCGGATTGGGGAGCGAGACGCTTTCCCTTTACGTCTATGACGACGGTTCCCTGATCCACCGCGTAACGCTGACATCCTCCGAACAAATTGTCGTCAACGAGAATGTTTACCGCATGAAAACCGCGGAACAGAAACAGCTGATGGAACAAATCTTGGAGATCATACGCTAAGCGCGAATCCCCCTCCGCCAACCCCCTCCCCCCTTGCGCTTCCTGCCGGGATGTGGTAGGATGGAGGAAAACAGCGCGGCAGGCCGCAGGATCGGAGGCGAATGGCAATGGCGAAGAGAAGGAAGGTATGGGTACTGATCCTGACCGTTCTTGCGGTATACGTGGGGCTTTCCGCCCTTCTGGGGTCTCCGTTGGGTTTCGGCAGGATCATGGAGCGAACCGCCGCAAAGGAGTATTGCAGCATCGTTTATCCGCAGGCACCGCTTGGGAAAACCGTATACAACCCCATTGCCAGCGGCTATCAGACGGCAGTCTATCTGGACGGGTCAGACGGGGACAGAAATTCCATCGGGGTCGACCTGGCGGAGCGGACCATCTATGACCCTTCCCGGGAAGCCTCCTTTCTGGAGGAAAGCGGGGTCGGAGAATGCATCGAAAAACTGGAGCGCAAGTACGGCAACTGCTATATCGCCTGCCGGGTCGTCTGGCCCTGCAGTGATCCGTCCGCCCCTGTTCTGAGCCTGCGGCTGGATTATACCGACTCGGAGAGCACCCCCCTCCCCGACGAGGCGCAGATCAAGGAACTCCTCAGCCCCATCGTGCTGGACTGCATCCTTCAGGTGGAAGAGCACTATCCTCTGGACAAAGCGACCATCAAATACTATCACCCCGACTTCGATCCCAATGAGCACGGAAGGACGTGGCGAACGCTGGAGATCTCTCTGGCCCCGGATGTACCGCGGACCGAGACCCTGCTGGACCCCGCAGGATTCACGGTAAACTGATCCCGGATGTCCCGTCAAGCCCTTTCCCCGTCCCCAGGATCAAACAGCAAGCCCCCTCCCCGGTCTGGGGAGGGGGCTTGTTCTTTTTCTGTGCCTTACTTCTGGAGGTAGCTGTCCTGCTTGGCCAGGATCAGGTCCACGATGGCCTCATTGTAGGGGGTGGGGACGCCGGCGGCCTTGCCTTCCTTCACCACGGCGCCGTTGATGATCTTGATCTCGGTGATGCCCTTGCGGGTGACGTCCTGCAGCATGGAGGAGCGGTTGGTGCCGGTGGCCAGGGCCACGTCAAAGGCGTTCTTCAGCTCGGCCTCCACGTCGAAGGTACAGCCGGTGGCGTTGGCCACGGCCACGGCCTCCCGGACCATCTTCTCCGCGAGGTCCCGCTCGTGCTCATTCTCGGCGATGGTGCCGTTGGTGACATCCAGCAGGGCGGTGATGGCGTTGATGGCGATGTTGGCGAAGAGCTTGTGCCAGATGAGCTGCATGACGTTGGCCTGGACGTTCACCTCAAAGCCGCCGGCCCGCAGGGCCTCGGCGACCTTCTCGGCGCTCTCGTGGCCGCCCTTGATGGTGCCCACGTTGGTGGGGCCCACGCCGGTGTGGCGGGAGTGGCCGGGGCCGAGGTTCGTGGCGCCGTGGGCGGTGGTGCCGCAGCAGATCTGCTTCTCGGGGACCACCTTGGCGATCTCGTCATAGTTGCCGATGCCGTTCTGCAGGGAGAGAACGATGGTGTGGGGGCCGATCATGGTCTTGCACTTCTCCAGGGCGCTCTCCAGGAAGAGGTACTTGACGAAGACGATCATGATGTCCATCTCGCCGATGGTGCTGGGGTCGGTGGTGGCGATGACGGGGTGATAGACACGGGTGGAGCCGTCGGGCTCGTCGATGGTGATGCCGGTGGTGTTCACGGCCTCGCACACGGCGGGCATGGCATCGAAGATGTAGACCTCGTGGGCCTTGGTGAGGTTGCCGGCGTAGATGCTGCCCATGGCGCCGCAGCCCAGGAATCCGATTTTCATGTGATACTACCTCCTGCGTTCTTTTTTCATCCGGTTCCCCCCCGGTCCGCCGGGACGGACCGGAGTTTTCCGCTTGGGAAACGTCCCCCGGCGGGGGAAAACCCCAAAAACCGGTCCGTTTCCTTTGTGCCGAGGCCATTATAGCAAATTGTTCGACAACTATCAAGAGGTTAGACCACTAAAATTTTTCGCCCCTCCCCCCCTGCCCCGGCGCCGCCCTGCGCCGGGACACAGAAAGTTCACGAAAAATCCGGGGTTCGGTGTCTATTTGGAGTGGAAGTTGTCTATTCGGGATGTTATAATCATCGGACCCAAGGGAGAATTCCGGGACCGCAGCGCCGGAAAACGGCGTGCCTTCCGGAGAAAAATAAAGAGGAGGTACCCTTATGAACCATACCTGGAAGAAGCTTGCCCTCTTTGCGGGCGGCGTGCTCTTCGGCACCGCCGGCATCGACATCCTGAAGAGCCGGGACGCCAAGAAGCTCTACACCCACACCACCGCCGCCGTGCTGCGGGCCAAGGACTGCGTCATGACCACCGTCACCCGCACCAAGGAGAACTGCGGCGACATCCTGGCGGACGCCAAGGCCATCAACGAGGGCTACGCCGCCGAGGCCGAGACCGTGGAGGACACCTCTGCCGATGGCTGAGCGCCAACGCTGTGAGAGCCATGATGGGCCCGTCCCGTGATGGCTCTCCCTTTTGCCCATTTTATAATGGAGGAACCACCCCATGAAATGCGTCATTCTGCATGAATCCCCCGGCCGCCTGCGGCTCCACGCCGCCGCCAGCCGGATGACCCTGACCCAGGCGGACGCCTGGGAAGCCTACCTCAAGGCCCTGCCCGGGGTGCGGGACGCCGCCGTCTACGACCTGACGGGCGACCTTGTCATCACCTACCGGGGCAGCCGGGAGGAGATCCTGAAGGCCGTCGGCGCCTTCTCCTATGAAAAGCACGGGGAGCTGGCCCCGGCCAACAGCAGCCGGGCCCTGAACCGGGAGTTCCAGGACAAGCTGGGCACCGCCGTGATCCGCCGCGTCCTCTCCAAGGTCTTTCTCCCCGCCCCGGTGCGGACGGTCATCGCCTTCTTCCACTGGATCAAGTACTTAAAGCGGGGCCTTGCCTGCCTGCTCCACGGGCACATCCAGGTGCCGGTGCTGGACGCCGTGGCCATCTCCATCTCCCTCCTGCGGGGGGACAGCGGCACGGCCAGCAGCATCATGTTCCTCCTGAAGATCGGCGAGATCCTGGAGGAGTGGACCCACAAGAAGTCCGTGGCCGACCTGGCCCAGACCATGAGCCTCAACGTGGACAAGGTCTGGCTCCAGGCCGGGGACCAGGAGGTCCTGGTCAACGTCGCGGACGTGCAGGTGGGGGACGTCATCATCGTCCGCACCGGCAGCCTCATCCCCCTGGACGGCGTCCTCGTCAGCGGGGAGGCCAGCGTCAACCAGTCCTCCATGACCGGGGAATCCCTCCCCGTCCACAAGGCCCCGGGCAGCTACGTCTACGCCGGGACGGTGGTGGAGGAGGGCAGCTGCGCCCTGCGGGTGGACAAGGCCAGCGGCAGCGGCCGCTACCACCGGATCGTGGAGATGATCGAGGCCTCGGAAAAGCTGAAATCCGCCACGGAGGACAAGGCCTCCCACCTGGCGGATCGGCTGGTCCCCTGGAGCCTGGGGGCCACGGTGCTGACTTATCTTCTCACCCGGAATCCCACCAAGGCCCTGGCCATCCTGATGGTGGACTTCTCCTGCGCGCTGAAGCTCTCCATGCCCATCGCCGTCCTCTCCGCCATGCGGGAGTGCGGCAAGAGCGGCATCCGGGTGAAGGGCGGCAAATTCCTGGAGGCCGCCGCCGAGGCGGAGACCATCGTCTTCGACAAGACCGGCACCCTGACCCACGCCATGCCCCACCTGGCCCTGGTGGTGCCCTTCGGCGGCCACACCGAGGACGAGATGCTGCGTCTCGCCGCCTGCCTGGAGGAGCACTACCCCCACTCCATGGCCAACGCCGTGGTGGACGCCGCCCGGCAGCGGAACCTCCGCCACGAGGAGCGGCACTCCGAAGTGGAGTACGTGGTGGCCCACGGCATCTCCAGCCGGGTGGGCGGGGAAAAGGTAGTCATCGGCAGCTACCACTTCGTCTTCCAGGACGAGGGCTGCACCCTGCCGGAGGGCGAGGAGGAGCGCTTCGCCGCCCTGCCGGACCAGTATTCTCACCTGTTCCTGGCCATCTCCGGCAAGCTCGCCGCCGTCCTCTGCGTGGAGGACCCCCTGCGATCGGAGGCCCCCGCCATCATGGCGGAGCTGCGGCGCCTGGGCGTCACCAAGCTCGTGATGATAACCGGCGACAGCGAGCGGACGGCCCGCTCCGTGGCCGCGGCCGTGGGGGTGGACGAGTACCGCTCCGAGGTCCTGCCGGAGGATAAGGCCGCCTTCATCCGCGCGGAGCACGCCGCCGGGCGCAAGGTCATCATGATCGGCGACGGCGTCAACGACTCCCCCGCCCTCAGCGAGGCGGACGTGGGCGTCGCCATCTCCGCCGGAGCCGCCATCGCCCGGGAGATCGCGGATGTCACCATCTCGGCGGACGATCTCGCCGCCCTGGTCCATTTCCGGGCCGTGAGCCAGGCCCTGATGGGGCGCATCCACCGGAACTACCGCTTCATCATGTCCTTCAACCTGGGACTGATCCTGCTGGGCGTGGCCGGGGTCCTGCCCCCCGCCACCTCCGCCCTGCTGCATAACCTCTCCACCCTGGGCGTGGCCCTTGAGAGCATGAAGGACCTCCTCCCGCCGGAGGAGAGCGCCCTCCCCGCCCCGGAGGAAGCGTAAGTTTTTCCCAAAAACATGGCAAAGCGCCGCCGGAAGCCTTTGGCTTCCGGCGGCGCTTTGCCATCCCGTCCGGCGGAGGAAGGAGGAGACCGCCGGGCGGAAAAGGGATCAGGGATCTTCCCCGCCCCGGGCGGGGGGATCGCCGCGCTCGGGGGCGTCGGCGGCGCAGGGGGTCTTGATGCCGTCCCGGGTCTTCTCCGGGTCCAGGGGGGCGGTGTCCCGGAAGATGTCGAAGTAATCCCGGTTGCCGATGCGGGCCCAGCGGTGACGGCCCAGGGCCGTGGCCACGGGATAGAGCACGATGGCGATGAGCCCGCCGGAGAAGCCGTTGTTGTAGAGGTTCATGCCCTCCACCGGGCCGCTGGTCTGCAGCACCAGGCAGGAGTGGATGAAGCCCGCCAGGACCCCCCAGAACCAGCCGAAGTGGCCGGAGATGGGGGCCAGGGTGGTGCCGAAGAGGGCCGCCAGCTGCAAGGAAGGCGTATCCGGCGTCGCGTGCATGCCGTAGGCGCCCAGGGCCACGCCCAGGATCACGGGGATGATGTTTCCCGCGTGCTTGCCGAAGGCGGAGAAGCCCATGATGGCCAGAAGCCCGCCGATGGTGGGGCCGTTGAACTGCCCGTCGATGAGGAAGAGGTAGACCATGCCGAAAAGGCCGTTGATGCCGGCGTTCACCAGCACCGCCCCGGGGCCGAACATCCGCAGGTAGTCGCTGGGCACCCGGCCGGTGGTGCCGAGAAGCCGGAGGTAGTCCGCCCAGACCTCCTTGCGCCGCTTGCCCGTGGCCATGAGCCCCAGGCAGATGAGGAGCAGGCAGAAGCTGTCCATGGCCAGGATGATCTCCGTCTGGTGCTCATCGTACCAGTAGAGGACCTGGGTGGGCCGATCGCCGAAGGCCGTCAGCGCCGGCACGATCATCATGGCCAGGAGCCCGCAGGCAAAGCCCATGTTGTAGAGGTTCATGCCGTTCTGGATCTTATAGGTGTAGGCCGAGAGGGGCGGCAGCAGGAAGCCCAGCAGCATCCCCGCGGCAAAGGCCAGGGGCAGCGAGGCATGGATGGAGCCGAAGGCCAGGAAGCTGATGAGGGGCGAGAGGGCCGTGGAGAGGAGGCCCACCCCCACATACTTGGAGAAGGGCTCGCGCTGGTACTTCGCGTAGCACCAGGTGCCCAGGAGGATGGGCGTGATGTTGAGAAGGTTCTTGCCGAAGAGGGCGAAGCCCGCCATCAGGCTCAGCTCCACCAGGGTGAAGCCGTTGTAGGCGTCCCCGGAGAGCTGGATGAGCAGGACGGAGGCCAGCGTCACAAGGCCCGCGTTCACAAGGGCCGGGCCGATGCCCGCAAGGTAGAAGTAATCCGTGATGAGCAGGTCCTGCTCCGTCAGGATGGTAAAGAGCCCCCGGAAGATCTCCGCCGGGGAGGCAAGCAGGAAGCCCAGGGCGATGAAGCCCAGGGAGAAGGCCAGACCGACCAGGAACAGGGGGGGAAAGCGTTTTCGCAAGGGGACCTCCTTCGCGTCAGATGATTTTCTTAACGCCAAATTAACAGTATCCTCAGTATACCGGAGGGAAACGGGTCCTGGCAAGAGGTTTTGTGAAAAAATCGACAAAACAGAGAAAAAATTTTCCCCTCCCCTGGTATAAAGCGCCGTTTTCCGGGCAAAACTGGGAGAAAAAGGAGGGATGACCATGCGACATCAAGCCAAGACCCAGGGTTTCTGGGGCTGGGTGGTGCTGGGGCTCTGCGCCCTGGCCGTGCTGGCCGGGGCCTACCAGAGCACCCGGGCAAAGAGCACCAAGGACCCCCAGGCCCTCGAGACCCCCAACATCATCGCGGACCAGACCGACCCCAAGGGAGACGACGCGGAGGAGGTCTCCGTCCCCGTCACCATCCCCGTCCTGCCGGAGAAGCCGGAGGTCCCGGTCTCCGGAGAGACGGAGGAACCGGCGGAGCCCGTCATTGCATCCGCTCCCCGGATCATCGTCCCGCCCCTCACCGGGGAGACGGTGGCGGCCTTCTCAGCGGACGCCCTGCAGTATAACGACACCCTGGCAGACTGGCGGACCCACGAGGGCCTGGACATCGCCGCCGCCGAAGGCACGGAGGTCTGCGCCGCCTGCGCCGGGACGGTGGAGTCCGTCACGGTGAACGACCTTCTGGGCAGCACTGTGGTCCTGGACCACGGGGACGGCCGCAAGACCGTCTACGCAAGCCTGGCCCCGGAGGTCCCCGTAAAGGCCGGGGACAGCGTCCGGGCCGGGCAGGTCATCGGGGCCGTGGGCAACAGCTCCCTCAGCGAGACGGCCCTGGGACCCCACCTGCACTTCGCCGTCCTGCAGGACGAGGAGCCCATCGACCCCCAGGATTTCCTGGAAAACTGAAGAAATGCGCCCCGGGAGCCAGGCTCCCGGGGCGGCTTTCTTATTGCACCACGTGGACGTTCAGGTGGTCGTAGGTCATCTCCACGCCGTGGGCGGCGAAGCTCTCCCGCAGGGCTTCCCGCAGGTCCTCGTAGACCTGCCAGTAGTCCTCGGTCTTGGCCCAGCAGCGGAGGGTGTACTCAATGGAGCTGGCGCCGTAATCCGTCAGCCGGACCACCGGGGCGGGGTCCGGGAGGAGGTTGGCGGTCTTCCCCATGGCCTCCCGGCAGGCGGCCTTCACCGTCTCCGTGGGGGCGTCGTAGGAGGCCGTCACCTTGCAGACCACCCGGCGGCGGCCCAGGGTGGAGAAATTCGTGATCCGGGAGGCGGAGAGCTCCTTGTTGGGCTGGAGGACGATCTGGCCGTCAAAGGTCTCCAGCTTCGTGTAGGAGAGGCCCATCTCCCGCACCGTTCCGGCGGCGCCGCCGCTGGTCTCGATATAGTCCCCCACCTGGAAGGGGTGGGTGGAGAGGATGACGGCCCCGCCCGCCACGTTGCCGATGAGGCTCTCGGTGGCCAGGGTCACGCCCAGGGTCAATACGCTGAGGAGGGCCGTCAGGGAGGTCATGTTCACCCCCAGGCAGCCGCAGACCAGGATCACTGCCAGGACGCAGAGCAGCACCTTCACGCCCCGGCGGAGGTAGGTCCCCACCTGGGGATTGATCCGGGACTTCGCCAGCATCCGGTCCAGAAAGCGCAGCAGAAGCCGGATGACGAGAAGGCAGATGAGGGCCGCCAGCACGGCCTCCAGAATTTTTCCCAGCTGGAAGCCCCCCACCGAGAGCTTCAGGGCCTGCTGGACTTCTTCCGTAATGGGCACGCGCTCACCCCCGGGCGGCCCGGTCCTGCTGGATCAGGAGCTTCAGGGCCTCCACCGCCACCTTCACGGAGGCGGTGGTATCCTCGCTCATGGTCTGGTCCAGACCGGCCTTCTCCCGCTCCTGGTTCCACACCACGTGGAAGCAGGAGCCGCAGCGGACGCCCAGGGCCGCCGCCACCACAAAGAGGGCGGCGGACTCCATCTCGCTGGCCTTGACGCCCAGGCGCTTCCAGCTCTCCCACTTCTGCTGCAGCTCATAGTAGACCGGGGAGGCCTCGGGGCTGTGCTGGCCGTAGAAGCTGTCCTTGCACTGGACGACGCCGGTGTGCAGGGGATAGCCCAGGTCGCGGGTAGCCCGGACCAGGCAGTTGGTGACATCCAGGTCCGCCACGGCGGGGAACTCGATGGGGGCGTACTCCAGGCTCGTGTGCTCATAGCGGATGGCGGCGGTGGCCACCACGATGTCTCCGGAGCGGACGGGCAGGTCGATGCCGCCGCAGGTGCCGGTGCGGATAAAAGTCTTGACGCCGCACTTCACCAGCTCCTCCATGGCGATGGAGGCAGAGGGGCCGCCGATGCCGGTGGAGCAGACGCTGACGGTCTCCCCCAGGAGCTTGCCGGTGTAGACGTTGTACTCCCGGTTCTGGGCCACCTGGTGGGCGTCCTCAAAGAGGGCGGCGATGGCGGGGACTCTTCCGGGGTCCCCCGGCAGGATGCAGTAGGCGCCCACGTCCCCGGGGGCGCAGTGGATGTGGTACTGTTTCGGCAGATCGTGCATGGTCTTTCCCCTTTCTCCGCGCGCTGCGCGGCAAACGATGGCGGTATTCTTTGGAAAGCAACGGGGACGCCCGCTGGGGCGTCCCTCGGATTCTCAGGTCTTGCCGTGGATCTCCGCGCCGCACTTGGGGCAGGTGATGATGACCTTGCCCTTGCCCACCGGCACCCGGCAGATGGTCTTGCAGCGCTTGCAGGTGAAGTATTTGTGCTCCGTGTCCGCCCGGCGGGCCTTGGCGGCGGAGGCGGCGCCCCGGCGCCGGGACCGGGCCTGGAGCCACTTCTGGTTTTCCGCCTGGCGCTTGTAGAGGTTCCGGGAGAACATCCGGAAGAGCACCAGCACCCAGAGGACGACGCTGCCGTAGTAGAGCACCAGGCCCACATAGGCAAGGCCGTTCTGCTGGCGCATCAGGATGGTGGCCAGCAGGTCCGCCCCGATGGAGACCCAGAGCATGGCGATGTTCAGCTGGTCCACGCCGTTGCGGCCGTACATAAAGCGGGCCATGGCATCCCGCACCCGTGCGAAAAACTGCATGAAGAAGACTCCTTCCCACGGAACCGTTTCACCGGCGGGGGACAAGGCCACCGCCGGGATATCCGTATTCTACACGCAATTTTCCGCCGGGGCAACCGTCCCGGGGCGGAATTTACAAATAATTAATTTCGCCGGAGCGGCTCCGCCGCTCCGGCGAGAAAAGATGGCCCCCGCCAGCAGGCGGCTCGTGGCTCTCCCTCTGGGAGAGCTGTCACCGAAGGTGACTGAGAGGGTCTTGCAGTCTTTTTGTAGGGGTGCCGTTTGGTATGGTCATTGCTGACCCTCTCCGTCCTCGCTTCGCGCAGCCACCTCTCCCGGAGGGAGAGGCAAGGGGTGGTTGCGGGGGATGGGTGCGGGGGGACGGGGGCTTTTTTGCCGCTGGGCGGGAAAAATGAGGGGCGGGACATTCGTCCCGCCCTGCCCGTTTAGAGATTTTCCTGGATGAGGCCGTCGTAGACGGCCTCGGGCATGACGCCCACCTTGCGGGCGATCTCCCGGCCGCCCTTCAAAAAGACCACCGTGGGGATGCTCATGACGCCAAAGTGGCGTGCCAGCTCCGGGTCCTGGTCCACGTTGATCTTGCCCACCCGGGCCTTGCCGTCATAGCGCTCCGCCAGGGTCTCTACCGTGGGGCCCAGCATCTTGCAGGGGCCGCACCAGTCGGCCCAGAAGTCCACCACCACCAGCTTGTCGTCGGTGGATGCCTCGGCGAAGCCCGCCGCGTTCCAATGCTCCAACATATCCATTTCCTCCTTCTCCGGGGACTTTCCCCCGGTCGCTTATCCTTGCCTGTCCGCCCACTTGGCGGCGCTCTGCCCCGCGATGAGGCCCTCGCCCACGGCTTTCGCCACCTGGTAAGGCGCTCCGGTACAGTCCCCGGCGGCGAAGACGCCGGGGAGGTTGGTAGCCATCTGCCGGTCCACGGTGACGGAGCCGTTCTCCATCGCGAGACCCGGCAGCAGGGCCGCCGGAGCCACGGCGGGCCGCAGCAGGAAGACCGCGTCGGCGGCCTCCTCCCGGCCGTTCACCCGGACGCCGGTGACGGTCTCGTCCCCCAGGATCTCCACTCCCCGGGGCCGGTCATAGTAGCGGACGGCGCAGCCGATGCTCCGCAGGAAGTCCGCCTCCCGCTCCGCGCTCCCGGTCCAGCCCAGAACGGCCACGTTCCGGCCCCGGTAGAGCATCCCGTCGCAGGTGGCGCAGTAGCTGACGCCCCGGCCCAGGAGCCGTTCCTCCCCCGGCAGGGGCTTGCCCCGGACGGCGCCCGCCGCCAGGATGAGGGCCCTGCCCTCAAAGACCTGATCCTCCCCGCTGAGATACCAGCGCTCCCCCGCCGGCATGGCGGAGAGAGCCCGGAGCTCCCGGATCTCCGCCCCGGAGGCCTCCGCGTGGCGGTGAAAGGCCGTCAGCAGCTCTGCCCCGGTGACGCCGGGAAGGCCCAGGTAGTTCTCCACCCGCTCCGCCTTCCACAGAGGGCTGTCCTCCCTGGGGGAGGAGAGCAGCAGCACGGTCTTGCCCCGGGCGCGGCCGTTGATGGCGGCGCTGAGGCCCGCCGGGCCGCCGCCCACGATGAGGATATCATAGCACATGCGCCCACTCCCTTTCTTGCCTGAGGGTAGCATACCTCATTTTCCAGAAAATATCTGTCGCATTTGCAACGAAAACCACGATTTCCGCCGGTTGCTTTTCCGGGGAAGCTCTGCTACAATAGGAAATCGAACATCACCCGCGGCCATCGCCGGGAAAGGGGTTTTATTTATGATCAAAATCGCACCCTCCATCCTCTCCGCCGACTTTGCGGAGCTGGGACGGGACATCCGCCGCATCGCCACCGCCGACTACGTCCATTTCGACGTGATGGACGGCCGCTTCGTACCCAATATCTCCATCGGCCTGCCGGTGCTGAAGTCCATCCGCCCGGTGACGGAGCTGCCCATCGACGTCCACCTGATGATCGAAGAGCCCAGCCTCTACGCCGAGCGCTTCTGCGACGCCGGGGCGGATCTCGTCACCATGCACGTGGAGGCGGACACGGAGGAAAACCTCCACCGCACCATCGCCGCGATCCACGCCAAGGGCAAGAAGGCCGGCGTCGTCCTGAAGCCCGCCACTCCGGCGGAGGCCGCCTTGCCGTACCTTACGGAGGTGGACATCATCCTCGTCATGACCGTGGAGCCCGGCTTCGGCGGGCAGAAGTTCATGGCCGACATGATGCCGAAGGTCGCCCAGCTGAGAGCGTGGATCGACGAAAAGAACCCCGCCTGCGAGCTGGAGGTGGACGGCGGCGTGGACCCCGAGACCGCCAAAGTCTGCGTGGCCGCCGGGGCCAACGTGCTGGTGGCCGGCTCCAGCGTCTACAAGGCGGAGGACATCCCCGGGCGCATCGCCCAGCTCCGGGGCTGAGGAGGTGGGTATGGACTACTTTCCCGCCCCGCTGGAAAAGCTCACGGAGCAGTTTGCGAAGCTCCCCGGCATCGGCCGGAAGTCCGCCCAGCGCCTGGCCTTCCACGTGCTGGGCATGACGGAGGGGGAGGCGGAGGAGTTCGCGAACGCCATTCTGGACGCCAAGCGCACCGTCACCTGCTGCCCCGTCTGCCAGAACTTCAGCGCCGGGGGCCTCTGCCCCATCTGCGCTTCCCCCAAGCGGGACGCGGCCACCATCTGCGTGGTGGCGGACCCCCGGGACGTGGCCGCCATGGAGCGCTCCCGGGAGTACCACGGCCGCTACCATGTCCTCCACGGCGTCCTCTCCCCCATGAACCACGTGGGGCCGGACGACCTCTCGATCAAGCCCCTGCTGGAGCGGGTGGCCCAGGGGGGCGTGGAGGAGGTCATCATGGCCACGAACCCGGATACCGAGGGCGAGGCCACGGCCATGTACCTCTCCCGGCTCTTGAAGCCCTTCGGCGTGAAGGTGACCCGCCTGGCCTACGGCATCCCCGTGGGCGGCCACCTGGAATTCGCCGACGACGCCACCCTCATGCGGGCGTTGGAGGGAAGAAGAGAGATCCTGTGAAAGAAGCGCCCGGACACTCCGTGTCCGGGCGCGTTTTCCCTTTTTTCGGATGTCAGCCGGCGTTATCGGTGGGGAGGGCCGTCAGGTAGTCATCCGCGAGGGCAGGGACGTAGCAGGCGCCGTAGCTCTGGAGCCCCTCCGCCGCGCCCGCGTCCTCGGAGGCACCCGAGAGCAGGACATAGAAGCGGTAGTAGGGCAGCAGGACCTCCTCGTCGGGCCCCGTGCGGTAGACCAGCTCCGCCGTCCCGATGCGTTCCTCCCCGATGCCTCCCTGGGGCAGGTACTCCGCCGGGGCGCTGGTCTGGAACCGGCCGCGCCGCAGCCGCTCCGTGGCCTCCGCCAGGGAGATCACGGGGTAGTCCCCCAGCTTCTCAGCGGTGAGCAGGTCGTCCTGCCAGCGGATGCCGCCGTCGGGGTTGACGCCGAGGCGCCGGAAGCTGTAGTTCAGGATGGTCTGGACATCGTCCCCGGCGGCATCATAGACGAAGCAGGTCCCCCAGTTCCGGCTGGCCTCCCCGGCAATATTGTAACTTTCATAGGAGACACACCGGGGCCGGACGAAGTCCATCCCCCCGCCGTAGCGCTCCGCGAAGGCGCGGAGGGCCTCCTCCGCCTGGGCGTCGGTGCAGCCATCCAGGGACAGGCGGTACTCCTCCGGCGCGTCCCCGATCCAGAGGAGCCGCACCGTGCCGTCGGCATAGGCTGTGAGCCACCCGCCGTCCGCCGTCTGTCCCTCGATGCCGGTGACGATGGGGTCGCCCGTCAGGAGGCCGTCATCCGTCAGAAGCTCCGTGGATGCCAGCTCCACCCCCCAGGCGGCGGCCGCCGCCGCCAGCCGTGCCTGCATCTCCTCCTCGCCGAGGCCCAGGGGGATGCCCGCGCCGCTGGCGTCATAGCTCCCGTTCCGGTAGACCGGCAGGGTCGTGAGCGCCATGTCCTCCCGCCAGGGGTTCCCGTCCCGGTACTCCGAGATGTCGTAGCAGAGGATGCCCTCGTAGCCCATCCCCTGGCGGAGCTCCGGCACGGTGATGCGCTCCAGGCCATTCACCACCCCGGGACCGGGGTCCTCGCTGCTTCCCGGGCCGGGCTGGGGCTCCCCGCGCCTTCCGGTAGCCCAGATACCGCCGATGACCAGGCACAGGCAGGCCGCCGCGGCTCCCCAGCGGAGCCAGCGGGTCTTTCGTTTTTTGGGCGGAGCGTCCGCCGCCGCCACGTAGGCGGGGTCGATGAGCTCCATCTTCTCCAGCAGTTCGTTTCCTCTCACAGGATGTAGCCTCCTTCCTCCAGATGCTCCCGCAGCCGCTTCCGGCAGCGCAGGAGCGTGGTCTTCACCTTGCTCTCGGAGCAGGCAAAGCGCCGGGCGATGTCCGCGATGGAGTCCAGATACCAGTAGCGCCGGAGGAAAAGGTTCCGCTGCTCCTCCGGGAGCTTTGCGAGAAAGCCGTTGATGGCCTCCCGCAGCTCGTTTTCCTCCAGGCGGCAAGCGGCGTCGTCCGGGGCCGGGAGGCACTGCTCCATCTCGGCGCTGAGCTCACAGAGATGGGCGCTGCACTTCAGCCGCTCCCGGTCCCGGCAGCAGTTCAGGGACAGGTGCCGGGTGATCCGGGCCAGGAAGGGGTAGAGATAGCTTTCCGGCCGGTGGGGCGGGATGCGGTTCCAGGCTTCGAGATAGGTGTCGTTCTCGCACTCCTCGGCGGTCCCGGCATCCCGGACGATGCCCTGGGCCAGGGCGCGGAGGCGATGGCCGTACTTCCCGGCGGTCTCCCGGATGGCGCTCTCGTCCCGGGCAAGGTAGCGCGCCACGATCTCGCGGTCGTCCATGCGTTCCTCTCCTCTCGTGGAATGGTGCCCCGGCGGCCATGGCCTCCGGGGCGCTGTGGGGCCCTCACCCCAAAAAGCACCGTTTCCTCCCCCTGCGTCACAGCCTTTTCCGGGAAATCTGCAAAAAAGGCGCCGGGTCCGCCGGACCCGGTGCCGTTTTTATCCCTTGGCCGTCTCCGCGTACCAGACCACCAGGAGGTCCGTCACGGTGCCGTAGGTCTGGAGCCCCAGCTCCTCGCCGTAGCTTTTGAGGAAGTTATCATAGACGGTGTTGGACGCCTTCTGGACGGTGCTGTCCTGGAACTGCTTCCAGTAGGCGTTGTTGTTCCGGAGGTCCGTCTTCACCCCCTCCGGGAGGGAGGCCCAGACCTGCTCCCAGGCGTCGTGGTCCGCCCGGGCCAGGGCGTTGCCGAGGTAAATGTACCCCAGCAGCCAGCCGGAGTAGGCATAGCCCTCCTGGCCGCAGGTGGTGGCTGCCAGGATGGCCAGGAAGTTGCACTCCTGCTCCGACGCTATCCCGCGCTGGTGGGCCAGCTCATGGGCGGCGGTGGAGGGCAGCAGGCAGGCCGGGGAGTCCACATTCACGTTGGATTCCCCGGTGTAGGGGCAGTAGATGCCGGTGAAGTCCAGAAGACTCATGATCCGGGAGAAATGCACCGCCTTCGGCGACGTATCGTCAAAGGCCAGGAAGGGGAAGTCCCGCTCCACCTGGTCATAGGCGTGGATGCTGCTCTCCAAGATCTCCTCCCGGGGGACGGCGAAGAGGCCGTTCTCATCCCGGGGGACGGCGTCCGCCGTCTCCTGCAGGCCCCGGACGAAGTATTCCGTCACGGCGGTGAGGTCCTCCACGCTCACGGGCTGGGCGTAGACGCCGCTCTTTTCCTGGAAGCCGTCCACATAGTAGTTGACGCCCCAGAGCCAGCAGAAGCCAAGGTAGATGGTGAGCCCCACGTTGACGGCTCCCAACAGGGCGCTGACGGCCCGCCGTCCCCGGCGGCCACGGGCCCTGATTACGGCGATGACGGTCCAGATCACATACCCCAGGACGAAGACCACCAGCAGGGCGCAGAGGATCTCCATGCCGGAGACCCGGGTGCCGCTCCACATCCGGCCCAAAAAGCGCCGGAAGGCGGCAGAGGCGGCGACGATGGTCTCCATCCCCGCCCGCCAGGGCCGCAGGGCCCAGAAGAGGAGAAGCAGCGCCAGGTCAGAGGCGAGCCAGAGCAAAAGTTTTCGATGCCGGGAGAAAAATCGTTTCATGTCAGTCCTTCTCTTCGGGGTCCAGGATGGGGACCTCTTCCTCCTCCCGGGGCGTCCGGGCGGGAGGATCGGTTTGGTAGGCGTGGCCCCGGGTGGGCAGGTCCTTGCGGAGGAGGCGGCTCTCCAGAATGAAGGAGCAGAGGGAGGTGAGGCAGGCCAGGATCGGCACGCCGAAGAACATCCCCGCGACGCCGAAGAAGCTGCCGCCCACCAGGATCGCCACGATGACCCAGAGGCTGGAGAGGCCCGTCTTGTCGCCCAGGATCTTGGGGCCGATGATGTTGCCGTCCACCTGCTGCAGCGCGAAGACGAAGAGGGTGAAATACACCGCCTTCAGGGGGCTGTCCAGCAGGATGAGGAAGATGCTGGGGATGGCCCCCAGGAAGGGACCGAAGAAGGGGATCACATTGGTGACGCCCACGATGACGCTGACGAGGGGCGTATACGGGAAGTTCAGAAGGGAGCAGCCGATGAAGCAGATGAGGCCGATGATGAGGGAGTCCAGGATCTTGCCCCGGACGAAGCCGGAGAAGATCTCGTCCACCCGGCCCACCGCCCGGAAGACCCAGGGGGTGTGCCGGGGGGCCGTCAGGGCGTAGATGGCCCGGCGGGCGTGGGCGGCGCAGCGCTCCTTGGTGGCGAGAAGATAGATGGAGACGATGATGCCCACGATGAGGTCCATCAGGAAGCTGAGGGCCGAGACGATGCCGCCGGAGACCGCCGTCACGAGAGACTGGGTGTGGGGCAGGACCTTTTCCGTCAGGAGGCTCAAAAGGTCTTTATAGTAGCCCGCAAAGCGGTCCGAGACGAAGTGCTCCACCGCCGGGTTGCTCTCCAGGAGGTTCGTGATCCAGGAGTTGATGGTGTTGTAGTAGGACTCCATGTTGTTCCACAGCTGCAGCACGCTCCGGTAGAGCTCCGGCAGCAGGATGGAGAGCAGCAGGTAGCCCACAAGGCCGATGATGGCCCAGGTGATGAGCAGGCTCACCGCCCGGGGACCCGAGGCGCAGTACTTCCCCTGGGCGTGGGCCTTGTCCATGGCGGCGGGGAAGAGCAGGCGGTCAAAGAAGTTGATGACCGGCGAGAGGAGGTACGCGAAAAGACTCCCCAGCAGGATGGGGGTCAGGGCGTCCAGCAGCTTTTTCAGCAGGGCGATGAGGGTCCGGCTGCCGAAAAACGTATCGTAAAAGATCAGAATGGCGCAGACCGTCAGGATCGCCGTCAGCGCCGCCTTTCCATAGATCCCCTTCTGCTTCATCGGCAGCCCTCCTTCGCAGTAAAAAGCTTAACACTCTCTTCATTTTACACAGCCCCGGCGGGAATTGCAATCCTCAGTTCCCTGTGCTATAGTAGTCTTTACAAAGCCTTAATCCAAAACACAAAATTATTTTAAGAATCGCCCCCTCCGGGGGCTCTCCGGCCCGCCGGGCCGCTTACGAAGGAGCCAGCCATGCCCAGAAAAGCCCTGTTTCTTGTGAATCCCGCCGCCGGGAAGCGTCAGTCCCGGGAGCCGCTCTTTGACGCGGCCGCCGTGCTCTCCCAGGCGGGCTATCTTTTGAACATCCACCTGACCTCCGGCCGGGGCGACGCCACGGAGACCGCCCGGAGGGAAGGGGCGGATTACGATCTCGTCCTCTGCTCCGGCGGGGACGGGACGCTGAACGAGACCATCACCGGCCTCATGGACCTGCCCTCTCCCCCGCCCCTGGGCTACCTTCCCCGGGGCAGCACCAACGACTTCGCCGCGAGCCTGGGCATCCCCGCCCAGCCCGCCGAGGCGGCGGAGGCCATCGTCCGCTCCCAGGGAAGGGCTCTCGACATCGGCCGCTGGAACGAGCGCTGCTTTGCCTATGTCGCCTGCTTCGGGGCCTTCACCCGGACCTCCTACTCCGCCCCCCAGGAGGCCAAGAACATCCTGGGCCACTTTGCCTACATCCTGGAGGGCGTCAAGGACCTCAACTCCCTGCGCCCCTACCGGGTCCGCCTGACGGCGGACGGCGAGGTGCTGGACGGGGACTACCTCTTCGGCGCCGTCTGCAACTCCACGTCTCTCGGCGGCCTCATGAAACTGGGACGGGACGAAGTCATCATGGACGACGGCAAGTTTGAGATGCTGCTGGTCCGGAACCCCCGGACCATTCTGGAGCTCCAGGGCATCCTCACCGCCCTCCTCAACCAGAACTATCACCACGAGGACCTGATCTTCCGCCACATCTCTACCCTGACGGCGGAGCCCGCCGGGGAGCTCCCCTGGTCCCTGGACGGGGAGTACGCCCCCAGCGCGGAGGAAGTCACCATCCGCAACTGCCCCCGGGCCCTGACCTTCCGCCTATGAGGGAGATCGACGCCATCGCCGCCCGCTGCGGCGGCCGGGACCCGGAGTGGATGGACGAGAAGCGCCGCTGCGCCGTCCTGGTCCCCTTCCTGGAGCGGGACGGAGAAATGCATGTCCTCTTTGAGCGCCGGGCCGGCGGCATCCACCAGGGCGGGGAGACCTGCTTCCCCGGCGGCGGGGCGGAGCCCGGCGAATCCGACACCGCCTGCGCCCTTCGGGAGACGGAGGAGGAGCTGGGCATCCCACAGAGCGAAATCCAGGTCCTGGGACGGTCGGATTTCCTCCTCACCCCCGCCGGTGTCCGGCTGCAGCCGGTGCTGGGCCTCCTCTCCCCCCGGGCCACGGACTTCCTCTCCCCCTCCCCTGCCGAGGTGGCGGAGGTCTTCACCGTCCCGCTGCGCTTCTTCCAGGAAACGGAGCCGGAGGTCTACGCCTACACCCAGGAGCCCGTGGTCCAGCCGGATTTCCCCTTTGACGCCGTGGGCGTCCCCCGGGATTACCGCTTCGCCCGGGGCCGGGTAGAGGTCCCAGTCTGGCACTATGGGACCCACGTCATCTGGGGCATCACCGCCCGCATCTTACGCAGCATCCTCCGCCCCCGGTAAACCGCCCCTCCGGCGGGCAGGAAAGGAGCCGTCCATGGATCTTGCCCTCCGTCCCGCCCGGGAAGGGGATCTCCCCTTCCTGACGGAAGTCTATAACCAGGCCATCGCCGCCGGGAACTGCACCTGCGACTTAGACCCCGTGACGGAGGCCGACCGCCGGGCCTTCCTCCGCGCCCATGAGGACCCCCGCTGCCCCCTCTTCCTCTGCCTGCGGGAGGGAGAGGCCGTGGGCTACGCCTATCTCTCCCCCTACCGCCCCGGGCGGCGGGCGCTGGAGACCGTGGCGGAGGTCAGTTACTACCTGGACTTCCGCTGCCGCGGCCAGGGCATCGGCTCCCGGCTCCTGCCGGAGATGGAGGCCGAGGCCCGGAAGCTGGGCTATGAGACGCTCCTTGCCATCCTCCTTGCCAGCAACGGGCGGAGCCTGGCCCTCCTCCGGAAGAACGGCTACCGGGAGTGGGGCCGTCTCCCCGCCGCCGCCCACCTGGGCGGCGCCCAGGTCGACCACCTGATCTTCGGCAAACAGCTCTGAAAAAGACCGGAGACGAACGTCTCCGGTCTTTCCTTTTCCGGGAACCTTTTCCGGCCCTCCCTCGTCCAAAGGGACAGAACAGAAAAAGGAGGACCCCCATGCGAAGATCATACCGGACCCTTTCCGCCCTGCTGGCGGCACTGCTCTGCGCCGCCCCAGCCCTGGCGGCAGACTGCGCCGCGCCCACAGCGGCCCCCATCCCGACCTCACTCACGGCGTCCGCCGCCCAGGGCGGCGCGCTTCACCTGGATCTCTCCCGGGACCTGGCGGGCTTCACCCCTCTCCTGGCGGACTACCCCCAGGGGGCAGACACCTTCTACGAGCTGGATGTCTCCCGCCAGCCCATCCCCATCGCCGGGGCGGGCTTTGGCCTCCGCCTCACCGGCAACAACCACAGCGACGACCTCTTCCTGGGGGCCTGCCGCCTGCTGGAGGGTCTGCCGCCGGAGACTCCCTGCGTCTTCACCGTGACCCTCCGGATCGCAACGGACGTGGACGGTGGGCTCGTGGGCATCGGCGGCTCCCCCGGCAGCTCCGTCTTCTTCAAGTGCGGCATCACGGCGGCGGAACCCCGGCGGGAAGTGGTGGACGGCAGCTACCGCCTGACGCTGGACAAGGGCAACCAGGGCCAGGACGGCCCGGACATGGCCCTCATCGGAAACCTGGAGAAGGACGACGCCAAGGCCCCCGGTCAATATGAGTGGAAGACCCTCACCTGCCGCCTCTCCGCCGCGCCGGACGCCCTGGGCCGGGCCTACCTGAGCTTCGGCATCGACTCCGGCTTCGAGGGCCTGAGCCGCTACTATGTGGAGAGCATCGACATCTCCTGGGACATTGACCAGCCCCTGACCCGGGCCGCGGCCATCCAGGCCCTGTGGGAGGCCAAGGGCCGTCCCGCCGGGGAGGCCCCGCCCTTCCCGGACGCGGCGGACACCCCCTCCCTGGCCTGGGCCCGGAGCCAGGGCATCACCCTGGGCTATGCCGACGGCAGCTTCCGCCCGGAGGAGGCTCTGAGCTTCCAGCAGGCGCTGCTGCTCCTTTACCGGGCCGCCGGCAGCCCGGAGGTCTATTGGGCCCCCGCCATCCCCGGCCTCGCGCCCCAGGCGGAGAGCGCCGCCGCCTGGGCCCTGGACCAGGAGCTCTTCCGTCTCCGGGAGCTCAGCGCCCCCGCCGCCCCCATTCCGGAGGCCGTCTTCCGCCAGACGCTCCCCGGCGCATAACACGTAAGAAAGCAGGAGAGGCCGGGGCCTCTCCTGCTTTTTTACTCTGCCTCCTCGTTTGCCAGGGGGCACTGGGCGCGGTTGCGGTCATAGAGATAGGCAAGGCCCAGGGTCAGCATCTCGGGATCGTGGGTGTGGGCATGGCGCAGCAGGGGCTCCACCAGCCGGGCGGCGCCGCCGGTGGTCACCAGGGTGACGGGCTCCCCCAGCTCCTCCTCGATGCGCTGCACCAGGCCGTCCAGCATGGCGGCGGTGCCTGCCACCGCGCCGGAGAGCATGCACTCGGCGGTATTCTTGCCGATGATATGGTCCGGGGTCTTCAGCTTCACGGCGGAGAGCTGGGCGGTGTTCCGGGCCAGGGCCCGGATGCCGGTCTCCACCCCCGCGGCGATGACGCCGCCGGTGAAGATACCGCCCCGGCGCACCACATTCAGCGTGGTGCAGGTGCCGAGATCCACGGTGACGAGGGGCAGGGGGTAATGGGCGGCGGCCCAGGCGGCGTCCACCACCCGGTCCCAGCCCAGCTTCTCCGGCTCCGGCAGGTCCAGGATGAGGCCGGTGTCCAGCTTGCGGGTGATGAGCATGGGCTTGCAGCCCAGGACCCGCTGGGCGCTCTCCCGCAGCGTCGCCACGAGATAGGGCACCACGCTGCAGAGGATGGCCCCCTCAAAGTCCGAGGGCTTCAGCCGCTGCTCCTGCAGGGCGCTCCAGATGCCCCCCACATACTCCGGCACACCCCAGCCGGTGGTGCTGTCCAGCCGCTCCGTGAAGCGGACGGCGTAGCCGCCCTCGGAGAGCCGCTCCACCCCGCCGAGGCAGACGGTGGTATTTCCAATGTCGATGGTCAGGATCATAAGGTCTTTCCTCAGTTTTCTTGGTTTCCCCCCGTTCCGGAAACGGACGGCGGTTTGCTGATTATACCCGCAAAAGAGGGGAAACGCAAGGCTTTTTTCGCGGATCTTCCGCCCTTTTTCCGCCCGGCGGAGGGCGCCGGCATCCCGGTATCCAGCCCTCTTCCAGCGCATTTTCCAATCTCAGGAAATCAGGGTTACAGATCCAGGAAGCTGCCGGGGCGGCGGCCGGAAATTCCCGGTTGCAATCGGGGGTGGCTTCTGCTATACTGCGCTTACCCTCGGGGCCCGGCCCCGACACCTTACTTACGATATGACAGGATGGGATCAGCCATGGAAAAGCTCTCCGGAAAGTGCGTGTTGCTGGGGGTCACCGGCGGCATCGCGGCCTATAAGATGGCCAGCGTCGCCAGCGGCCTGCGCAAGGCGGGGGCGGACGTTCACGTCATCATGACGGAAAACGCAGCGCAGTTCATCACCCCCCTGACCTTTGAGACCCTGACCAACCACCGCTGCGTGGTGGATACCTTCGCAAGGGACTTCCAGTACGACGTTCACCACATCTCCCTCGCCAAGGCGGCGGACCTGATCCTCATCGCCCCCGCCACCGCCAACATCATTGCCAAGCTCTCCCACGGCATCGCGGACGATATGCTGACCACCACGGTCCTGGCCGCCAAGTGCCGCAAGCTGGTCTCCCCCTCCATGAATACCGCCATGCTGGAAAACCCCATTACCCAGGATAACATTGCCGCCCTGAAAAAGTACGGCTTCGGCATCATCGAGCCCGCCAGCGGCCTTCTGGCCTGCCAGGACGTGGGCAGCGGCAAGCTGCCGGAGCCGGAGGTGCTGCTGGACTGCATCGCCAGGGAGCTGGCCCGGGAGAAGACCCTTGCTGGCGTCCATGTCACCGTCACGGCGGGCCCCACCCAGGAGGCCCTGGACCCCGTCCGCTACCTCACCAACCACTCCAGCGGCCGCATGGGCTACGCCATCGCCCGGGAGGCCGCCCTCCGGGGCGCGGAGGTGACCCTGATCTCCGGCCCCACCGCCCTGCAGCCCCCCATGGGCGTTACCGTCCGGCCCGTGGTCTCCGCCCAGGACATGCTGGAGGCCGTGCAGGATACCCTTCCGGAGACGGATATCCTCATCAAGGCCGCCGCCGTGGCGGACTACCGCCCGGCAACCGTCTCGGAGCACAAGATGAAGAAGTCCGACGGGGAGCTGAGCATCCCCCTTTCCCGGACGGAGGACATCCTCCACTGGGTCTCGGAGCACCGGCACCCGGGCCTCTTCGTCTGCGGCTTCTCCATGGAGACCCGGTATCTCATCGAGAACTCCCGGGCCAAGCTGGAGAAGAAGCATCTTGACATGATCGCCGCCAACAGCCTCAACACCGAAGGCGCGGGCTTCGGTGTCCCCACCAACGTGGTGACCCTCCTGACGCCGGACGGCACGGAGCAGCTGCCCCTCCTCGGCAAGGATGAGGTGGCCGCCCGCCTCTTGGACGCCATCGAGGCACGGAGAAAATAAGGAAACAGCGCCCCGGAAGCCAGGCTTCCGGGGCGCTGCTTGACTTTTGGGGCCTTCCCCGCTATGCTGAGAGCCAGAAAAAATATTGGAGGCGACACCCATGCTTTCCTTTGCCAGTGACTATATCGCCGGGGCCCATCCGGAGATCCTGCGCCGTCTCATGGAGACGAACCTGGAACCCCTGCCAGGCTACGGCTCGGACCCCTACTGCCGGAGCGCGGCGGAGAAGATCCTCTCTGCCTGCGGCTGCCCGGAGGGACAGGTCCGCTTTCTCGTGGGCGGCACCCAGACCAATCAGCTTGTCATCGACACCCTGCTCCGGCCCTGGGAGGGCGTCCTCAGCGCCGGGACCGGCCACGTCAGCGTCCACGAGGCCGGGGCCATCGAGTTCTCCGGTCACAAGGTCCTGACCCTGCCCCAGGAGAACGGCAAGCTCCGCTCGGAGGATGTGGAAGCCTTCTGCGCCGCCTTCTACGCCGACGAGAACCACGAGCACATGGTCTTCCCCGGCATGGTCTACCTCTCCTTCCCCACGGAGTACGGCACCCTCTACACGAAATCGGAGCTTACCGCCATCGCCGGGGTCTGCCGGAAGCGGGACCTCCGACTTTATCTCGACGGCGCCCGCCTGGGCTACGGCCTCATGAGCCCCGCCAACGACCTGACCCTGCCGGAGATCGCCGCCCTCTGCGACGCCTTCTACATCGGCGGCACCAAGGTGGGGGCTCTCTGCGGCGAGGCCGTGGTCTTCCCCCGCGGCAATGCCCCCGCCCACTTCCTGACCCAGATGAAGCAGCACGGGGCCCTCCTCGCCAAGGGACGGCTCCTGGGCGTCCAGTTCGACGCCCTCTTCACGGACGACCTCTACTTTCAGATCAGCGCCCACGCCATCGCCATGGCGGAGGAGCTGAAAGCCCTCTTCCGGGAAAAGGGCTACCCCTTCCTCCTGGATTCCCCCACCAACCAGCAGTTCATCATTTTAGAGAAGGCCAAAATGGCGGAACTGGCAGAACACGTCTCCTTCTCCTTCTGGGAGAACCTGGACGAGACCCACGCCGCCGTCCGCTTCGCGGCAAGCTGGTCCACCACGGAGGAAGACATCCAGTCCCTCCGGGCATTGCTCTGAGGTCAACCGTCCGTTGGGGCGGGGGCAACGGGCGGTCGCTGGTTTCGGTGGGGCCGGCATGCTATCCTGATGGCATCAAACCGAAGGAGGACCGAAAACATGACCGAAAACATGGGCAAGCAGATCCGCGCCGGGCGGCAGCGGAGTTTCCTGACCCAGGAGAAGCTGGCGGAGACCCTGGGGGTGACGCCCCAGGCCGTCAGCAAGTGGGAGCGGGGGGAGTCCCTGCCGGACATCGCCCTGCTGCCGGAGCTCTCCGCCGCCCTGGGCCTGACCCTGGACGAGCTCTTTGAGAGCAGCGCGGAGACCCACCTCCGTCGCATCCAGCAGCGGATGGAGAACGAGCCCCGCATGAGCCTGGAGACCTTCCGCCAGGCGGAATCCCAGCTCCGGCAGGATGCCCTGGAGACCGAGTACCGCCCCCGCTGCCTGACGCTCCTGGCGGAGCTCTACAACCACATGGCGGAGGGCTTCCGGGCCTGGGCGGAGGAGGCGGCCAAGGAGGCCATCGACCTCCGGCCCACGGAGAAGGACAACCTGGACGCCCTGACCTGGGCCATGGGCGGCGCCCTCGCGGACTGGAACTTCGCCAACCACAGCCGCCTCATCGCCTACTGGCAGGACTACGTGGAGAAATACCCCGACCACAGCCCCGCTTACCTCTACCTTCTCGATAACCTCCTGGCGGACGGGCGGCTGACGGAGGCCGAGGAGGCCCTTACCAAGCTCGCCGCCCTGCGGCAGGACTTTCAGATCCCCTGCTACCGGGGCCTGATCGAGAAGGCCCGGGGCCGCCGCGCCGCAGCCTGGGAGATCTGGAACGCCATGGTGGCGAACGACCCGGAGAACTGGCTGGTCTACCTCTGCCGGGCGGACTGCCACGCCCGGGAGGCCGACTACCCCGCCGCCATCGCGGACTACCGCCAGGCGGCGGAGCGGCAGCCAAAGCCCCGCTATACCGACCCCTGGGACAGCATCGCCCAGCTGGCGCGGCTCTCCCACGACCGGGAGCACGAGGCGGAGGCCTATGAAAAGATCATCGACATCCTCCAGACCGACTGGGGCCTCGGCGAGTGCGAGACTGTCCGTGGCTACCGGGAAAACCTGGCCCAGTGCCGGAAGGCAGAGGGATGAGACAGCCGTCCCGGCACCCACAGGAAAACGCAGCGCCCCGTCCCAAAGGGACGGGGCGCTGCGCACACCCGGAGCCATCGGCAGGGGCGGGGCTCCGTCCCCGCCTGGTTTTCCGGGGTTGATGGAGGTTTCCAATAAAACCGTAGGGGCGGACCTATGTGTCGGCCCGTGGACGGGTCCCGTGAGGCAGCGTGTCCGGGCGGACACATAGGTCCGCCCCTACACAATGCGGGAAACGTTCCGGAGATAACGGAAAGCGGCGTGGAAAACGAACATTTCCCCAGCGGGGCGGGACGGAGCCCGCCCCCTACAGGGGGAGCGGAGCAGGGCGGGCTACGGCGGGGTGCGCCTGGGGTGTGGCTTCCGCCAGTCAAATTCCGAAACGGAATTTGGGGCGTCAGTCATGGTCACCCCGCCCTACGGGTGCAACGCAGGTGGTACCCAGCGAAGGGCCGATGTGGGCATCGGCCCCTACGAAAAGGAGAGAAAGTTTCATCAACCACCCGGGCCAGCGGCGCACAGCGGAGCGTCTGCGCCAGCGGGTGCGAGGAAATGAGTGGGAATTGCGGCAGAGATCATCCCCAAAGGGGTCATCAACCTC
>SFLD01000047.1 GCA_004553545.1 Clostridiales bacterium | reverse complement strand
TCCCTTGCCTCTCCCTTTGGGAGAGGTGGCCGAGCGCAGCGAGTGCCTGAAGGGGAGAAGTACCCGGGAAAGCATCTTGCCTCTCCCTTTGGGAGAGGTGGCCGAGCGCAGCGAGGACGGAGAGGGCAAACAATGACCATACCAAGTGGACTTTTATTGCGCTTCGGCCAGACTTGTCATTGAATTGGATGGCTCTCAACATTACGAACCTCAGGGGCTTGCTTATGATGCTGAACGTTCTCAATTCCTGATGGCTCTTGGGTTGGAAATTTTGCGATTCTCCAACCGGGATATCGACGGAGATTTTCGTGGTGTGTGCACACAAATTGATCTTATCATTCGAAAAAGGCTGCAAGACCCTCTCAGTCACCTGCGGTGACAGCTCTCCCAAAGGGAGAGCCAAGGGGCTGCGCCCCATTACATAGTATGTTGACATGAGAAATGGAGCGTATCTGTATCGATACGCTCCATTGACTGTTTTATGAACACCCATCTAACGGCGGGGCTTGCTTTTTGTTTTCCTATTTATACGGTTTTCTCGAAGTAGTAGAAGGTCTCGTCCTCGCCGGCGGGGCGCATGGAGGCGGAGAGCATTTTTCGGGACGCCTCGTTCTCCCGGAAGCACTTGGCCACGACCTTCGTCAGGTGGACCCGGTAGAGGGCCCAGTCCGCCACGGCGGCGAAGGCCTCGGTGCCGTAGCTGTGGCCGGCGAAGGCGGGAGCCACCCGGCAGCCCAGCTCCGCGCCGCCCCGGAAGTCAAAGCGGTAGAGGACGGCCTCGCCGATGAACTGTCCGTCCAGCCGGAGGGCGAAGTTCACGGCGCTGCGGGCGGCGAAGTCCCGCTCCGCCACCTCATAAAAGCTGCGCTCCGTCATGGGCTCCGTGAGGCCGCCCACGTCATCATAGCCCCACCAGCGGTTGCGCTCCGTGTCCAGGACCAGGGCGTTGTAGGCGGGGATGTCCTCCTCCCGGAGGGCGGTGAGAGTCAGGCGCTCGGTCTTCAGCTCCGGGATAGCCTTCACGTGGGTGATGAGCTCGTTCCGGGGGGCGAAGTGGTACTTGCTGCCCAGCTCCGCGGGGCCGTACTGGAGCTTGGAGGTCCGGAGGCCCCGGTCGGCGGCGTCATCCTCCCGGTTGATCCAGGCAGCGCCCTGGCCGAAGGTCTGGGCAAAGGCCTGGACGGTGGCGGGATAGACGCCAGGGCAGGAGTAGAGGGCCTTCTCGATGTGGATGATGAGGGTCTCGCCGCAGCGCTCCGCGAGGGACAGGGATAGGAGGCGGCCATCCGCGAACATGCCGCCGCAGAGGAGCCAGGGCTCCCCGGCCAGGGTCAGCATCTCCTGGGCGCTTTTCAGCTCGTTGACGGCCCGGGGATCGTCGGCCTTGCCGAACTCCCCGGCGTAATCCTGCCAGAAGCGCTCGATGAGGGGGGCGTCCTCCGCCCCCAGCCGGCGGAACTCCGCCTGGGGGAAGGCGGCACGGAACTTCTTGATGTGGTTGCGCTGGCCGGAGTAGCGGCGGCCGGCGAAGTTCTGCAGGTCCTCCGCCCGGTAGAGGTAATCCTTCCAGGTGCGGACGTTGCTGACGGAGACGTAGGGGTAGCGGCGCAGGAGGGCGGCAGCCTTCTCCTCCGGCACCACAGAGATGACGGGGGCGGCGCCCCGGTCCACGCAGTCCATCTCGATGGCGGTGAGGGCGGCGTCCTCGTCCCCCTCCGGGCCGGGGACAGGATAGTCGTAGACCTGCTCGCCGTCGATGTCATTGCGGATGAGGAGGCAGCCGGCGGCCTCCGTCCAGGAGGGGTGCAGGTGGCCCCGCCACATGAACTTCGTCAGGGCGGCGTACTCGCAGAGGCGGTAGGGACAGCTCTCATAGTATCGGTGCAGGGCCGGGAGGTCCTCCCGGCTCACGCTTTTCCATTGCAGCATACAGTGATCCTTTTCCTTTTGGTGATGATCGGGGCAGGGCCCCAAGGTGGTAATGTGTCATTATAGCGCAGCCGGGGCGGAAATGTCAGTGGCATTTGCATCATTTTCCCCGGTCATTTCCCGGACCACCCGGCGGGCGCAGTCGATGAAGCGGCGGCGGAGGGCGGGATTGGCGCAGTGGGGCCGGAGGGCGATGCCCAGCTCCCGGGACGCGGCGGGGGCCACCGGCAGGGTCAGGACCTGCTGGGTGTAGCCCCGGAGGGTCATCTCCGTCATCATGCTGACGCCCAGGCCGTGGCGGACCATGCTGATGACGGTGAGGTCATCCACCACCGAGGGCTGGACGTTGGGCTGGACCCCGGCGGCCCGGAAGATGCGCATGATGTCCAGATCAAAGCCCTGGTAGGGCATGATGAAGTCCAGGCCCTGGAAATCCCCCAAGGGGAAGCGGCCCCGGTGGGGGTCCTCCGGCGGGAGGACGGCGAACATGGGGTCCTGCCAGAGGGAGATCCACTGGTAGTCCCCGGGCTCCTGGCGGCTGGCGAAGATCAGGTCCAGTTTCCCCTGAAGGAGGGCGGCGTATGCCTCGGCGATGTGGTTGGTGACCCGCATCTCCACGCTGGCTTCGGGACATTCCTCCCGGAAGCGGCGGATGATGCCCGGCAGCCAGTGGACGCCCATGCTGGCGTAGGTCCCCACCCGGATGGCCTCCCGCCGGACATCCCCGGCCTGGGTGAGGGCTGCGTCCAGCCGGGAGGCGGAGTCCAGGAAGTCCCGGATGGCGGGGGCCACCCGCTCGCCCTCCGGCGTCAGGCGGACGCCGCCCCGGCCCCGCTCCAGCAGGGGGACGCCGATCTCCTTTTCGAGACTGTTCATCATATGCGTAAGGCCCGACTGGGTGTAGCCCAGGACCTCCGCCGCCCGGGTGAAGCTCCCCAGGTCCACCGACATCATCAGGGCTTCCAGCTTCTTACTCTCCATCCCGCTCTCTCTTTCCGCCAGTCCCTTCCAGGGAAGGAACTATGACACTTTCTCATGGATACATTATAATCCGTCGCTTTACGCATTGCAAGGGAAGATTTATACTACCCTTACGCAAATAATTTCGACGCAAATAAAATGGGTTTGAAAGAAAGAAACGGAAGAAAGGTGCATCCCTATGGAAACGAAAAAGACAGTGGGCTTCGCCAGCAGCCTGGGCTTCGTCCTGGCGGCGGCGGGCAGCGCCGTGGGCCTCGGCAACATTTGGGCCTTCCCCTATAAGACCTCTCAGAACGGCGGCGCCGCCTTCGTTCTGCTGTATGTAGCCTGCGTCATCTTCATCGGCTTTGTAACGATGCTCAGCGAGATCTACCTGGGCCGCCGGGCCGCGGCGAACCCCATCACCGCCTATAAGAAGGTCAGCAAGAACCTGGGCTGGTGCGGTCTGGTCGCCATCCTGATCCCCACCTTCATCACCTGCTACTACGCGGTGCTGGGCGGCTGGACCACCAAGTTCGCCGTGAACTCCTTCGCCGGCAACGCCGGGATCCTGGCCAGCTTCTCCGTCAACACCGGGGAGGTCATCCTCTACACCGCCATCTTCGTGGCCATCGCCGCCATCATCATCGCCTGCGGCGTGGAGGAGGGCATCGAGCGGATGTCCAAGGTGCTGATGCCCATCCTCTTCCTCATCGTGGTGGGCGTGGCCATCTACTCTCTGACCCTGGGCGAGGGCGTCCGCGAGGGTCTCGCCTTCTACCTGAAGCCGGACTTCTCCGTCATCACCTTCAAGAGCGTGCTGGCGGCCATGAGCCAGGCCTTCTTCTCCCTGTCCCTGGGCATGGGCATCATGATCACCTACGGCTCCTACACCGGCAAGGGCATCAACATCGTGAACTCCACGGTGATGATCTGCCTCTTTGACACGGTGGTGGCCCTGCTGGCGGGCCTGGCCATCTTCCCCGCCGTGGCCCACTTTGACCCAAGCCTCCTCAACAGCAGCCGGGGCGTCGGCCTCATCTTCATCATCCTGCCCCAGGTCTTTGACTCCATGGGCTTCGTGGGCAAGATCGTGAGCTTCGCCTTCTTCCTCATGGTGGTCATCGCCGCCATCACCTCCGTCATGTCCCTCATCGAGGTGGCCACCCAGTTCGTCATCCAGAAGTTCCGGGCCAGCCGGAAGGTCTCCGCCCTCATCGTGGCGGGGGTCTGCTTCCTGGTGTCCATCCCCATCGGCATCTCTCTCGGCCATGTTGCCATCCTGGAAGAGAGCGGCCCCGCCCTCTTCGGACTGGACTGGCTGACCTTCTTCGACGAAGTCACCAACACCGTTCTCATGCCCGTCTGCGCCTTCTTCTCCTGCGTGGCGGTGGGCTGGCTCATCAAGCCCAGGCAGGCCATCCGGGAGATGGAGGACGAGGGCTGCCAAATGGCCCCCTGGCTGGAGAAGACCTATGCCGTCATGATCCGCTACATTACGCCCCTCCTCATCGTCATCGTGGAGATCGGCGGCCTTGCGGGCGAGATCGAGGCGGGCAACATCGCCGTGGTGGTTTTTGCCTACGCCCTCATCGCCGTCTGCGCCATCGTGTACTTTGCCTTCCTTCGTGACCGCGACACCGGCTGCAACGCCGACGAAAAGGTGAAGCGCTGAGTCCCCCGCGTGCCGGCGGACCTCCCGGATGGGAGGTCCGCTTTTCTTGCGGTTTTCAACGTCAGGGAAGGGGAAACTTTCGGTTTTTTCCACCAAATCGGCGGAATTTTCGATTTTGGACTTACATTTTCCGAAAAAGAGGTGTATACTGGGTCATACGGTATGAGAAATTTCCTGTCCCGGTCTCTCCGATCCGGGGCAGGCACGGACGGAGAAGGGAGCAAGCGATGTATCAGGTTGGGGAACTGGTGGTCTACGGCACAACGGGGGTCTGCCGGGTGGAGGGCTTCGGCACGCCGGACCCCATGGACCGCAGCGGCAGGCAGTACTACCAGCTCAAGCCTCTCTATCAGGACGGGGTCATCTACACCCCGGTGGAGGGGGGCAAGGTCTCCATGCGCCCGGTGATGAGCGCGGCGGAGGCCCGGGCTCTGGCCGAGGAGGTGCCCCAGATCCAGCCGGAGGAGCACCGCGCCCGGACCATCCAGCTCCTGACCCAGCACTACCAGAGCATCCTGCAGTCCGGCTCCAGCCGGGACCTTCTGGAGCTGGCCATGTCCATCCAGGCCAAGCGCCGCCAGGCAGAGAAGCACAACCGCCGTCTCGGCATGGTGGACGAGCGCTACGGCCGTCAGGCGGAGCAGCTGCTCTTCGGTGAGCTGGCGGCGGCCCTGGACCTGCCCTATGACCAGGTGCCGGCCTTCCTCTTTGCCCGGAAGGCCGCCAACGCCTGAGCCGCAAAATGGAACTCCCGCGCGGAAGGCCCGGCATCCGGAATGAGAATATATACCGTCCCCGCCCGGGAGCGATCCGGGCGGGGACGGCTGTTTTTCCCCTCCTTCCGGCATCTTTATTCACCCTGCACAAAATCCCTCGTCAATTTTTTTGCTTTCTTTCCAAAACCATGCTTGACATTTTCGCTTTCACGGTTTAAAATGCGTAACATCAGAACGAAAGGAGCCAAGGGCAATGATGTTCACTTCCACTTATACCAACAAGTCCATGAACGCTTGCTCTGCGTCTGCCGACCGGGCAGAGGCTGCTTCCGCCTGCGCCGAGACCCGCAGCACCAGCGCGCAGTCTGCCAATACCATCGCCCTCGCTCTGGACACCGTAGTGGTGTCCATTTTTGTTGCCGTTATCGCCATCGCCATTATCAGCCTTCTGGGCATTCTGGGCCTGATCCGCCTGGCCGCCCTGATCATTCTGGCGGTCCTGCTGATTATGGGACAACTGAATAGCGGCAGGAGCCTTGAGCCCGCGAGAGTCCGATGACATTCGTTACTGGAAAGCGGCTGTGCTTCTGAAAGCACGGCCGCTTTTTTGTATCCCCGGCGTTTTGCCGGGAAGGCCGGACCGGACGGCCGCCGGTCCCCCTTTCCCGGCAAAACGCCGAGAGAACCCCAGCAGCCCCAATGGAAGATCCTTTGAAAAAGAAGTTTTTAGAGTAAAGGAGATCAGCAGTATGAAGAAGAAGTTTTTTGCAATGGTAATGGCCGGCGTCATGGCCGTTTCCGTGCTGGCCGGCTGCGGCAGCAATAACAACACCCCCGCCGCCTCCGGCTCCGGCGCCGCTTCCGGCGGCGACAGCGCCCAGACCTTTAAGATCGGCACCATCGGTCCCCTCTCCGGCCCCTACGCCATCTATGGCCAGGCCGTGGCCAACGGCGCGCAGATCGCCGTGGATGAGATCAACGCCGCCGGCGGCGACTTCAAGTTCGAGCTCAGCGCCCAGGACGACGAGGGCGACGGCGAGAAGTCCGTCAACGCCTACAACAACCTGATGGACTGGGGCATGCAGGTCCTGGTGGGCCCCACCACCACCGGCGCCTCCGTGGCCGTGGCCGCCAAGTGCTATGAGGAGCGCACCTTCATGCTGACGCCCTCCGCCTCCTCCGTGGATGTGACCGCCGGCAAGGACAACGTGTTCCAGGTCTGCTTCACCGACCCCAACCAGGGCACCGGCTCCGCCGACTACATCGCCGAGCACTTCGCCGGTGAGAACGTGGCCGTCATCTATCAGAACGACAACCCCTACTCCCAGGGCATCCGCGACACCTTCGTGGCGGAGGCTTCCGCCCAGGGCGTGAACGTTGTCTCCGAGACCACCTTCACCGCCGACACCGCCTCTGACTTCTCCGTCCAGATCAACGCCGCCAAGAGCGCCGGCGCCACCGTCATGTTCCTCCCCATCTACTATCAGGAGGCTTCCATCATCCTCAAGCAGTCCCAGGCCGCCGGTTATGAGCCCACCTTCTTCGGTGTGGACGGCATGGACGGCATCCTTACCATGGAAGGCTTCGATCCCTCCCTGGCCGAGGGCGTCATGCTCCTGACCCCCTTCTCCGCTGACGCTGCCGACGAGCGCACCCAGACCTTCGTTTCCGCGTATCAGGCTAAGTACGGCGAGACCCCCAACCAGTTCGCCGCTGACGCTTACGACGGTGTCTACATCGTTTACGAGGCCCTGAAGGCCGCCGGCTGCACCGCCGACATGAGCCCCTCCGACATCTGCGAGGCCCTCGTTGGCGTCATGACCACCATCAGCGTGGACGGCCTCACCGGCCAGGGCATGACCTGGAACGCCAACGGCGAAGTCGCCAAGGCTCCTATGGCCGTTGTCATCAAGGACGGCGTCTATGTGACCCCCGAGAACTAAGGGTTCCCTGAACGATCGATCCCCAGCAAGTCCCCATTTGATACCCCCTCCTCTTATTTTCCAAATGGCGTGACCCCTCCGCGGGAAGCGCCGACCCACCCGAAAAACGCCAAGATCGCCGGGAGCCGCGGGGCTCCCGGCGGTCAGCGGCGTGAATCCCCCTCCCGCCTCCGGGGCGGAAACAGCAGCAGCGACACGCTTTGCCGCTTCTGTTTCTGCCGCGGAAGAACCCGGATGAAAACGAGGTGTTTCCATGGAATTCCTGTCCTATCTCATCAGCGGCATCAGCCTGGGCAGTATCTACGCCATCATCGCCCTGGGCTATACCATGGTTTACGGCATCGCGAAGATGCTGAACTTCGCCCACGGCGACATCATCATGGTGGGCGGCTACGTGTCCTTCTGCGCTATGAGCTACCTGGGCCTTCCGGCCCTGCCCGCCGCCCTGCTGGCGATGCTGGCGTGCACGGTGCTGGGCATCATCATTGAGCGGCTGGCCTACAAGCCCCTGCGCTCCGCTCCCAGCCTTGCCGTGCTCATCACCGCCATCGGCGTGAGCTACTTCCTGCAGAACTCCGCCCTCCTTATCTGGAAGGCCGCCCCCAAGTCCTACCCGGCGGTGGTCTCCGGCTCGGCGGAATTCTTCGGCGGGGAGCTGAAGGTGCCCTACATCTCCCTCCTCACCATCGTCATCTGCCTTGTCATCATGCTGGGGCTCACCACCTTCGTCTCCAAGAGCAAGATGGGCAAGGCCATGCGGGCCTGCAGCGAGGATAAGGGCGCCGCACAGCTCATGGGCATCAACGTCAACCGGACCATCTCCATGACCTTCGCCATCGGCTCGGCCCTGGCCGCCGTGGCGGGCGTGCTGCTGTGCTCCTTCAACTCCCAGCTGATGCCCACCACCGGCTCCATGCCGGGCATCAAGGCCTTCACTGCGGCCGTGTTCGGCGGCATCGGCTCCATCCCCGGCGCGTTCCTGGGCGGACTGCTGCTGGGCATCATCGAGGCCATGGCGAAAGCCTACATCTCCATGCAGCTCGCAAACTCCATCGTTTTCGCCGTGCTGATCGTGGTGCTGCTGGTGAAGCCCTCCGGCCTCCTGGGCAAGTATGTGCCCGAGAAAGTGTGAGGTGAGCGCCATGACGAAACGGAAGAAACGGTCCCTGAAGAAGACCACGGTGGTGGACTTCGCCACCTACCTGGGCGTCACCGTCCTCTTTGTGGTGATGTACTCCCTGCAGTCCTCCGGCAGCCTGACCCGCTCCCTCAGCGGCCTGCTGATCCCCATCTGCTGCTACATGTCCATGGCGGTGTCCCTGAACCTGACCGTGGGCATCCTGGGCGAGCTGAGCCTGGGCCACGCGGGCTTCATGAGCGTGGGCGCCTTCTCCGGCATCATCGCCGCCATGAGCCTGCAGGACGCCATCCCCTCCGCCGGGCTGCGTCTCGCCATCGCCATGGTGGTGGGCGCCATCTTCGCCGCCATCGTGGGCTTCCTGGTGGGCGCTCCCGTGCTGCGGCTCCAGGGCGACTATCTCGCCATCGTGACGCTGGCCTTCGGCGAGATCATCAAGGAGCTCATGAACTGCCTCATCGTGGGCGTGGATGAGCGGGGCATGCACCTTCTCTTCAACCTGACGGGCTCCAAGACCGCCGACGACCTGCATCTCAGCGAGACCGGCACCGCCATCATCAAGGGCGCCCAGGGCGCTGTGGGCATCAAGACCATCTCCACCTTCACGGCGGGCTTCGTCCTGGTGATGGTGACCCTGTTCGTTGTTTTGAACCTGGTGCGCAGCCGCCAGGGCCGGGCCATCATGGCCATCCGGGACAACGAGATCGCCGCCCAGAGCATCGGCCTGCATGTCACCAGCTACAAGCTCATGGCCTTCGTCACCTCCGCCGCCCTGGCGGGCGCCGCCGGCGCCCTCTACGGCCTGAACTACTCCTCCCTCCAGGCGACGAAGTTCAACTTCAACACCTCCATCCTCATCCTGGTCTTCGTGGTGCTGGGCGGCCTGGGCAACATCTGGGGCTCCCTGGTGGCCGCCGCGGCCCTGACCATCCTGCCGGAGGCCCTGCGGGGCATGGACGACCTGCGGATGCTCATCTACTCCATCGTCCTGATCCTCGTGATGCTGGCCACCAACGCCCCCAGCATGAAGGCGTTCTTCTCCCGCGTCCAGGCCGCGTTCGGCAAGAAATCTCACGAAGGAGGCAAAGGCAATGCTGTCTAAACTCATCCCCGTCCCCTCCTCGGGCCTGCTCACGGAGCGGGACATCGACAAGTCCCCCATTCTGGAGTGCATCAACCTTGGCATCACCTTCGGCGGCCTGAAGGCCGTGGAGAACTTCAACATCACCATCGGCCGGACCGAGATCTCCGGCCTCATCGGCCCCAACGGCGCCGGCAAGACCACCATCTTCAACCTTCTCACCAAGGTCTATCAGCCCACCACCGGCACCGTGCTGCTGGACGGCAAGGATACCCACGGCATGAACACCATGCAGGTGAACCGGGCCGGCATCGCCCGGACCTTCCAGAACATCCGCCTCTTCACCAACATGAGCGTGGAGGATAACGTGAAGTGCGCCATGGACGCGAGCCTCCGCTGCTCCATGGCGGGCAGCATCCTGCGGCTCCCTGGCTTCTTCCGGGAGGAGAAGGCCGCCCACGACCGGGCCATGGAGCTGCTGGAGATCTTCGGCATGCAGGACCTGGCGGACGCCAAGGCCGGTTCCCTGCCCTACGGCGCCCAGCGCCGCCTGGAGATCGCCCGGGCTCTCGCCACGAATCCCAGCCTCCTGCTGCTGGACGAGCCGGCGGCGGGCATGAACCCCTCTGAGACGGCGGAGCTGATGGAGACCATCCGCAAGATCCGGGACACCTTCCAGATCGCCGTCCTCCTCATCGAGCACGACATGAGCCTGGTCATGAACATCTGCGAGGGCATCGCCGTGCTAAACTTCGGCCGGGTCATCGCCAAGGGCACCCCGGAGGAGATCCAGTCCAACCCCATGGTCATCGAGGCCTATCTCGGCAAGCAGAAGGGGGCGTAAGCATGGATACCATCCTGAAAGCGGAAAACCTCAACGTCTACTACGGCAGCATCCACGCCATCAAGGACGTTTCCTTCGAGGTGAAGGAGGGTGAGATCGTCACCCTCATCGGCGCCAACGGCGCGGGCAAATCCACCACGCTGAATACCGTCTCGGGCCTGCTGCACAGCCGGACCGGCTCCGTCTCCTTCCTGGGCAAGCCCCTTGCCCACATCCCGCCCCACAAGATCGTGGAGATGGGTCTCGCTCAGGTCCCTGAGGGACGGCGGGTCTTCCTGCAGATGAGCGTGGAGGAGAACCTGGAGATGGGCGCCTACACCCAGGGCAACGCCGGCATCCCCCAGGACCTGGAGATGGTCTTCGGCCTCTTCCCCCGGCTGAAGGAGCGCCGCCGCCAGGTGGCGGGCACCCTCTCCGGCGGCGAGCAGCAGATGCTGGCCATGGGCCGGGCTCTGATGAGCCATCCCAAGCTGCTGATGCTGGACGAGCCCTCCATGGGCCTCGCCCCCATCCTGGTGGAGCAGATCTTTGACATCATCAAGGACCTCCACAAGGCCGGGTCCACCATCCTTCTCGTGGAGCAGAACGCCCAGATGGCCCTCTCCGTTGCTGACCGGGGCTATGTTCTCGAGACCGGCCGGGTGGTGCAGAGGGGCAGCGGCGCGGAGCTGCTGGCCAGCCCCGCCATCAAGAAGGCCTATCTCGGCGGCTGAGAAGCTCCCTCCCCTTTTCAACGACCAAAGGACCGCCCCGGCAGCGTAAGCTGCCGGGGCGGTCCTTGCGTTCCGGGAGGGGGTGTGGTAGAATGAAGTCAGAGAGTAGGAGACGGGAGGCTGGAGACGGTCATGGACGGGTCTGGGGAGCGCCGGAGGTTTCAGGGCTGATCCACGCACCGGACGCGGCCTCTCATATTGGCCGGATAGGAGACGCAATGAGTAGATACCGTATTTCAAAATATGATCCATCGTCAAGGGACGAACGCGGCTATTTTACGGGGGAAGACTGGACATCGTTTTCTGATATCGGGAAAGAATACCATGGAACGGTGTTGACGGATCTCCAATACGCTGCGGTAGAAGCGAAATACATCGACGCAGTCACGACCGTCCTGCGTCAAAACCAAATTCACACCATGATCGTGGAAAAGCTGGAAAAGCGTTCTTCCCCGACGGCGCTGAAAGAAATGCTGGGCCGCTGCCATCTGCCCTTCCCTCCGTCGGATGCCGCATTCGTTTCGCGGATCAAGGAGGGAGCCCGCCTGGATATGACCGAAATCGAGAAGACGGTCAAGCTGGTACTCCGTGACTGCTTTTGGTGCGAGCTTTTGTCGGAAACCGGAGACGCAACGGTCGAGTTCGGATATGATTACTACATTTACCTTCAGGGCGTGACCATTGACGCGGACACGATCTCCTCCTTTCGTTCGGAAGGGATCTACATCGAATTGCTGTGATCCATCCGCAAGCGCGAAAGATCGCCGCGGCAATGCCAAATAACTTTTGCAAACGGAAAGGGAACGGGCCCGGACGGCTGTCCGGGCCCGTTCCCCTTTGGAGGGAGGGAATGATAAAAAACTGTGGGTGACCCCACGGGCAGGCATGGGCGGCAGTCAGCGGCGCTTGCGGCCGCCGCGGCAGATCTCCAGCACCGCCTGGATCAGGATGGCGAAACTCACCAGGATGGCAAGACCGGAGCAGAACCAGAGAAGGAAGTTCCCGTTCCGCTGCAGCTCCGTGAGGCCGGACTCCGTCAGGGGCGCGGATGCCAGGGGCAGGGCCTCGTCCGGAAGGGAGCAGGACCCCTGGGGGCAGAAGGCCAGGGTCCGCAGGCTGGGCAGCGCGGCCAGGGCCAGCAGCGTCAGCGCCGCTGCCACTGCCCGCTGGGCCCATTTCTTCCGCTGCTCCGCCTTCATGGTCTCTCTGCCTCCCCGTTTTTCCTCAGTATAGCATACGGTCCCGGAAAAGTAGTTACAAAATCAAAAATATTTTCATTTTTTTAAGAAATTTGTACCTAATTTTCCGACGCCCGCTTTGTGGAACCTGCCCAATGGCGGCAGATCTCCGGTCTTTCGGCGGAAAACCGGCGCTATCCCAGGAGCCAGAGACCGTAGAGCAGCAGGAGCTTCTCCGCCGTCAGGGGGAGCTCCCGGGCGTCCAGCTCCGGCCCCGCCTCCGGCGTCAGGGCCCGCTGCAGGCAGAGGACTGGCATCTCCCCCAGGCTGGAGAGGGTCAGCGTATCCCGGTGGGAGAGGCCGTAGGTCACCACCCGCTCCGCCCGGAGGCGCGGAGGCAGGGGCTCCTCCCCCGGCAGCAGGAGGGTGCCGCAGGCCACCTCCCTGCCCTCGGCGCGAAGAAGGCGGCAGCCCTCCGCCGTCAGGGCCAGGAGGTCCCAGGAGCGCGCGGCCAGGGCCTCCGCCGTCTCCGGGCAATGGATGTCCCGGGGCAGCAGGGCCCCGTCCCCCTTGAAGTATGCCCGTTCCATGCGCATCCCTCCCCTGCCGTCGCCCGCCTGGGCACTGGCTATACCTTTCCCCAAGCGGGTCGGAGTCATGCGAAATTTGCTCTCGTTTTTTGGAAGGGACTGTGCTATACTGGTCGTGAGCGGCTCCCGGCCGGGGACTCTCCCCTGCCGGACGCCGGAATTCTTTCAGGAAAGGGTGGTTTTTTATGAAGATGAGACGTGTCCGGAGGGCCCACGCTTTCTGACCCTCCAAGCATCGGCCCCTCGCTGAGGGGAACTATGGAGGAACGAAACTTGAACAGCAACATCATCCTTTACGAAGCCAAAACCGAGGCCGACATCCGCCGCTTCCGGGCGGAGCTGAGGGCCTATCACGCCCGGGACATTTTTCCGGGAGAGGAAGACCGGGAGGAGCTTGCCTACTTCCTGGGGGAGGAGTACCGGGGGCAGATCGAGGCCCTGCGGAAGAGGGAGCGTGACCCGCTCCATTTCCTCTTCCTCCGCCGGGACGAGGAGGAGATCGGCTTCGCCATGCCGGTGATCTACGACAGCGAGGACGGCAAGTGCTTCCTGCTGGAGTTCTGCGTCTATCCCCCATTCCGGGGCGGCGGCACAGGCCGCGCCTGCGCGGAAGCACTGCTCGCCTGGGCCAAAGGGCGCGGCATGCGCTATGCGGAACTCAACTGCGGCGGCGATCCCCGGCGGTCCCGCTTCTGGGGGCGGCTGGGCTTCCGGCCCAACGGCGCAGACGAGTGGGGCGAGCCCCTGATTCTCCTGCCGCCGGAGGAGGACATCCCCCTGACGGCGGAACGGCTCACAGAGCCGGACGGGCGGCTCTTCCGCCTGGAGGACCGCTTCCGCCAGGCCGTGGGCGAGGAACCCCTGACGGAGGCAGAGAAGGAACGGCTGTCCGCCGCCATCCGGGCGGGGCAGATCGTTTTCTTCCTCGCCAGGTGGGGCGCCCAGGCCGTGGGGCTCTGCAGCGTCAGCGCCAGCTTCTCCACCTTTGCCTGCGGCGAGGTGGGGAGCTTTGAGGATTTCTACCTGGAGCCCTGCTTCCGGGGGAAGGGCTCCGCCCGGCTGCTGGCAAACGCCGCCCGGGACTGGTGCCGGGAGCGGGGCATTGCCAGCCTCACCGTCACCTGCGCCCCCTGTGACGAGGGAATGTACCGGGCCCTGGGCTTCGACACACCCCTGGGGCAGACCCTGGCCCACCTGACCGCCGTGCATTTCTGGAAGCATCTCCACACCATCAATCATCACCGCTGGCTGGTCTGCCGGTACTGCTTCCGCCTGGGGCTCTACTGGCAGGGGCTGACCCACGACCTCTCCAAGTACTCCCCCCGGGAGTTCTGGGTGGGCGTCCGCTACTTCCAGGGGGACCACAGCCCCAACGACGCCGAGCGGAAGGCCCAGGGCTACAGCAGCTCCTGGATGCACCACAAGGGCCGCAACCGCCACCACTTTGAGTACTGGACGGACTACCTGCGGGACGGCAGCGGCATCGGCGGCGTGGAGATGCCGAAGAAGTACGTGGCGGAGATGTTCTGCGACCGGCTGGCGGCCAGCAAGGTCTACCGGGGGAAGGACTTTCAGCCCGGCGACCCCTACGCCTTCTTCCTGAAGGGCAAGGGCCGCCGCCTGCTGATCCATCCCGCCACGGAGGCGCTGCTGGAGGCCATCCTCTTAAAGCTCCGGGACGAGGGGGAGGACGTCGCCTTCGACTACATCCGCCGGGAAGTGCTGGGAAAGCAGTGAGGAGGGACAGTATGCGGCGGATACAGACCCTGCTGGCCGCGCTGGCCCTCTGTCTGGCGCTGACAGCCTGCGGCAGCGCCGACGCGCTCCGGCAGGAGAACGAGGCCCTGCGGCGGGAGGTCGAGACGCTGACGGCGGAGAATGCCGCTTTGACCGAGGAAAACACAACTCTGGCGGAGGAAAACCAAGCGCTGGCAGAAACCCGGGAGGAAAACCCCATCGACGCCTTCTACGGAGCCAAGGACAGCTGGGATACCACCATGGAGATGAACAGCATCGCCGCCCACTGGGCCAGGGCCTGGGAGGCGGAGGCCCGGAACGCCGCCCAATGGCTGAAGGGCCAGCTCCCCCTGGCGGAGGACCGGGACATCGTAGACGGATACCTTGCCGGGACGGAGGAGCAGATCCGGCGGATGGACGTGATGGCGGTCTTCGGCTGCGCCGACCTGAACCTCCCCTTTGAGGAGCGGATGCGCTCCAGCGGCAGTATCCGGAGCGTGCTCTGGTCCGGGGCCTACCAGCGCCTTTGGCGGGACACCTTCTACCAGCTTCTCAGCGTGGCGCCGGAGGCCGGTCTCACCGGAGAGCGCGGCTACCAGTTTGCCTTTGACGCCCAGGCCGCCCAGGCGGCGCTGGACGAGCTGAAACCGTAAAAAAGGACGCCCCCTGCCGCGGCAGGGGGCGTCCTTTTTTCATGCGGTGGCCTTCAGGCCGATGATGCCGATGAGCAGCAGCGCCGCAAAGAGGAGCCGCGCGGGGGTCAGGCTCTCCCGGAAAAGGAGCACTCCCACGATCAGGGCCCCCAGGGCCCCGATGCCTGTCCAGACGGCGTAGGCCGTGCCCAGGGGCAGGGTGCGGGTGGCCCGGGCCAGCAGCAAGAAGCTGGCCGCCATCCCGGCGAAGGTCAAAACGATGTAAAGGGGTTTGGTGAAGCCCTCCGACAGCTTCATGAAGGTGGCCCAGAAGACTTCCAGCCCACCGGCGGCGATGAGGATGCCCCATGCCATGATACATCATTCCTTTCTCTCGTTGGGTCCCGGGCCCAAGGCCCGGCGGCAAACAAAAAAGCGCCCGCCCCGCGTCTTTGAAAGCCTGACGACACGGGGTGAACGCTCCTCCCCTACCCGGCGGCAAGGGAGCCGTAAGGGTAGGATAGCACGGATGGGGGAAAAAGGCAAGGGGGAAATGCGGCGGCACGGAGCCCCGATATGCAAAAAGAAAGACGGGCGGAGCCCGTCTTTCTTTTTGTTCTGTGCTTTCCCGCGGACTGTTACTTGCTGAGGGCCTCGTCGATGGCCTTGGCGGCGGTCTTGCCGGCGCCCATGGCCAGGATGACGGTGGCGGCGCCGGTGACGGCATCGCCGCCGGCGTAGACGTTCTCGCGGGAGGTAAGGCCGTCCTCATTCACCACGATGCCGCCCTTGCGGTTGATCTCAAGGCCCTTGGTGGTGGACTTGATAAGGGGGTTGGGGCTGGTGCCGAGAGCCATGATGACGCAGTCCACGTCCAGCTCGAACTCGCTGCCCTTCACCTCGATGGGACGGCGGCGGCCGGAGGCGTCGGGCTCGCCCAGCTCCATCCGGATGCAGCGGATGCCGGTGACATCGTCATTCTCATTAGCCAGGATCTCCACAGGGTTGCAGAGGGTGCGGAAGAGGATGCCTTCCTCCTCGGCGTGCTCCACCTCTTCCTTCCGGGCGGGGAGCTCCTCCATGCCCCGGCGGTAGACGATGCTGACCTCGGCGCCCAGGCGCTTGGCGCAGCGGGCGGCGTCCATGGCGACATTGCCGCCGCCCACGACCGCCACCTTCCTGGGATGCTGGATGGGGGTGTCGGAGTCGGGCCGATAGGCCTTCATCAGGTTGATGCGGGTCAGGAACTCGTTGGCGGAGTAGACGCCCCGGTAGTTGACGCCGGGGATGTCCATGAACATGGGAAGGCCCGCGCCGGAGCCGATGAAGACGGCCTCGAAGCCCATCTCCTGCTGCAGCTCGTCGATGGAGACGGTGCGGCCGATGACGGTATCGGTGGCGATGGTGACGCCCATGGCCTTCAGGCCGTCCACTTCCTTCTGGACGATGGCCTTGGGCAGACGGAACTCGGGGATGCCGTAGACCAGCACGCCGCCGGCCAGGTGCAGAGCCTCGAAGACGGTGACATCGTACCCCTTGCGGGCCAGGTCGCCGGCGCAGGTGAGGCCCGCGGGGCCGGAGCCCACGACCGCCACCTTGTGGCCGTTGGAGGCGGGCTTTTCGGGGGCGGCGGCGGTATGCTGGCGGTGCCAGTCGGCCACGAAGCGCTCCAGCCGGCCGATGCCGACGCTCTCGCCCTTGATGCCCCGGACGCAGTACTTCTCGCACTGGCTCTCCTGGGGACAGACGCGGCCGCAGACGGCGGGCAGGGCGGAAGTGGCGGCGATGATCTGGTAGGCGGCCTCAAAGTCGCCCTCGGCGACTTTCGCGATGAAGTCGGGGATATGTACCATCACGGGGCAGCCCTGCATGCAGGGCTTATTCTTGCAGTGGAGGCAGCGCTGGGCCTCGTCCAGGGCCTGGGCCTCGGTGTAGCCCAGGGCCACCTCGTCAAAGTTGCCGCTGCGGACCTGGGGGTCCTGGGAGGGCATGGGATTCTTCTTCAAGCTCATGTTAGCCATGCCTCACGCCTCCTTCCGGTAGAGATTGCAGACTTCCTCGTGCTTGTGCATCTCGAAGTCGCGGTACATCTGGTTGCGCTTGACGGCCAGGTTCCAGTCCACCTGGAAGCCGTCGAAGTCCGGGCCGTCCACGCAGGCGAACTTCATCTCGCCGCCCACGCTGAGGCGGCAGCCGCCGCACATGCCGGTGCCGTCGATCATGATGGGGCTCATGGAGACGGTGGTGGGGATGCCGTAGGGCTCCGTGGTCTTGCAGACGAACTTCATCATTACCATGGGGCCGATGGCGAAGATCTCGTCATACTGGTTGCCGCTGTCGATGAGCTCCTTCAGCGCCTCGGTGACAAGGCCCTTCTGGCCGTAGGAGCCGTCGTCGGTACATACCTTCAGGACGGAGGAGGCAGCGGCGAACTTGTCCTCCAGGATCACGAGGTCCTTATTCTTGAAGCCGATGACGGCGTGGACCTCGGCCCCGTCGTCGTGGAACTTCTTCAGCACGGGATAGGCGATGGCGCAGCCGACGCCGCCGCCGACGACGCAGACCTTCTTCTTGCCGGCGGTCTCGGTGGCCTTGCCCAGGGGACCCACGAAGTCCTGCAGGCAGTCGCCCTCGTTGAGGTGGTTCATCTTCTCGGTGGTGGCGCCCACGATCTGGGCGATGATGCTGACGGTGCCCTTCTCGGGGTCATAGTCATGGATGGTCAGGGGGATCCGCTCGCCGTTCTCATCCACGCGGAGGATGACGAACTGGCCAGGCTGCGCCTTCTTGGCCACCAGGGGCGCCTCGATCTCAAAGAGGACCACCGTAGGCTTCAGGGCTTCCTTTCTCACAATGCGAAACATCCGTTATTTACCTCTTTCCAACAGTTTTGTGCAGGGGGTGCGTCCGAGTCACATACAAGGGGCATTGTACCATTTTCCCGCCGCCGCGTCAATCGCTTTGGGGCGGTTTTCACGGAGAATTGGTCAACCTTTGCCGCGCTTTAGCACGAATTGCCCAAAAGCGTTACCTGGCGGCCCTGGGTGCTCACCAGCCCCTCCTCCTTCATCTTGCGGAGCTCCCGCATCATGGCGCTGCGGTCCGTGGCGATGTAGTCCGCGAGGGTCCCCAGGGTGAAGGGCAGAGTGAAGCGGGGGCTCCCCGCCTTGTCCGAGAGCTGCTGGAAGCAGCACAGGAGCTTTTCCCGGATGGTCCGGCGGGAGAGGACGTCCACCCGCTGGCTGAGGGCCTGGGCCTTTTCCGAGATGAGGCGGAGCATGTTCTGGACCAGGAGGCTGTGGTGCAGGCAGGCGTTCTCGCAGCGCTTCAGGATCTGGGAGTAGCGGATGTAGACCACCTCGCAGGCGGTCCGGCAGACCACCTCCAGCACGTCCTGGCTGCTGCCGGCGAAGGCCAGGGCTTTGCCGAAGACCCCGCCGGGGCCCAGCTCCTCCAGGACCGTGGCAACGCCGTTCTCATCGATACGGATGAGGGAGGCCGTCCCCCGCTCGATGACCCCCACGGAGTCACTGTCCGCCGGGACGCTGCCGGAGGTATAGTCGTACATCACCTCATAGGGCCGGAAGGTCCGGTTCACAGCCTGGAAGCAGTCATACATGGCAAGGTAGCTCTCGTAGCTGATGTTCTGGAAGAGGGGGCTCTCCTTCAATTCCTCTGGGCTCAGCATGGTTCTCTCCGCCTTTCCTTGGGTTCCTCCCCATTCTACTGTGCCGGGGGCGGCTTGTAAAGAAGCGAACGGAAAGTTTGCGGGATTTTCATAAATCGTTCACCAATCCCTCCCCTGCCCTGCTATAATGAAAGCATCAGAAACCGCCGCCGCAGGCGGTGCCACCGACGTTTGGAAGGGACGGTCATGCCGTGAATATCGCGTACTTTCTCACGCCAAAGGGCAGCGTTGCCTATCTCTATGAGGACTGCACCCTCCGTCAGGGGCTGGAAAAGCTCCGCCACCACGGCTACAGCGCCATCCCCGTCATCCGGCGGGACGGGAGCTATGTGGGCGTGGTCCGGGAGGGGGACTTCCTCTGGCAGCTGATGGGCTCCGCCGGGGACGAGGACATCTCCCTCCGGAGCCTGGAGCAGCTGCAGATCCGGGACATCGTCCACCGGGACCACCCGGCGGTGTCCATCACTGTCAGCATGGAGGAGCTGCTCTCCTCCGCCGCCACCCAGAACTTCGTCCCGGTGGTGGATGACCTGGGGAGCTTCATCGGCATCGTCACCCGGAAGGACATCATCTGCTACTTTCTGGACCAGCAGGCCGCTCTGGAACCGGAGCGGGCGGTCCTGGCGTAACGACATAGCGAACCGCCCCGGACCGGCTGGTCCGGGGCGGCTTTCTTTACGGCAGGCAGGCTCTCAGGGTCTCGAGATTCTGCCGCATGAGGCTGAGGTAGGTGGCGCCGCTCTCCAGGTCCTGGCGGGAGACGTTGTGGCAGCTGTGGAAGAGGGCGGTCCTCGCCCCGGCGGCCTCGGCGATGCTGTCCGCCACCAGGTGGTTGGAGAACTCGATGTAGAAGACCGTGGAGATGCCCTCACTCTCCACCTTCTCCGTCAGGAAGGCCACGGTGGCGGCGGAGGGCTCCGTCTGGGTGGCGCATCCGGGGAAGGCGGCGTAGCAGGTGAGGCCGTAGGCCTCCGCGAAGTAGCGCAGAGGGAAGCGGTCACCGAAGACCAGGGTCTTCGTGGGGAGGGCCGCGAAGAAGTCCCGGAACTCCCGGTCCAATTCATCGATCTCCGTCTGATAGGCGTCGGCGGCGGCAAGGTAAGTGTCAGCGTTGGCGCGGTCCAGCACCGCCATCCGCTCCGCGATGGCCCGGGCGATGCGCCCGGCGTTCTCCGGGGCGGTCCAGACGTGCTCGTCGATCTCGTGGACCTCCCCCAGTCCGTGGCCGTCGTGGTCATGGTCCTCGTCGTGCTCTTCGTGGTCGTGATCGTGGCCCTGGGAGGTCATGCCCTCCAGGGTCTCCTCGTCCAGGGTGTCCACGCAGTCGATCATCCGCAGAGTCTCCGGCGGGCTCTCCAGGGAGGAGAGGATGGTCTCCACCCAGGCGTCGGACTCGCCGCCGAGGTAGACGAAGAGGCCGCAGTCCTCCACCGCCAGGATGTCCCGGGGGGTGGGCTCGTAGGAGTGGCTCTCCGCCCCGGGGGGCAGGAGCAGGGTGATCTCCGCCGCCCGGCCGCAGACGGCGCGGGCCAGGTCATAGGCCGGGAAGCTGGTGGCCACGATGGAAAAGCCTCCGGTCTGCCCGTCCGACACGCTGGGCCGGGCGGCGCAGCCCGGCAGCAGGGCGGAGAGAAGGGTCAGGCTCAGCAGGGCGGGAAACAGTCGCTTCATGGGATGGCTCCTTTGAATTTGAGAATCATTCTCACGGAGTATAGCACGTCTTTCCCAAAAAAGCAAGGCCGGGAGGGCTTTTCCTCCCGGCCTTGCGCCTTTTACGCCGGAACGGCGGTCATAGCGACGGTCTTGGCCGTCAGATCCACCGTGTAGCGGTAAACGCTGCCGGGGAAACCCAACTCCGAAGCGTCGATATCATAGGTGAAGCTGCCATGGGTGAAGGCGGCGCTGGACGGCGTCAGGACGGCGAAGCCGACGGGGATGTTGGCCAGGGGCAGCTGGGCCTCCGTGCCGTCGGAGAAGCGGAGGCAGAGCTCGAACTGGTCCGTGTGGGGGACCCCGGCGAGGATCGCAAGGTAGGCCACCGCTCCGTCGGGGTGCTCCCAGTACTTTCCGGTGGGCAGCCGCCCCTGCCAGGTCTCAGGCTCCTCCGCCGTCAGCCAGGAAAGCAGCTCCTGACGGGTCTTTCCGCAGGTACCGGTGCTGAGGGAGCGGGCGGCGAAGGAGGCGTCCCGGGCCGTGCTCTCTGTGGGGATGAAGCTCTCATAGAGGGTCAGGGTATCCAGGTCCAGCTCATAGCGGTAGATGCCGCTCTCCTGGGCCAGATTCCCGTTGACAGCGCTGTAGACCCGCTGGGGGACCCGGGCCTCCCAGCTGACCGGCCCGCCGCTCTGGTAGGTCGTGGTGGGCTCGGCGTAGCGGAGGGAGCCGTCATAGACCGGCAGGGGGAGCTGGGCGCAGCGGCCATCCCGGCTCACCAGGAAGAGGTACCAGGAGTCGTCCTTCTGATAGGTCCAGAGCTCCCAGCCGCCATCCAGATACTGCGTGGAGGAGGTCTGGAAGGCCCCGATGTAGCTCGCGAAGTAGTCCTCCACGGCCTGGTGGCTGCCCCGGTCCCAGAGGGAGAGGGGCACGCCGGGCTCCGTGCGGATGTCCTGGCCCAGGCCCTCGATCTCGCCGGGATGCTCGGTGCGGAAGTAATCCTCCAGGGCCTCGCGGAAGGCGGCGGGGTCGCTCGCCGGGTCAATGCCCGGGATGTCGGTATCCCCCAGGCGGACCCGGTGCAGATCCTCCTTCACCTCAAAGAGGACGTAGGCGCTGCCATCGGGGGACGGGATGATCCGATCCCCGGACACCTGGAAGCTGCCGTCGTTCTGAAGGCTCTCCGGGTACTGGCAGCTGTAGTAATAGTCCACCCGGTAGACCTCCAGATGAAGGCCGTGGAAGTCCGGGTAGTCCGCCGCACGGGTGGGGGCATAGCTCTGCCAGCCCAAGAGCCCAACGGCCGCGTCGTAGTCCAGACCGGTGCAGAATGCGTCATAGCGCTCCCTGATGGCGGATTCGCACATGAGCTCCACGCTGATGGGGACCCGGCCCTCGTCGCTGTTCTCCAGGTAGAGGAGGCGGCGGTAGCACTTGGCGGCGTCCTCCGTGAGGCCGCTGGGGCTGTGGAGAAGATTATACATGGTGTCCTTGAAGTAGGAGCGGTCAGGATAGTCCCGAAGGCTGTTCAGGAGAGCGTCCCACTCCGCCTCCGGCAGCTGGGCGATCCGGTCCAGGCAGTCGTAATAGCGGAAGTAGAAGTAGCTCACCAGGGTCTCCTGGTCCAAGTCCGTGATCTGCGCATAGCCCTGCTTCAGCAGGAGCTCCACCACGGCGACATCGAAGGCCCAGGAGCCGGGGCTGCTGTCATCGGGGAGGTCGCTCTCCACCAGGAGCCGCTTCCCGCCGTCCGCCAGGAAGACCAGGTAGGAGGAACGGCGGGTGTGGCCGCCGAACCAGCCGTCCTCATCCAGCCAGATGTTTCCGGCCATGGCGCGCCGGGCGGGATACGTGGCGTGGAAGCTGCCGGAGACCCGGTAGATCTCCAGGCTGCGGCCATCGGTCAGGGGGATGGTATCCTCCAGGCTGACGCCGGTGACGCGCCAGTCGTCAATGGGGAAGCCGGGGCAGTCCTCCTGCATGGCGTTGTAGTTCTCCAGGGTCCGGGCCTTGGCGGCGGTGACTACATCGCTGGGGACATCCACGGTGCTGGCCAGGTGGTCGGTATAGGTGACGCTCTGCAGCTCCCGGTAGACCTGAAGGCTCTCGCCGTCAAAGTAGAGGTAGCGGAAGAAGTCGGCAATGCTGCCGCCGGGCTCGTGGAGGTAGTCGGTCTCGTCGGAATCCGGCTCATCCCACTCCGGCATCCGGACGAAGCCGGAGACCTCGATGTGCCGGTAGCTCCGGTCCAGGTGGGACCAGTCCCAGAAGCTCAGGTCCGGCCAGGCGGTCTGGAGGAGGGACTTCACGTTGGCCACATAGCCCTGACCGTCCCGGAGGAAGTAGAGGAAGCCGTCGCTGTTGTATAGCTCGTCCACCCCGTCGCCGTCCAGGTCGATCTGATCCAGCAGCCCCTGGGCGCTGATGCGCAGCAGGAGGTACGGCACACCGCCCTCCGCCAGGTAGTAGTAGTCCTGGACCTGGTCCCGGTCCTCATTCGAGTACTGGACCGTGAAACCGCTGTGGCCGAAGAGGTCCCGGAAGGACCCCAACATCACGCTGCCAAGGGTCTGGGCGGTATCCTCCAGCTCCGGGATGGAGAGGAAGCAGTCGGCCTCCCAGCTCACGTATCCCGTCCGTCCGTCGTTCCCGGTGGGAACCCAATCCGTCCGGACCAGGGCCATATAGATCTTACCGTCCGTGGAGCGGTAGACTTCAGCGGTATATTCCTCCCCGGCCTCGTCCCGGACGATCAGTCCGCCGCCTTCCTCCGCACGGTCATCGCCGTGGTATGTAAGCTCCACCCGCTGGGGCTCCACCGCCTGGGCGTCCGCCAGAGAGAGGGTCAGGACCGGCTCGCTCTCCGGCAGGCGGGGAGCGATGGCTGGCTTCTCGCAGGGGAGGTTGGCGCGGAACTGATAGCTGCCGTCCTCCCCCTCCTGCAGGGTGAGGCAGTGCCAGTCGGACGGTGCCCACAGGAGCGTGTAGTAGAGGGTGACCGTGTCGCCCTCCCGCTCCCCGGCGAAGACCTGGATCTCGGTGGCGAAGTTGGTATCGCCGTGGGCGTGGGTGTAGTAGCCCTCCTCGGGGTGGTCGAAGCCCTTCAGGGTGGTCATGTCCATGTCCTGGAAGCCCTTGCCGGTATACTGGCGGAGAACTTCGTCCATGGCGCTGACCGGCAGGATGTCCGTGGGGCAGGAGGCATCGGGGCCGTTCTCAGCAAGGCGCAGCTCCTCGGCATGGGTATCGTCTGCCGCCACCGGGACGCCGCAGTAGAAGAGCTGGTAGAGGTCGATGTCCTCGGGGCGCTCATACTCGCAGGCCAGGAAGTGGCTGCGGATGGCGGCGGGTTCGTCCAGGTCCCGGTTGAAGAAGGTCTCGTTGAAATACTGGATCTCCGCGCCGGAGAGGATGCCTTCGGGCCGCTGGCCGGCGGACACCGCCCCGGTGAAGGTGGCGGCGCAGAGGATGGACACCGCGCAGAGCACGGCGAAGACCGCCATGGCCGCCGGGCGGCTGCCGGAGGCGATGCGGCGGATGCGCTCCCGGAGCTGGCGCTTCCCCGCCGTCATGGTGGTGGCGGAGAGCATGGGGTCCGAGCGGCTCACGGGGATCAGGGAGAGCAGGGTCTCGCCGTAGGGGATGCGCTCCCCCTCCCCCAGGCGGCGGAGGGCGCCCTCGTCACAGGCCAGCTCGCAGTCGCTGCGGGAGGCGTGGGCGGCGATCCAGACCAGGGGATCGAACCAGTAGACCGTGAGGCAGAGGCAGCGGATCAGGCTCCAGAGGGGGTCTAAATGCCGGGCGTGGGTCAGCTCATGGGCCAGGACGTGGCGCTCCCGGCGCGCATCCCCGGCCACGGCGGGGGTCAGGTAGACGGCGGGGCGGAAGAGGCCCGCGAGGCAGGGGGACGGGATGCCCTCCACCGCATAAACCGGCAGGGGGCAGTCCGGGCGGACCAGGGGCTTCCGGTTCCGCCGCAGGAAGCGGGCGAAGCGGAGATTGGTGGCGAGGAACCAGAGGGCCATCGCCGCCGCGCCGGTGAGCCACAGGACCGTCAGGGTCTGGGCAGTGGTGAAGCGGAGGGCGGCGGTATCCTCCGCTGCTGCAGGCGTCGCCGGCGTCACAGGCTCGGCGGCGGGCTCCGTCACCGGGGTGGCGGGGGTCGCGGGCGTCGTAACGGGGTCGGCGCCGTGATTGGTTCCAGGAGCGGTGCCGGGGGTCATCCCGCCGCCGGGGGCGGGGGTGACGGTCTCCGGCGCGCTGGGGGCCGTCTGCCGGGGCTGGAGGGTGTGGGGCGTCTCCATCCGCTCCGTGATGGCGGTGCGGACAGGCTCCGCCGCGGTGAGGACGCTGTGCTGGGCCGCCGGAAGATTCACCGGCACCAGCAGCCGCAGGGCCACCAGGCCCCAGAGGGCATACTGCACCCGGCGGGAGAGGCTCCTGCGGAAGATGCCCCGCAGGGCCAGCAGCGCCAGGATCAAAACCGACGAGGTGATGAGCACTTCCTTCATGTCCGTCCCTCCTTTGCCCGCTCCAGGATGGCGGAGAGCTCCGCAAGGTCGCTCTCCGTGAGCCGCTGGCTCTCTACCATGGCGCTCATGAGAAGGCCCACGCTGCCCACCTTCTCCAAAACGCTCTCGCTCTCCTCCCGGATGGCCTCCTCCCGGGTGACGGCAGGGTAATACTGCTTGGCCCGGAGGCCCTCCTCATAGTAGACGGCCTGCTTGGCGTCCAGCCGGGAGAGCATGGTGATGACGGTATTCTTGGACCAGCCGGTGTCCCCCCGGAGGGCGGCAGTCAGCTCCGTGATGGTGCGGGGAGAAGCGTCCCAGAGCTTGTTCATGAGCTTCCACTCCCCGTCAGACAGGTGCACTTTCATGGCAGGTTCCTCCTTGCAGCCCTCTCCGGTTTCGAAGAGGTATACTGTTGTCTACTTCTTGATGGGACCATGATAGCAGAAGGGTACACGGATGTCAACCACAAAATGGTGACGATTTGGCAACAGCCCAGCGGACGAAAGCCCCCTCCGGCGGTTGACCGGAGGGGGCGAAAGGCGGTATAATGGGAGCCTGCGAAGAAAACTGAGGAAATGAGGCGATCACATGACCTTTGAGGAACGCTACGCCGCCGCCCGGCGGCAGGCCATCGCCCGGGACTTCCGGCGGCTCAACGAGGCCCAGCAGCAGGCCGCCCTCACCACGGAGGGGCCCCTCCTGCTGCTGGCGGGCGCGGGCAGCGGCAAGACCACGGTGCTGATCCAGCGGATCTATAACCTTTTGACCTACGGCCGGGGCAGCGACTGCGCCGAGGTGCCGGAGGACGCCACGGAGGAGGACCTCGCCTTCCTGGAAAACCTCCCGGAGGCGCTCAGCGGGGCGGACGAGGCCAGGGTCCGGCGGCTCTGCGCCGTGGACCCCGCCCAGCCCTGGGAGGTGCTGGCCATCACCTTCACCAACAAGGCGGCGGGAGAGCTGAAGGAGCGGCTGGCGGCCCGGCTGGGGCCCGCCGCCAACGAGATCTGGGCCTCCACCTTTCACTCCGCCTGCGTGCGCATCCTGCGGCGGGACATTGAGCACCTGGGCTTCCAGAAGGACTTCACCATCTACGATACCGACGACTCCAAGCGGGTGGTGCGGGACTGCGTCCGGGAGCTAAACCTGGACGAGAAGGCGTTTACTCCCCGGGAGGTGCTGGGCGTCATCAGCCGGGCCAAGGACCGCTATGAGACACCGGAGGACTTCGCCCGGAGCCAGGACGGGGAGCGGGACTGGAAGTACGCCCGCATCGCCAAGGTCTACGCCCGGTATGAATCGAAGCTCCGGGCGGCCAACGCCCTGGACTTCGACGACCTCATCTTCCACACGGTGACGCTGCTGCGCACCTGCCCGGAGGTGCTGGAATACTACCAGCGGAAGTTCCGCTACGTGCTGGTGGACGAGTATCAGGACACCAACCATCTGCAGTACCTGCTCACCGCCCTTCTCGCCGGGGGGCGGAAGAACCTCTGCGTGGTGGGCGACGACGACCAGAGCATCTACCGCTTCCGGGGGGCCAACATTGAGAACATCCTGAGCTTTGAGAAGCAGTATCCCAAGGCCCGGCTCATCCGGCTGGAGCAGAACTACCGCTCCACCCAGAACATCCTGGACGCCGCCAACGCCGTCATCGCCAACAACACCGGCCGCAAGGGCAAGACCCTCTGGACCAAGAGCGGCAGCGGCGAGCCCGTCCACATCCGCACCGTCTTCAACGAGGGGGACGAGGCCAACTTCGTGGCCGGGGACATCCTGATGGGGGTCCACCGGGGGCGGCAGTTCCGGGACCACGCCGTGCTCTACCGCACCAACGCCCAGTCCAACGCCCTGGAATACGCCATGAAGCGCAACGGCATCGCCTACCGCATCGTGGGCGGCACCAAGTTCTTTGACCGGGCGGAGGTGAAGGACGTTCTCTCCTACCTCTGCGTCCTGAATAACCCCCTGGACGACCTGCGCCTGCGGCGGATCCTCAACGTCCCCGCCCGGGGCATCGGCAATACCACCATCGAAAAGCTCACCGTGGTGGCGGCGGAGCAGCAGCTCTCCCTCTACGAGACCATCCGGAATGCCGACCTCTTCCCGGAGCTCAAGAGCGCCGCGGCGAAGCTCCTGAAGTTCGCGGACCTCATCGACTCCCTCCGCGCCGCCGGCGGGCGGCTGGCCCTGCCGGAGTTCTATGACCAGGTGCTGGATGACACCGGCTACGTCCGGGCCCTGGAGGAGAAAAACGACATGGAGAGCCGGGGCCGCATCGAGAACGTCCAGGAGCTGAAGTCCAACATCCTGGGCTTCCTGGACGGAGAGCCGGAGGATCCCACCCTCTCGGGCTTCCTCAATGAGATCGCCCTCTACACGGACCTGGACAGCGTCAGCGCCGACGATGACTGCGTCACCATGATGACCATGCACGCCGCCAAGGGCCTGGAGTTCCCGGTGGTGTACGTTGTCGGCGTGGAGGAGGGGCTCTTCCCCGGCCAGAGCGCCGCCTATGACCCCGAGGAGCTGGAGGAGGAGCGGCGCATCTGCTACGTGGCCATGACCCGTGCCAAGGAGAAGCTGACCCTCACCAACGCCCGGCAGCGGATGCTCTACGGCAAGACCTCCCCCTGCCAGCCCTCCCGTTTCCTGAAGGAGATCCCGGAGGCGAACATGGAGTGGCAGGGCAAGCCCGAGCCCCGGCCTGAGCGCAGCGAGTGGGACGCCGACGGCTTCGGCAGCCCCAGCTGGGACGACGACTTTGACGGCAGCTTCCGCCAGAAGGGCAGCTACGGCGGCTACCGGGCCTCCTCCGGCAGTTACAGTGGGGGCGGCGGCAGCTATGGCGGCCGGTCCGGCGGCTACGGTGGGGGCGGCATCTCTTCCTGGCAGCGGTCTTCCGTTCCCAGTGGGGGCAGCGTGTCCAGCGGGCGCTCCTACAGCGGCACCGGCGCGGGCCGGACGGCGAAGTCCTCCCCGGCCCGGAGCGCTTCCCCGGCGGGGAAGCCCGCCGCCAAGGCGGCGGCCGCCGTGGAGTTCCAGGCGGGGGACCGCGTGGAGCACAGCGCCTTCGGCCAGGGGACGGTGCTCTCCCTCACCCCCATGGGCGGCGATGCCCTGATGGAGGTCCAGTTCGGCGAGATCCGCAAGAAGCTCATGTGGAAGACCGCCGGAGCCCATATGAAGAAGGTCTGAGAGAAGGAGGAGCAGGGCGCAGCGCCCCGCTCCTCCTTTTAAAGGAAAAAAATCGGAGCATCCCGAAGGATACTCCGATTGGTCCGAGTGGCGAGACTTGAACTCACGGCCTCTTGACCCCCAGTCAAGCGCGCTACCAACTGCGCCACACCCGGATACCGGCTCTCTCAAACCAGCTCATTTAATATAGCACGCTTCTGTCCCATTTGCAAGTCTTTTCTTCAATTTTTTCAAAAAAACTTTCCCGGCTTTTCTTGGATTTTTCGTTGACAAAGCGCCTTCTCTTATGGTATCATGTTTAGGCGTTCGAAAGTGGAGCACGATCCGGAGAGATGTCCGAGCGGTTGAAGGAACCGGTCTTGAAAATCGGCGAGGCGCAAGTCTCCGTGGGTTCGAATCCCACTCTCTCCGCCAACTTCATACCGATCTGCGGAAGTACCCAAGTGGCCGAAGGGGCTCCCCTGCTAAGGGAGTAGACTGTCTAAAAAACGGTGCGAGGGTTCAAATCCCTCCTTCCGCGCCAGCGAGGAAAATGGTTGATTTCAAGCCGTTTTCCTCGCTTTTCATTTCATTTTGTTGTGAATTTATCGCTTTTTGATTTTTGGGAAAATCGCAAGAAATTTGATTAAAAAGTGAAAAATCT
>SFLD01000046.1 GCA_004553545.1 Clostridiales bacterium | reverse complement strand
TACCGGGCTTGCTTTTTATGCGTTTTTTCTCTTTACCGAGTCATCCTCGCTTTTTCTCTCTTCGCCCCTTTTATTTAGGACGTGTTTTGCTCATCTCTAGCATATAATATCGGCCACACCAATATTGACAAATATCGGTGAGACCAATATTACGGAGGGAAAGGAGGGGCGGTCATGAAGGGCTATACGATACAAGAGGCAAAGATCTGCGGGAATTGCGCCCATTTCCGCCTGCATTATGTGCGCTGGGACTTCTACCTGCTGCTGCGCTGCGGCCACTGCGTCCATCCCCGCCGCAAGCGCCGCCGGTCCGAAGAGACCTGCCCGCTCTGGGAACCCAAGAAAGCCCCGTAGGGGCCGATGCCCCATCGGCCCGCTGCCAATAGGCCGGTAGGGGCGGGGCCCCCGCCCGTTTTCCCCGGGGTCGATGGATGCTGCAATAGAATCCGTAGGGGCCGACCCATGTGTCGGCCCGGCCACGGTCCTTCACGGGGCCCGTCCACGGGCGGACACACAGGTCCGCCCCTACGCGGTGGGGGAGGCGTTCCGGAACCAACGGGAATCGGCGTGACACGACGCCCTTCCTTGTAAAGGGCGGAGCAGGATGGTGCGTCCGGCGGCGGGGTGTGGTCACCCCGCCCTACGGGTGCGCCACAGGTGATGCCAAGCAACGGGCCGATGTGGGCATCGGCCCTTACGCCTCGCGGGGGGACGAGGGACGGCACGCCGGGTCGTCGTGCCCTACGGGTGGTTGCGGAGAGCCGCCGCGATTGCCCTGGGTAGCGGTGCGCAGCGAAGCATCCGCGCCCGTCCCGGGAAAAGTCCAGGAAGGGGCCGGAGCCCCTTCCTGGTTTCCGCCTCCGGCGGAAAGAATCGGGATCATTTTTCCCGGCGACATGCGCGGCGGGAAAATTCCCTGACTCTGCCGCCTTGGGCGGCTACACCAGTGACCGACGTCACTGGTGGGGGGAATTGAAAGGGGGGACAACGTCCCCCCTTTCATCTGCTCACACCATACAGCACGCGCCCTCGCAGCCTGCGCAGTCGGGGAACTTGCTGTGGTCGTATTCGATGCCGTTCTTGTCGTAGTAGTCCTTGACGGCGGCCTTGATGGCCTCCTCGGCAAGAACACTGCAGTGGAGCTTGTGGGCGGGGAGACCGCCGAGAGCATCCACCACCTGCTTGTTGGTGACGGCCAGGGCATCCTCAATGGTCTTGCCCTTGATGAGCTCCGTGGCCATGGAGGAGGACGCGATGGCGCTGCCGCAGCCAAAGGTCTCGAACTTCACGTCCTCGATGATGTTGTTTTTGATCTTCAGATACATCTTCATGATGTCGCCGCACTTGGCGTTGCCCACCTGGCCCACGCCGTCGGGGTTCTCGATCTCCCCCACGTTCCGGGGATGCATGAAGTGGTCCATGACGGTTTCCGTATAGAGTGCCATAATAAAACCTCCTGACAGGCTGAAAAATTACAGGATGAAGGGCTTTCTGCCGCTGATGAGATCCTTCCACATGGGGGACATGTTCCGCAGGTACTCCACCACCCAGGGGACCTCCGCCAGGATGTGGTCGATCTCCTCGTCGGTGTTCCACTCGGAGAGGCTCAGGCGCAGGGAGCCGTGGGCCACCTCGTGGGGACGGCCGATGGCCAGCAGCACGTGGCTGGGGTCCAGGGAGCCGGAGGTGCAGGCGCTGCCGGAGGAGGCGCAGATGCCCTTGGAGTCCAGCAGCAGGAGGAGGCTCTCGCCCTCGATGCCCTCAAAGCAGAAGCTGACGTTGCCGGGCAGACGGTTCACCGGGTCGCCGTTCAGGGCGCTGTGGGGGATCTGGGAGAGCCCCTCGATGAGCCGGTCCCGGAGATGGGAGACGTGCACGGCGTTGGCCTCCATGTGCTCGCAGGCGTCCTGCAGGGCGGCGGCCATGCCCATGATGCCGGGGATGTTCTCGGTGCCGGCCCGCTTGCCCCGCTCCTGGGCGCCGCCCTCGATGAGGCTCGTCAGGGGCACGCCCCGGCGGGCATAGAGGACGCCCACGCCCTTGGGGCCGTGGAACTTGTGGGCGGAGAGGGAGAGCATGTCGATGTTCTGGGCCTTCACGTCGATGGGCAGGTGCCCCGCCGCCTGGACAGCGTCCGTGTGGAAGAGGACGCCTTTCTCCTTGCAGACCGCGCCGATCTCCGCGATGGGCAGGATGGAGCCGATCTCGTTGTTGGCGTACATGGTGGTGACGAGGCAGGTGTCTTCCCGGATGGCGTCCGCCACCTGCTGGGCGGTGATGTTGCCCAGGGGGCCCACATCCAGAAGCTGGACCTCGAAGCCCTCCTTCTCCAGCCTTTTCAGGGTGTGGAGAATGGCGTGGTGCTCAAAGGCGGTGGAGATGATGTGCTTTTTCCCCTTGCGGAGACCCAGCCACGCGGCGGAGAGCAGGGCCTGGTTGTCGGCCTCGCTGCCGCCGGAGGTGAAGGTGATCTCATTGGGGGAGGCGTTCAGACACTTGGCGATGGTCTCCCGCGCGCTCTGCAGCGCCTCGGCGGCCTCCTGTCCCACGCTGTGGAGGCTGGAGGGGTTGCCGTAGATGCGCTCCATATAGGGGAGCATGGCGTTGATGGCCGTCTGGCTCATTTTCGTGGTGGCTGCGTTATCGGCATAGACCTGCATGATCTTGGCTCCTTTCCGGAAGGCTCCGGGTGATATCTTGCACCGGGGCATACGGATTTTAACCCCAGCTATTTGGTATGTTTTTAAGATACGACAGAAAACATACTTTGTCAATAGGGAATTGGACAAAATTTCTGCCCCGGAGGGAGCTCCGGGGCAGGGAGTGTCCGTCTGCGGGGGACTCAGACCTGGTCCATGGGGGCGTCCAGCAGGTCTGCCAGGGTGACGCTGTCCAGATAGCTGTTGATGAGCCCTTCCAGCTTGGTCCACATGGGCAGGGTGTGGCACTGGCCCGCCCGGGGGCAGGCGTTCTCTTCCCCCTCCAGGCAGGAGACCGGGGCCAGGGAGCCCTCGGTGAGGCGAAGGATCTCCCCGGCGGAGTAGTCCTGCAGGGGCCGGCGGAGACGGTAGCCGCCGCCCTTGCCCCGGACGCCCTCCACCAGGCCCCCCTTCACCAGCAGGGAGACGATGCTCTCCAGATACTTCTCCGAGATCCCCTGCTTCTCCGCGATGAGGGGCAGGGGCATATAGGGGCTCTGGTCGTACTGGGCCAGCTCCAGCATGATGCGCAGGGCGTAGCGGCCCCGGGTGGATATCAGCATACGGCGCCTCGCTTTCCGGGCGGATGGCCCGTCAGATTCTGAAAACCTATTATAACAGTATGTTGGTTTGCCGTCAAGCCCCGCCGGGGGCTTGCCTGGGGCGGCGGGATGTGCTAAGATAGGGCCGAAAACCATCCCCGCCTGCGGGCGGAGCAAGGAGGAGCATCCCAATGGACGTCAAGGAACGCTTTTTGAAGTATGTCACCTACTACACCACCTCGGATGAGGACTCGGAGACCGTGCCCTCCACGGCCCGGCAGCGGGTCCTGGGCCAGGCCCTGGCAGAGGAGCTGGCGGCCCTGGGCCTTCAAAACGTGGAGCTGGACGGGTTCGGCTATGTCTACGGTGTGCTGCCGGCATCCCCCGGCTGCGAGGACCGGCCCGCCCTGGGCTTCATTGCCCACATGGACACCGCCCCCGGCGTCAGCGGCGAGAATGTGAAGCCCCGGTGCCTCCGCTACGAGGGCGGGGACATCGAGCTGGGGAACGGCGAGGCCCTGCGGGTGAAGGATTTCCCCAACCTGGAGAAGTACATCGGCCAGGAGCTCATCGTCACCGACGGCACCACCCTGCTGGGGGCGGACGACAAGGCGGGCGTCGCTGAGATCGTCAGCGCCTGCGCCTACCTCCTGGCCCATCCCGAGGTGACGCACCGCCAGATCGCCGTCTGCTTCACCCCGGATGAGGAGATCGGCCGGGGGCCGGACCACTTCGACTTCGCCAAGTTCCCCGCCAAGCAGGCCTACACCGTGGACGGCGGCGAGATCGGGGAGCTGGAGTATGAGAACTTCAACGCCGCCGCGGCCAAGGTCCGCATCCACGGCGTCAACATCCACCCCGGCGAGGCCAAGAACAAGATGAAGAACGCCGCCCTCCTGGCGGCGGAGTTCGTGAGCCTCCTCCCCGCCGCCGAGGCCCCCGCCCACACCGAGGGCTACGAGGGCTTCTACCACGTGACGGGCCTCAGCGGCGACGAGAGCGCCGCCCAGGTGAGCCTTATCATCCGGGACCACGACCGGGAGAAGTTCGAAGGCCGCAAGCGCTTCCTCCAGCAGCTCACGGACTACCTGAACCTCCGCCACGGGGAGGGGACCTTCACCCTGGAGGAGAAGGACAGCTACTACAACATGAAGGAAATGATCCTCCCCCACATGGAGCTCATCCACCGGGTGGAGGAGGCCATGCGGGCGTGCGGCGTGGAGCCCCGGATCGTCCCCATCCGGGGCGGCACCGACGGGGCCCGGCTCTCCTACCAGGGCCTGCCCTGCCCCAACCTCTGCACCGGCGGCGCCAACTTCCACGGCATCCACGAGTTCGTCTCCGCGGACGCCATGGAGAAGATGGTCCGCGTCCTGACGGCGCTGAGCCGCTGAGGCGGCCTTTTTCCCGGGAAAGCTTTTAAAAAATTGTAAATTCCGCCGGAAAAGCCCTCTCTGTCCGCCGTGCGCGGACGGGGAGGGCTTTACTTTTGCAGGGGAACGCGCTAGAATAATGGGGTTAAAATGAGGAGGCGGGGAGCGAGTTTTCTTCCCGGCTCCACTTGCAAGGAGGCATTTTTTATGCGCAAGAAACAGTTCAAGGCGGAGTCCAAGCGGCTGCTGGACCTCATGATCAACTCCATCTACACCCACAAGGAGATCTTCCTCCGGGAGCTCATCTCCAACGCCAGCGACGCCATCGACAAGCTCTGCTACCTCTCCCTGACGGATGACAAGGTGGGCCTCCGGCGGGAGGACTTCGCCATCACCCTGATCCCCGATGAGGAAGCCGGAACCCTCACCGTCCGGGACAACGGCATCGGCATGGACCAGGAGGAGCTGGAGAACAACCTGGGCGTCATCGCCAGGAGCGGCACCCTCCAGTTCCGCCAGGAGACCCAGGGCAGCGAGCAGGCGGCGGACGTCATCGGCCAGTTCGGCGTGGGCTTCTACTCCGCCTTCATGGTCTCGGACCACATCACTGTCGTAACGCGCAAGTACGGCTCCGACACCGCCTGCCGCTGGGAGTCTGACGGCGTGGACGGCTACACCGTGGAGCCCTGCGAGAAGGAGACCGTCGGCACCGACATCATTCTCCACATCAAGAAGGACCCCGAGGACGAGCCCGGCGAGTACAGCCAGTACCTCCAGGAGTATGCCCTGAAGAGCCTCGTGAAGAAGTACTCCGACTACATCCGCTTCCCCATCCGGATGGAGGTCACCCACTCCCGCCGGAAGGAGGGCTCCCCCGACGACAAGCCGGAGTACGAGGATGTCCGGGAGTGGGAGACCCTGAACTCCATGGTCCCCCTCTGGCAGCGGAAGAAGAGCGAGGTCACGAAGGAGGAGTACGACAAGTTCTACCAGGAGCGCTACTACCAGATGGTCCCGCCCCAGAGCGTGGTCACCGTCTCCGCCGAGGGCGCCGTCACCTACAAGGCCCTGCTCTTCATCCCCGGCGCGGCCCCCATGGACTACTACACCAAGGACTATGAGAAGGGCCTGCAGCTCTACTCCAACGGCGTCCTCATCATGGATAAGTGCGCCGACCTCCTGCCCGAGCACTTCCGTTTCGTCCGGGGCGTGGTGGATTCCCCGGATTTGAGCCTGAACATCTCCCGGGAGCTTCTGCAGCACGACCGGCAGCTGAAAGTCATCGCCGGGAACCTGGAGAAAAAGATCAAGGCCGAGCTCCTGCGGATGCAGAAGGACGACCGGGAGGGCTACGAGAAGTTCTTCCGGAACTTCGGCCGCCAGCTGAAGTACGGCGTGGCCTCGGACTACGGCGCCCACAGCGAGCTCCTCCAGGACCTGCTGCTCTTCTACTCCTCCACGGAGAAGAAGCCCGTGACCCTGGCGGAGTACGTCTCCCGGATGCCGGAGAGCCAGAAGGACATCTACTACGCCATCGGCACCGATCCCCAGCGCATCGACAAGCTCCCCCAGATCGAGGAGCTGAAGGAGCAGGGCACCGAGATCCTCTACTTCACCGAGGAGGTGGACGAGTTCTGCGCCCAGGTCCTCCGGACCTACCAGGAAAAGCCCTTCCGCTCCGCCACGAGCGGCGCCGCCGGGGAGGACGCCCAGGAGAAGGCCAAGGAGGCGGCGGACGCCCACAAGGATGTCTTCGCCTTCGTGAAGGAGACTCTGGGCGACGCCGTGAAGGAGGTCCGCCCCTCCGCCCAGCTGAAGTCCCACCCCGTCTGCCTCACCGCCGGGGAGGGCATCAGCTTTGAGATGGAGAAGTACTTCGAGACCGTCCAGCCCGACGCGGGGATCAAGGCCGAGCGCATCCTGGAGCTGAACGTGGAGCACCCGGCCTTCCGGGCCCTCTCCGACGCCGTGGAGCACGATCCCGAGAAAGCCAAGGCCTACGCTCAGGTCCTCTACAACCAGGCCCTCCTCATCGCGGGCCTGCCCCTGGAGGACCCCTCCGCCTACACCGACCTCCTCTGCTCCCTCTGGCAGTAAAAAAAGAGCGCGGAACGCCCGGCGTTCCGCGCTCTCTTTGCCCCGACTGCGGGAGGGCTGCCCTGCAGCCTTCCCGCGGGGTGTACAGCTATGATAAAGGCCGCCCTGCCTCGGCAGGGCGGCCTTCCCTCTATATCCTGGAAGCGGAACGGGCGGCAAAGCATGAAAGCGCCCGGAATAGAGGGCCAGGGCGAATGACCCCATGGGCCGGCTGTCCGGCACCGCAGGACCCGTAGGGGCGGGGTGCGCCCAGGGTGTGGCTTCCGCCAGCCAAATTTCGAAACGAAATTTGGGACGTCCGTCAAGCTCACCCCGCCGCGGGAAAGGATCTTACTCAGAGATAGCGCAGGTAGAGGATGCCCAGCGACACCGCGATGACCAGCAGCGTGGCGGGAGCCATCACTTTGCAGTAGCGGCCCCAGCCGATGGTGATGCCGTTCTTGCCGCACTGGGACAGGGCCACCACGTTGGCGGAGGCGCCGATGGGCGTGGCGCTGCCGCCCACGTCCGTGCTGATGGAGAGGGTCCAGGCCAGGGTGTCGAGATGCACGCCCTGCAGGGCGGAGAGGCTCTGGATCACGGGGATCATGGTGGCCGCGAAGGGGATGTTGTCGATGAAAGCGCTGGCCACGGCGGAGCCGAAGAGGATGATGGCGATCATCAGGTGGACGTTGCTGCCGCTGACGGTTCCGATGCCCTGGGCCAGCAGGTCCAGCACACCGCTGCGCTGCAGCCCGCTGATGACCACGAAAAGCCCGATAAAGAAGATCAGGGTATTGTGGTCGATCTGCCGCAGGATGGCGACGGCCCGCTTGCGGAAGGCCAGCAGCGTCACCACGGCGATGAGCACGCCGATGGCGGAGACGGTGAGCCCCGTCTGGGCGTGGGTGGAGAGCAGGAGCACCGCCGCGAGGAAGATGGCGCAGCTGCCGAAGAACTCCTTGGGATCGTTGATGGCGTCCTTGGGGTCCAGATTCAGCTCCTGCACCGGGGCGGACTTGAACTCCTTATGGAAGCAGAGGCAGAAGTAGGGAATCACCAGCAGCAGACAGATGCCGGCGATGAGGCCCGTGTGGGTGATGAAATCCCCGAAGCTGTAGCCGAGAGATGTGCCGATGATGATGTTGGGCGGGTCGCCGCACATGGTGGCGGAGCCTCCCAGGTTGGCGCAGAAGACCTCCGCCAGGATGGCCGGCACCGGGTCAAACTTCAGAAGCTGCCCCAGCTCGATGGTCACGGTGGAGAGGAAGAGGATGACCGTGATGCTGTCGATGAACATGGAGAGGGCCGCCGAAAGCAGCATGAAGGTGAGGAAAATGGGGAAGGGCCGGTAGTGGACCGCCTTGGCGATGGTGATGCAGAGCCACTGGAAAAAGCCGCTGTCCGCCATGCCTTCCACCATGATCATCATGCCCGCGAGGAACACGATGGTCTCCCAGTTGATGCCGCCGCTCTCCGAGGCCTCGGCGCTGTACCAGAAGGAGGTGTGGAAGAAGCTCTCCAGGTTCAGGGTCTCCCACACGGCGGAGATGCTGTGCATGCAGACCCCGAAGACCAGCAGCAGCGTGGCCGCGGCGCAGACCAGGGTCACGAGATGCCGGGGCGCCTTCTCGGTAATGATGAAGCCGAACATGATGAGGAAAATGATCGTCGCCAAGATCTGGGCGGCCATAGGACCCCCTCTTTCTCTGTAGAAAATCAAAGGCACGGAGGGAACGCCCGCTTTCAGCGTCCCGTCCTCCACGCCGCAGGCAATTCTAACAGCTTTCCTCCGGAAAGGCAATGTGGAAATGTGCCAAAAGAAGCCCTTCCGGCGTGAAGGGAACGTTAATGAAAATTTTGTCACAGACCGGGGGTGCACCCCCTCCCACCGTCCGCCGCTCTTGACTTTCCCGCCGCCTTTCCGTATGATGGAGGGGAAGAAAACCGCCCTCCGGGGCGAAGATACGGGAGGCAGCAATGAAGGTCCTGAATTTCGGTTCCCTGAACCTTGACTATGTCTATGCCATGGACGAGTTCGTCCAGCCTGGGGAGACCCGGGCCTGCCTGGGCCGCCAGATCCACTGCGGCGGCAAGGGCCTCAATCAGTCCATCGCCATGGCCCGGGCGGGGCTCCCCGTCTGGCATGCCGGCATCATCGGCCAGGAGGGCGGCCTCCTGCGGGAGACCCTGGTGGAGAGCGGCGTCCATCTGGACTTCCTCCGGCAGGACGACGCCCCCGGCGGCCACACCGTCATCCAGGTGGACAGCCACGGCCAGAACTCCATCCTCCTCTACCCCGGCACCAACGCCGCCATCACCCGGGGCTTTGTGGACGAAGTCCTCTCCGCCTTCGGTCCCGGCGATGTGGTCCTGCTGCAGAATGAGATCAACCTCGTCCCCTACATCATGGAGAAGGCCGCGGAGCGGGGCCTTGCCATCGCATTCAACGCCTCTCCCTTCCTGGGGGTGGAGACCTACCCCCTCTCCCTGGTCCGCTGGCTCTTCGTCAATGAGATCGAGGGCGGGGCCATCAGCGGCGAGACGGAGCCCCAGGCCATCCTTCAGGCCCTCCGGGCCAAGTTCCCGAAAACCGAGGTCATCCTGACCCTGGGCAGCGACGGCAGCCTCTGGGCCAATGACCGGGAGACCGCCTTCTGCCCCGCCTGCCATGTCCAGGCGGTGGACACCACCGGCGCCGGGGACACCTTCACCGGCTATTTCCTCCGGGGCGTCCTGGGGGAGGACACGGGCCTTGCCCCCCTGACCCTGGCCACCCGGGCCAGCGCCATCGCCGTCACCCGCCCCGGCGCCGCCCCCTCCGTCCCCCAGCTCTCCGAGGTCCTGGCCTTCCAGGGCCGGTAAGTCCCAGAAGAGCAGCCCGCCCCCGGATCACCGGGGGCGGGCTTTTTTGCCCTGGAAGCGGTCATACCTTTCGGGTGTGGTATTACCAGATGGCCCAAAACCGCCCGTCAGGACTGCGGTTCCGGGGGCTTTTTCCTTCGCGGGAAGGGGGAGGAACGCAAAATGTGGAAAAATTTTACGAACTTTGATCTTGCCGACAAAATGTGACACGTTTCTCGTTTGCCCTTGGAGTATAGTACCAAATACCGGAAGAAACCGTCAAGAAGCCGCAAGAAACCCGCAGTTCCACGGAAAGGAGATGATAAAAATAGAACTCTCGAAGGAGTACATCCTGCTATTCAACACCCTGACGGACACGGCACAGGCCCTGGCCCGCCTTCGGACCGAGCTGATGCTGGCTCAGCAGCAGGCGGAGGAGCTCTTCCTCAGCGCGGAAGACGACGCAGACGCCCCCAGCGAGACATAAGACCACTTGGCATCACTGACAGTCCGCTGTGCCGGCCCCGTCCCCCCGCGGCGGGGTTGACAGCGGTTCCCGGCGTGGTATACTGACAACAGGAACCATCGCCAACGATATCCACCGGGTGGGGCTGCGGGACGGGTCATTCCCCCCGCTCCGCAGCCCCGGACTGTCAGGAAAGGAGACCATTATGGATCGGAAGCTCTATCGGATCGAGGAGGGCAAGATGCTCTGCGGCGTCTGCGGCGGGATCGCTGAGTATTTCGGCGTGGACCCCACGGTGATCCGCCTGGCTTGGGTGCTGTTCAGCGCCCTGGGCGGCAGCGGTCTGCTGGCCTACCTCATCTGCGCCATCATCATTCCCAGCAAGTCACAGGTCCAGTGATATCGGGCGCCCCGGGAGCCAAGCTCCCGGGGCGCTTTTGGCGCGAAAACGGAGCGGCCCTCGGGAGAGGGCCGCTCCTTCTGTCACACGGAGGTCAGCAGGGTCTGGACCCGCTCCACAAAGGCGGGACGGTCCACATCCAGGACCACGAAGGCGTTCTTCTTCGGGAACTGGAAGTCGCTCCAGAGGTCCGTCACCATCTTGCCGAAGGTGTACTTGCCCCGGGTCTCCACATAGACCCCAGCCTCCTCGCCGGAGAACATCTCCGGGTACACCAGGTACAAAACCGGGCAGATATCGTGGAGGCACAGGCCCGGCACGCCCTTTTCCAGGTGGAACTGGAGGTTTTTGGCCGTGGCCTGGCCGAAGAAGCGGCCCGCGGCGCTGCCGCAGTTCGTGATGACATCCATCTCCTCCGGGGTGAGGTACGCCCGCATGGTGACATCCAGCCCGCAGAGGACGAGGGGCGCGCCGCACTTGCAGACCGCCTGGGCGGCGTGGGGATCGGCAAAGAAGTTGAACTCTGCCGCGGGGGTGGAGTTGCCGCCGTGGACGCCGCCGCCCGCGGCCCCGCCGCCCATGATGAGGATGCGCTTTAAGAGGGACGGCAGCTTGGGGTACTTGGAGAAGGCGATGGCCAGGTTCGTCAGGGGCCCCGTGGCCACCACCTGCAGCTCCCCGGGGAAGCGCTGGGCCTCCTGCCAGAGGGCGTCCCAGGCGGGGGTGGTGTCCGGGGCCCGGAGGGGCTCCGGCAGGGGCGCGCCGCAGAGGCCGTCCGCCCCGTGGACGTGGGTGGCGGTGTAGGTGTCCCGGAAGAGGGCGCAGACCCGGCGGGTATTCTCATAGGTGTGGGCCAGGGCGACGTTGCCGTTGACGGCGCTGATGCCCCGGATGTCCAGGGGCAGGCGGGACGCCGCCAGGATGGCCTGGGCGTCGTCGATGCCGGTGTCCACATCCAGCCAAACAGGGATCCTCTCGCTCATACCGGCACCTCCCGTCCGTCGTAGAATTTGACCGCCTCCGCCAGCAGGTCCGCGAAGCCCTGGCGGTCCACGTTCATGCAGCAGATGGCGTTGTCCTCGCCCAGCTTACCGGAGGTGTCCCCCACGGTGCAGCCCCGGCAGTACTCGCCCTGGGTCTCAATGGCCACGTGCATGGCCTGGCGGGTGAAGAGCTCCGGCCGCAGCAGGGACGCCACGGCGCAGGGGTCGTGGACGGGAGCCCCGGCGTAGCCGATCTCCCGGTGGAAGCGGTAGAAGAATTCCAGCCAGTCGGCAACGATCTGAGAGACCTGGTTGCCCACGGCCCGGATGCGCTGGAAGTCCTCCGGGAAGATCAGGGCCTTCTCGGTGACATCCAGGCCGCACATCTGGACCGGCAGGCCGGAACCAAAGACGGCCTCCGCCGCCTCCGGGTCCACCAGGATGTTGAACTCCGCCGCCGCGGTCCAGTTGCCGTAGGCGATGCCGCCGCCCATGACGCTGATGCCGGCGATCTTTTCCTTGAGCTCGGGGTGGGCCAGCAGCAGGGCGGCCACGTTGGTCTCCGGCCCCGTGGCGATGATGACGACCTTGTCCTCCGACTCCCGCAGGACCTTGGCCATCAGCTCCACGGCGCTGAGATCGGAGAGGGGCACGGCGGGCTCCGGCAGGGCGGGACCGTCCAGGCCGCTCTGGCCGTGGATGTTCCCGGCGGTGATGGGGTCGGAGAAGAGGGGGTGGTGCAGCCCCATGGCTATGGGGGCGTCGATGCCCAGGAGAGTGCAGATGCGGCGGGCGTTGTAGGTGGTCTTCTCCAGGGTCTGGTTCCCGGCGCAGGTGGTGACGGCTCGGATGTCCAGCTTGGGGCTGGCCTTGGCCAGCACCCAGGCGATGGCGTCGTCATGGCCGGGGTCGCCGTCCAGGATCACCGGGACGGGGCGGTCCCCCTGAAAGAGGGTGGAGAGATCGAACATGGATCAGCTTCCTTTCTGAAAGGGCCGCCGGGGGTCCCCACAGGGGACCCCCGGCGGGAAGTCAATGGAGTTTCCGGCAAATTACTTGGCGGCCTTCTCCAGGGCGGAGGCGGAGTGCTGCTTCTTGACCCGGTGACGGATCACGAGAGCGAAGACCACGAGGCCCAGGATGGTGACAAGGTACGGGATGGGCGTCACCAGGTTGGAGTCGATGCCGCGGGAGGAGACCTTGATGCTGAAGGCCTGGGCAAAGCCGAAGACCAGGGCGGAGAGCATGGAGCCCACGGGCTCGCCGGCGCCCATGGCCTGGGCGGCCAGGGCGATGAAGCCGCGGCCGGCCACCATGTCCAGAGACCAGCCCATGGAGTAGTACATGCTCATGAAAGCGCCGCCGAAGCCTGCCATCAGGCCGGAGAAGCCGATGGCGATGTACTTGATCTTGAGCACGCTGACGCCCACGGAGGACGCGGCGTTGGGGTTCTCACCCACGCTGCGGATGTTCAGGCCCAGGGGCGTGCGGTAGAGCAGTACCCAGGTGAGGAACACCAGCAGGAAGGCAACATAGGTCAGGATGCAGTGCCCGGAGAGGATGGGCCCCAGCACCGGGATATCTTTGATGAGGGGGATATTCCAGGAGGGGATCTGGTGGGCGGCGGTGATGAGGGAGGTGGTGGAGGCCAGGGCCTTGCCCTCGGTCTGCTGGGTGATGACCTTCACCAGGAACAGGGTGCCGCCGGAGCCGATCATGTTCACGGCGATACCCGTGAGGATGATGTCCGTCTTCAGATTGAAGGCGAAGAAGCCCATCAGGAGGGACACCAGCACGCCGCAGAAGAGGGCCACGATCAGGCCCACGGCCCAGGAGCCGCTCCAATAGGTGGTGAGGGAGCCGAAGAGGGCGGCCACCATCATGGTGCCCTCGAGGCCGATGTTGGAGACGCCGGCCTTCTCGCCCACCACGGCGCCCAGGGTGGCGAAGAGGATGGGCGCGGTGATGCGCAGGATGGAGAAGAAGAAATCGGTGGTAAAGATCAGCTGCAGCATCTTACTTCACGCTCCCTTCCGCGGTCTCGGCCGCTGCGGCCTTCTGGGCGGCCAGCTCCTCCTGGGCGCCCTTGACCACCAGGCGCTGGCGGTAACCGGCCAGGAACTGCTTGGCGGCAAAGAAGACGAAGATGACGGCCTGCAGGATGTCGATGAGCTGAGAGGGGACGCCGCAGTAGGTGCTCATGAGGCTGCAGCCCTTGTTGAGATAGGCCATGAAGAAGGCGGCCAGGGGGACGAAGGCGGGGTTGTTGCCCGCGAGGATGGCAACGGTGATGCCCGTCCAGCCGTAGCCCGGCAGGGCGTTCCAGCTGTAGGCGGAGTAGCGGCCCAGCATCTCCACGCCGCCGCCGATGCCGGCCAGCGCGCCGCCCAGCACCTGGGAGAGGATGATGATGGCGGCCACGTTCATGCCGGAGTAGCGGGCGAAGTCCTGGTTGATGCCGATCATGCGGATGCCGTAGCCCCAGCGGGTGCGGTACATGAAGAGGGCGGTGATCACCACGAAGATCAGGGCGATGACGAAGCCCCAGGTCAGCATGGAGCCGTTGTCGATGAGGGGGGCGATGCGGGCCTGCTCCTGGAAGGGATAGCTCTGGATCTGGCCCTTGGTCTTGTCCGCCAGGTGGGTGTTCAGCACGTACTTGATGAAGTACATGACCACGTAGTTCAGCATCAGGGAGTTCACCATCTCGCTGACGCCCAGCTTGGCCTTCAGCAGGGCGGGGATCAGCATCATCACGGCGACGGCCGCGGCGGCGGCCAGCACCGCCACCACCGGCAGGACGCCGGCGGGCAGGGGCACGTACACCGCCACCATGGCGGAGACGAAGGCGCCCAGCATGATGCCGCCCTCCGCGCCCAGGTTGAACTGGTTGGCGGAGAACATGACGCAGGTGGCAAGGCCGGTGAAGATGGTGGGGATCATGGCCGCCAGCACGTCACAGATGTTCTTGAAGTTGATGCTGCCGTTGGCCCGGAAGAGGGGCCCGATCAGCAGTTGCCGCAGGGCGGCCAGGGTGGCGCCGAAGCGATCCCCCTCCGAAGAGACGAAGATCAGGATGGCGGCCACCAGGATGGCGATGCCGATGGCGGCAGCGCCCCGGACCACGGTAAAGGTCAGGCTCCGCCGGCGGGCGGCCTGCATGGCTTTCTTCTCATTCATGGCAAACCCTCCTGACTTCCTCCGGCGTCTGCCGCTTGAGGCCCAGCATGTACTCGCCCATGACCTCATCGCTGAGTTCGGAGGTATCCTCGAAATAGGCGGCGATGTGGCCGCCGCACATGACCATGAGGCTGTCGGAGAGCTCCATGACCTCGTTGAGGTCGGCGGAGACCAGCAGCACGGCCACGCCCGCGCGGCTCAGCTCCACCAGCTTCCTGCGGATGAACTCCGTGGCGCCCACGTCGATGCCGCGGGTGGGCTGGTCGGCGATGATGAGGCAGGGATCGTTGGAGAACTCCCGGGCCACGACGACCTTCTGGATGTTGCCGCCGGAGAGGTTATCCACCCGCTGGGAGCCGGACTTGCAGAGGACGGTGTAGTCGCGGATCAGCTGATCCACCTCGGCGTGGATGGCCTTCATGTCGAACATGGGGCCCTTGTTGAGGCGCTTGGCGCCGCAGCGGTCGGAGATCAGGTTCTCCTGGATGCTGGCGGCCCCGGCGATGCCGTAGATCATCCGGTCCTCCGGCACCAGGGAGACGCCCTTCTCCCGGATCTTCCGCTGGGAGACGCCGAGAATGTTCTCGCCGTTCACCGTGACGGTGCCGGCGTTGGGGACGTTCAGGTGGAAGAGCATATCCACCAGTTCCTTCTGGCCGTTGCCCTCCACGCCCGCGATGCCCAGGATCTCGCCCCGGCGCAGGGAGAAGGACACCTTGTCCAGCATCTTCTTGCCCCACTCGTTGACGTATTCCAGGTCCCGGACCCGGAGGACCTCCTCCTTGGGCTGGGCCTTGTCCTTCTGGACCTTCAGCACGACGTCGCGGCCCACCATCAGGCGGGAGATCTCCTGGGGGGTCACGTCCTTGGTCTCGTGGACGCCCATGGACCTGCCGCCCCGGAGGATGGTCATGCGGTCGGTGATCTCCATGATCTCATTGAGCTTGTGGGAGATGAAGATCAGTGTATATCCCTGATTTTTCAGGTTCACCAGCTCCCGGAAGAGCTCGGTCGTTTCCTGTGTGGTAAGAACGGCGGTGGGCTCGTCCAGGATCAGGATCTTGGCGCCGCGGACGAGAGCCTTCAGGATCTCTACCTTCTGCTTCATGCCCACGGGGATGTCCATGACCTTGGCGTTGGGGTCCACCTCCAGGTTGAACTTCTTGGAGTACTCTTCGGTGATCTCCACGGCCTTCTTCTGGTCGATGAAAAGGCCGGACTTCTTGGGCACCATGCCCAGGACCATGTTTTCCGCCACGGTGAGGCTGGGGACCAGCATGAAGTGCTGGTGCACCATGCCGATGCCTTTGGCGATGGCCGCCGTGGGGGAGGAGAGATTGACCTTCTCTCCGTTGACCCAGATCTCGCCCGAGGTGGGCTGCTCCAGGCCGAACAGCATCTTCATCAGCGTGGATTTGCCCGCGCCGTTCTCGCCCATCAGTGCGTGGATCTTGGGATACACCTTGGTGATCCCTTTCATTTGAACGACATATTCTTCTGCCATGCTGGGGGTCCCTCCCGTTCTATGATTGCCGCGCGGTGGCGGTGTGAGCCGCCGGAACGGAGACCGCGCCTGCCAGGGGTCTGCCGGGGACGGGGCGCACCGCCCCGGGCGGCCTGCCCCCACTGTTTCTTTGCGGGAATTTTACGCGCGGCGGCAGAGATTTCGCGGAAACTTTGCGCAAAACTCCGCCGCTATCCGAAGGAAGGGGGCTGGAGACCCAGCCCCCTCTGTTAGGGATAATTCGGTTGATACTTTACAGCGCTCAGGGACGGACAGCGTCGCACAGTTCCACGACCTTGTTGGTGTTGTCGTCGATGGCGGTGTCGACGATCAGAGTGCCGGCCTTGATGGCATCCTCAGCGGCGGTGATAGCGGCCTTGCAGTCATCGCTGGCATAGGTGGCGAAGTTCTTGTCGGTGACGATGCCGACGCCGCCCTCAGCGAGGCCCAGGGAGACTTCCTGGCCGAAGTAGGTGCGGCCGGCGTCCATCTCGTCGAAGAACCAGATGAGGGAGTTGCCGATGTTCTTCAGGCCGGAGGTCAGGGTGATGGCGGCCAGGTCAGAGCTCAGGGTCAGCTCCTGGTCGGAGTCCACGCCCAGGAAGTAGGCCTTGCCGGTCTCGAAGGCGGCTTCGGCGGCGCCGTTGCCGGAGTTGCCGGCCACGCCCCAGATGAGGTCGCAGTGGTTGTCGTTGATCATGGACAGGCCATACTCCTTGGCGATGGCGGTGTCAACATAGGTGTTGGTGTAGCGGACGTCCACCTTGATGTCGGGGTTGACGGACAGGGCGCCCTCGATGTAGCCGATGAGGAAGTCGTTGATGACGGGGGAGTCTATGCCGCCGACGAAGCCGATGACGGCATCCTCATTGATGCGCTCAATGGAGGTATCGGTGGTCAGGGTGGCGGCGAAGATGCCCATGAGGTAGCCCATGTCGTTCTGCTTGTAGGTGATGTTCATGACATTGGCGCTCTCGCCGGCATAGGAGTTGTCATCGAAGATGACGTACTTCTGATCGGGGTGCTTGTCGGCAACTTCCTTCAGGAAGTCGGGCATCTGATAGGTGCCGCAGATGATGATGTCGTACTCCTGGGAGTCAGAGACCTCATACAGGGTGGAGAGCCAGCCGGGCTTGTCTTCGTCCAGGCCGCCCATCTCGATGGTGCGCAGGGTGATGCGGCCGTCGGCTTCCAGCTGGTCGAGGCCGGCCTTGGCGGAGTCAAAGAAGGACTTGTCGCCCAGGTTGCCGTTGACGAGATAGACCACGTTGTAGACCTTGGTGTCTTCGCCGCCGGCGGAGCCGGAGCCAGAGGCAGAGCCGGAAGCGGCGGGGGTGTTCTGGTTGCCGCAGGCAGCCAGAGACAGCGCCATGACCAGCGCGAGGAGCAGTGCTGCAAACTTCTTCATGAAATAACCTCCCGAAAAAATATATCCCGGATGCGTGAAGTTTTTCACAGGATTTTTACAACTTTGCGGCATCGGGACGGGAGTATTGTAATCGTTTTTTATAGGCTTGTCAAACTTTCTGATACAGATTTTCTGTTTTGACCAAAATTTTTGGCCGTTTCTCTGCCATTTGACTGATGCCAGCCCTGCCATTTGTCCTTGACGGACGCTTGGGACCGAGAGTATGCTAATAGAGAGACTTTTTGCCGTTTTGACCGCCGGGCATTTGTCCTCCGGCGGCGGACAGGAAAGGAGCGATCAGCGCATGAGATTTGATTTTCCCCAGGTGGAGCTGCACCTGCACCTGGATGGTTCCTTCCGACCGGAGACGGTCTGGGAGCTGGCGGAGCGGAAGGGCGTCGCCATGCCGGCGGCGGACCTGGCCGGCTACCGGGCGTATCTGGCCGCGACGACGGACTGCGCCAGCGTCAACGAGTACCTGGAGCGCTTCGAGCTGCCTCTGCAGGTGATGCAGGACGCGGAGGCCCTCACCCGGGTAACCCGAGAGCTGGTGGAGGACCTTGCCGACCGGGGCACGGCCTACGCAGAGATCCGCTTCGCCCCCCAGCTCCACACCCGGGAGGGAATGACCCAGCGCCAGGCGGTGGAGGCTGTCCTGGCGGGCCGCCGCCAGGGCTGCGAGGCCCGGCCAGGCATCGACATCGGCATCCTGCTCTGCATGATGTGCGTGGGTCCCGAGACCGCCAACTGGGAGGCAAACGCCGAGACCGTGGCGGTGGCGGCGGAGTACCTGGGCCAGGGGGTCGTAGGCATCGACCTCGCGGGAGCGGAGGGCATCGTGCCCCTCCGGAACTTTGCGCCCCTCTTCCAGCTGGCCCGGGAGAAGTGCATCCCCTTCACCTGCCACGCAGGGGACAGCCCCGGCCCGGATACCGTGGCGGACGCCCTGGATTTCGGCGCCCGGCGCATCGGCCACGGCCACCACATCTATCAGGACCCGGCCCTCGTCCGCCGGGCGGCGGATCTGGGCGTGACCCTGGAGATCTGCCCCACCAGCAACATCCAGTGCAAGACCCAGCCCTCCTATGAGGCCCACCCGGCCAAAAACCTCATGGAGATGGGCCTCGGTGTCTGCATCAACACCGATAACGCCACCCTGGCGGGTGTGACCCTGGCCGATGAGTACCGGCACTGCCTGGACGAGATGGGCTTCACCTATGAGGACCTGCTCGCCATGAACCGCTGCGCCATTCGGGCCTCCTTCGCCCCCATGGAGGTGAAGGAGCACATCCTGACGGCCCTGAAGCGCTGCCAGTGAGGATCCGGATCATCGGCGGCAGCGGCAGCGGAAAGAGCACCCTGGCCCAGGCCCTGGGGGAGCGCTGCGGCGTCCCCGTCTGTGACCTGGACCGCCTTCAGTGGGGCGGGGCCTACGGCCAGCGCCGCCCTGAGGCGGAGCGGGCCGCCCTGCTCCGGGAGGTCCTTTCGCAAAGGGACTGGATCATCGAGGGCGTCTACTACGCCTGGACGGCGGAGACCTTCGCCCAGGCGGATGCCATCTGCCTCCTGGAGCCGCCCCTGGCCCTCTGCCGCCGCCGGGTGATCCGGCGTTACTGCCGGCGGAAGCGGGATGGCACCGGCCATGGGGAGACCCTTCGGTCCCTCCGGGACCTGCTCCGGTGGATGGAAACCTTCCAGACCCGGAACCTCCCGGCCATCCGGGAGGCCCTGGCCCCCTACGCGGGCAAGACTCTCCGCGTCACGAAGGCCATGCCCGCCGGGGACATCCTGGCGGCGCTGGAGAACATCGTATCATTATAATATCGTGTGGAAGCGCCGGGGCCCGGCCCCGGCGGAAAGGGAGGAACGGCATGGACTGCCTCTTTGTCATCGACTATCAGAACGACTTTGTGGACGGCGCCCTGGGCTTCCCCGGGGCGGAGAAGCTGGATGCCGCCATCGCAGCGCGCGTCCGGGACTACGGCCCCGGCCGGGTCTGGTACACCCAGGACACCCATTTTGAGAACTATCTCGAGACCCGGGAGGGCCGGCACCTGCCCGTGCCCCACTGCCTCCGGGGCACCCCCGGCTGGGAGAACTACGGCGAGACCGCCAAGGCCCTCCGGGAAGTGGGGGCCGTGGGCATCGAGAAGCTGACCTTCGGCCTGGACGCCGGGGACCCGGCGGTCCTGGCGAAGCTCCCCAGGGAGGCGGACCGCATCGAGGTCTGCGGCCTCGTCAGCAACATCTGTGTGGTCAGCAACGCCGTGACCCTGCAGAGCCGCTATCCCGCCGCCCGGCTGGTGGTGGACGCCCGCCTCACCGCGAGCTTTGACCCCGCCCTCCACGAGAAGACCCTGGACGTGCTGGCGGGATTGCAGGTGGAGGTCCTGAACCGGTGACGGAGCGGGAGAGGATGCGCTCCGGCCGCCTCTACCAGGCGGGAGACCGGGAGCTGAGCCTGGCCCGGGACCGGGCCAAGGAGCTCTGCTATGACTATAACGCCCTGCGTCCCTCGGACCGCGCCGGGCAGGCGGCCCTGCTGCGCCGCCTTTTGGGAAAGGTGGGCCGGAACCCCTGTGTCCTCGCCCCCTTCTGGTGCGACTATGGGGAGAACATCACCCTCGGGGATGAGTTCTTCGCCAACCACGGCCTCACCATCCTGGACTGCGCCCCGGTGACCTTCGGGGATCACGTTTTCATCGCGCCGGACTGCGGCTTCCACACGGCGGGCCACCCCGTGGATGCGGCGCGCCGGAACGCCGGCTGGGAGTACGCGAGGCCCATCACCGTGGGGGACGACGTCTGGTTCGGGGCCGGGGTCCAGGTGCTGCCGGGGGTCACCATCGGCTGCGACTGCGTCATCGGCGCGGGCAGCGTGGTGACAAGGGACATCCCGTCCCACTCCGTGGCCGCGGGCAACCCCTGCCGGGTCCTGCGCCCCATCACGAAGGCCGACCGGGAGACCTGCTTCGGTCCGGAAACGACATTAGAATAAAGGAGAAAACGCCTATGTTACAGCCTCATATTCAGTTGGACGAGTCCGTTGGCTGCCGCTATGCCATCCTGCCTGGGGACCCCGGGCGGCTGGACCGCATCGCCCTGCAGCTGGAAAACGTGGAGGAGCTGGCCTTCAACCGGGAGTTCCGCTCCCTGAAGGGGACCTACAAGGGGACCCCTGTTCTCGCCATCTCCACCGGCATCGGCGGCTCCTCCGCCGCCATCGCCCTGGAGGAACTCAAAAACATCGGTGTCCGGGCCCTGGTCCGCATCGGTTCCTGCGGCGCCCTGCGGGAGGGCATCGCCCTGGGCGACCTGATCTTCGCCTGCGGCGCCATCCGGGACGAGGGAACGTCCAAGGCCTATGTGGACATCCGCTTCCCGGCGGTGGCGGACAGTCATCTGCTCCGCTACTGCGAGGAGGCCGCCGAGGCCCAGGGCTGGCCCTATCACGAGGGCATCGTCCACAGCCACGAGAGCTTCTACATCGACACCAATGACGAAGAGTCCGAGTACTGGTCTTCCAAGGGCGCTCTCGGCGCGGACATGGAGACCGCCGCCCTCCTCACCGCCGGACGGCTCCGGGGCCTCCGGGCGGCGTCCATCCTCAATAACGTGGTCCTCTGGGGCAAGGACACCGCCGACGCCATCGGCGGCTACGCCTCCGGCGAGGACATGACCGCCGTGGGCGAGAAACGGGAGATCGCCGTGGCGCTGGAAGCGCTCTATCGGCTGAGTAAGGAGGAACAGGCATGAAGGCTCTCTACATCGACTGCTGCATCCGGGGGGAGGAGTCCCGCAGCGCCAGGCTGGCCCAGGCCTTCCTGGAAAACCTGAGCCCGGAGTACGAAGTGACCCGCCGCTGCCTCATGGAGGAGGCCCTCTACCCCCTGACGGCGGAGACCCTCCGCCAGCGGGACGCCCTCCTGGCCCAGGGGAAGACGGACCACCCCCGCTTCCGCTTCGCCCACGAGATCGCGGAGGCGGACCTTGTCATTATGGCGGCCCCCTTCTGGGATCTCAGCTTCCCGGCGCTGCTGAAGGTCTACATCGAGAACGTCTCCGTGGAGGGCATCACCTTCCGCTCCACCGAGACCGGGCTCCAGGGCCTCTGCCGGGGCAAGCACCTGGTCTTCCTCACCACCCGGGGCGGCATCTATGAGCCGGGCTCGGACTGGGAGCAGGGCGCGCCGTACCTTGCCGCCATCCAGAAGTTCTTCAGCTTCGGGGAATTCCGCTGCGTGGCCGCCGACGGCCTTGACATCCAGGGCTACGACGGCGAAGCCGCCCTCCGGAAGGCCATGGAGGAAGCCAGGACCCTGGCCAAGAGCCTCTGAGCCTCTTCCGCCAGGACAGCACCCCCGATTGCCCGTCGCCGCCCCCCGAAGGTCCGCTGCTGTGCACTCCGACCACCGCGGGATCGTCCGGTGTTGATGGCCCCATTGGGGATGATCTTTGCCGCGACACACCCATCCCTTGCGGCCGCGCCGGAAACGCTTCGCTCTGCGCCGCTGGCCTGGGTGTTTGCTGAAACTTCCCCTTCTATCCGTAGGGGCCGATGACCACATCGGCCCGTTGCTTGGCATCACCTGTGATGCTTCCGTAGGGGCCGACGACCCGGCGGTCCGCTGCTGTGCACTCCGACCACCGCGGGATCGTCCGCTTCCTCCCCGCAAAACGCAAAAAACATCCCCCGGATGGCAAGCCATCCGGGGGACTTCTTTTTCACGTTCTCTCACCACGCGTGCATGGCATAGGATTCCCGCTCCGTCATGGCGAAGCAGCTGTGGTCCGGCCCGTAGCTCTGATCGCCCCAGGTGACGTCGATGTGGTACTCCGTCCCGTCCAGGGTGGCCACGGTCCACATGTGGTCCGGGTTCACCTGGGAGCGGCAGTCGATGCCCTCCAGCCCCAGGAGGAGGTTGTAGGCCGCGGTGTAGCCGTCGCAGACGGCGAGGCCCTTGCGGAAGACGGACCAGCCGGTGTGGCTGCGGGAGTCATAGTCACAGCCCGCGTCGTAGGCACAGTTGGCGCAGATCCAGTCAAAGAGCACCAGGGCCTTTTCCTTCTCCGTCATGCCCTCTTGGAGCTTGCCCTCGGCCCAGAGCCGGTCATGGACGGCGATGCCGTCCGCCAGGAACTCGGCGCGGAGCTTCGCCGCCTCGCTCTCGCTGAGGTCCAGGGCCGTGAAGCGCAGGTCCACGCTGCGGCCGCCGGGACTGTAGGAGCAGCTGACGCCGTTGTAGCACTGCTCCGGCCGGAGCCGGACGGCGTTCACGCTCTCGCCCAGCAGCCAGTCGATGTCGGCGTCCGAGAGGGAGCGGTCAAAGCGCAGGGTCAGGCTGTTCTTCCCCTGCTGGAGGGTGTTCAGAATAGCGCTCTGCAGCGCCTCCGCCGTCTCCGGTCCCGCGATATAGGGGTGGGTCCCCTGGATGAGGCCGCCCAGGGTGGCGTCCTTGGCGCTGTGGAGCTTCCAGTCCGGGGCGGAGCGCAGGCTGGGGTCTGCCAGGCGGGTGAGGATGGCCGCCATGGCCCCCCGGCTGATGGGGGAGGCGGGGTAGTACCGGCCCTGGGCGTCGCTGCCCTTCACCACGCCTGCCCGGTAGAGCCGCAGGATGTCCTGCTGATACTCCGTGTACTCCGTCACGTCCGGGATGAAGCGGCCCGTGGCGTAGCACTCGGCCACCAGGGTGCCGTAGGTGGGGGCCAGGGCCTCCTCCGGCAGGGCGGAGGCCAGGATGTGGGCCGCGGCGGCCCGGGTGGCGGCCTGGGCGTAGGTGCCGGAGAGCTCGTCTCCCAGGGCCTTCAGGCCCTGCAGGTAGAGAAGGTAGGGCTCATAGGCCGCCTGGCCGTCCTTCCGATAGGCGGCGGGGCCCTTCTCCGGGTCCCCGGTCTGGGAAAGGCTCCGGAGCCGCCCGGCAAAGATCACGGTTTGGCCTACGGTGAGGTTGTCCTTCACGCCGAAGCTGCCGTCCGCCTTGCCCACGGTGAGGCCGTACTCCCAGAGGGCGGCGATGTTCTCGTAGAAGCGGGAGTCCTTCGTGACGTCGGAGAGCTGCCCGGTGTAGGCCGCCCCCGTGCGGGGCAGGCCGGACCAGGCGGCGGAGACGGGGACGCTGAGGAGCAGGGTGAGTGCCAGGGCCAGGGCCAGAACGCGCTTTCTCATAGGGTCCTCCTTCCTTTCTCAGGGGGCTCAGCCCACCAGATGGAGATCGTCCAGGGTGCGGTCGGCGGTGCAGGGGTTGAGGCCGTTGTTGATGAGCTCCAGGGCGGCGTCCTGGTCGATGACCCAGCGGCTCAGGCGGTCGCTCCACTCGCCGGGCAGGGTCTCAAAGTTCAGCTTGTCCATTCCCATGAGGATGGCCTGCTGGCCGAACCAGGCCAGCTCACTGACAGCCAGGTCCGTCTTCACGTACTCCGAGAAGATCTGCGCGTAGCTGGTGATCTTCTGGGGATTGGCCAGCATCTTTTTAAAGACCGTTTTCAAAAAGGCCTGCTGGGTGCCGATGCGGCCGATGTCCTCCGTGCCATAGCCGGAGCCGTCGTTGTTGTGGCGGAAGCGCACCACCTTCAGGGCGTTCTGCCCGTCCAGGTGCTGCATGCCCTTTTTCAGGTGGATGTGCAGGTCCTGATAGGGGTCGTCATAGTTCATGTTCAGGGGGACCTCAAAGTCCACGCCGCCGATCTCGTCCACCAGCTTCACGAAGGCTTTCAGGTTCACCTCCACCGTGAAGTCCACAGGAATGCCCAGGGCGTCGGACACCGTTTCCCGCATCTGGTCCATGCCGCCGAGATTGTAGGCGTAGTTGATCTTGCGGGACTTGCCGTTGATGTAAACGCCGGTATCCCGGGGGATGCTGACGCAGGTGATGGCCTGCTCCTTGGCGTCAAAGCCCACCAGGATATTGGTGTCGGAGCCGCCGTTGTCGTCGTCCAGACCGGAGACCAGGATGGTGAAGAAGTCGTCCTTGCGCTCCTTCACCGGCTCGGGCTCGGAGCTGACGGAGGAGGACGAGGAGACATCCTGGGACGTGGAGCCCGCCGGGGCGGGCTTCACCTGGGGCTTGCGGACGAGACAGGCATAGATCCCGGCCAGGACCGCCAGAATGAAAACGATCAGCAGGATGGTGCGGGGCCAGCTTCTCTTCCGGCGGCGCGGGCGCCGGGGCTGGGGATCGGAACGGTTCATGGGCGGGGTCCTCCTCAACGAAGCGCGGCGGCGCCGCGCGAAAGTCCCAAAGAGGCGGCAAATTTACATAATGCCGTCAAGGTCCCATTATGATAGCACGTCCCGAAAAAAAGAACAAGGGAAAAATGGTTACAATTTGGCGACGAAACGCGCAGCTGCGCCCCCGGGGCTTCCCGGGGGCGCGGCGTCAGAGATGGCGGTACTTCCGCTGGGTGGCAATGCCGCCCCGGATGTGGCGCTGGGCCTTGTTGAGCTCCAGGACCTCCCGGGCCTGGAGGTAGAGCCCCCGGTCATAGAGCGGCAGCCGCTCGGAGATATCCTTGTGGACCGTGGACTTGCTGACGCCGAACTTTGCGGCGGCGGCCCGGACCGTCGCCTTGTTCTCGATGATGTACTGGGCCAGCGCGGCGGCCCGCTCCTCGATATTGCCCTTCAAATCCGCAACACTCCCCGCTTGAGCTTGCTACAGCCTATGCGCGGCCCCGGCGGCATATGCCGCCGGGGCCAAGGGACTTTTCGGGGGGATGGCTGTCCGCGGTACGGGGACGGCCTGTCCGCCAAAGGCGGGCAAACCCTTGACAAAAACGGCCCTCTGCCCAGAAATCCGGCAAAAGTGAGAAAACGACAAAGAAAACCGATTGACAAATTCAAAAAAGTGAGTATATTTGCTCTCTGCAAGAGGAAAAACACGCGGGACCGGGACTGGAACAGCCCCGGAGAGATCCCGCAGGCAATGCTTGGAAGGAGGGGCTGCCCGGGAAATTCCCAGATTTGTCCGCCGCACAAAAACAGACAAGGAGGATCAGAATATGAAACATTCCTGGAAGAAAGCCGGCTGCCTGCTGCTCTCCCTGGCCATGGCGCTGACACTGCTGCCAGCCGCCGCCCTGGCTGCGGACGAGACCGCAGAGAGCGGCTTTGCACCCACCTATACCTACAGCAACAACGGCTACACCCTGGAAAAGGTCTCCCACGCCGAAACGCCTGCCGGCGAGAGCGACGGTTTCGTGGACTACTATCAGTACACGGACCCGGACGGCAGCATCCGGACCGGCGTCGTGGAGCACGTCTACGGCCAGCGGGACTGGACGGGCTTTGAGACCATGCTGAAGGCCAAGTATCCCGCAGCCTCAGAGGATGAGATCGCCCGGATGCTGGGCGAGATCCAGGAGAGCCTCACCGGCGACGCCTGCCAGTCCTACGCGTTCTCCGCCCTGGGCTACGGCGACTGGGTCTACATCGGCACCATGTACGGCGGCACCGGCATCACCAAGAACAATGCCAGAACGATGTTCCAGTCCATGGGGCTTCTGAAGGACGAGAAGAACGAGGACGGCAGCACCAACCAGGAGGCTGTGGAGTACAACCAGCAGCTGGTGGACAACGCCGTCGCCCTGCTCTACGGTGACAACTACTACACCGAGCACCCCGTTCCCACCCAGGGCGTCCTCTTCAAGATCAACGTCAAGACCGGCGAGTCCAAGATCCTGATGGCAGGCTCCGTCAACGGCTACCAGGTCACGCTGCGCAACGCGGTGGCGTACAACGGCCGGTTCTACTTCATCGGCACCCAGGTGGGCACGGAGAACGTGGCGGACGCCGCCACCGGCATTCCCTCCATCTTCGAGGTCAACCCCGAGGATGACTCCTTCCGCACCGTCTATCAGGCCGTGACGATGGAGGAGTACCGCTCCATGCAGGCTGCCTATGTCTTCCCCATCCCCCGCGCCATCGCGGTCTACAAGGGCTCTCTGATCGCCTCCGTCACCCGGATGGACGGCGCGCACATCATCGCCTACACCCCCGATGCCGATGACTTCAACGCCGACGGCAGCTTCAAGGGCATCCAGGTGGACGGCAGCGCCCTGCGCAACCCCGAGTTCCAGGAGATCGCCGAGCAGAGCCAGGAGCTCCTCAACTACCCCGCCTACCATATGTATGACGCCAACTACGGCGGCACGGTCTATCAGATGATCGAGTACAACGGAAAGCTGTACATGGCCATCAACGCCGGTCAGAAGGCGCTGCACTCCACCCTGAACCCCACCGAGGGCGTTTACACCGCCGTCGATCCCGACACGCTGGAGGAGACCGAGTGCTTCGCGGGCTATGCCATCCTGGAAGGCACGCTGAAAGACGGCGCCTCCCCCTCTGACCGCGGCGCCTGGACCTGGACGCCCATCGTGGGCAACACGGCGGACGACCAGTGGGACGACAGCGTCAACCATGCCGACACGACCCCTGCCATGTATACCTTCAACATCGATCCCAACCGCTTCGCGGCTGCCATCTGCACCATGGAGGTCTACAACGGCTACCTCTACATCGGCGACTACAATGATGTCACCCAGGCCACCTATCCCATGCTGAAGATGGACTTCGTTCACCTGGCGACGGTCCTGTCCCAGTCCGTGAACCTCTACCGTATGGACCCGGACTATCACATGGAGCTGGTGGTGGGCGACGCCACCAAGACCTTCCCGGAGGGCTCCCTCTCCGGTTGGGAGAGCGGCTACACCGGCCTGGGCGGCCACGGCAGCCGGATCAACCAGTACACCTCCATGACCCAGATCTGGGATGAGGACAAGACCGACGACAACGACGGCGTGATGCTGCTGGGCACCCTGGACGAGGGCTCCCTCCTCCGCCCGATGGTCAAGATCACCAACGGCGATGTGCTGAAGATGGACGAAGAGGAGTGGGCGGAAAAGATCAGCTACCTCAAGGTCCTCCTGCAGCTGCTGCTGGAGAATGACGCGTCCGGGAACGCTGCCGACCGGAACGAAGCGGAGGCTGTCAGCGGTGAGCTGACGGCGGCGGAAGAGGTCTCGCAGGCGCTCTCTGCGGCCCAGCGCTATGACCGGACCCAGAGCGCGGCGGAATTCAGCCTGGGCGGCAGCGATGCCGGCACCCTCGCGCTGACGGACGAGCAGACCGCCGACCTGGTGGCGGGCATCGAAAGCGGCGAGATCGTTCCCCACAGCATGACGGCCCAGCAGATCGCAAAGCTGCTGACCCTGCCCTACCGCATGAGCACCCTTACCGCGCTTGTCGACACCAGCGGCCAGGAGAACATCGAGGCCTTCTGCCGCGTGTATCAGGAGCTGGTGGAGTACTATCAGGCGCTGAAGGACAGCGGCCTGGTGGAGCTTCCCGAGGAGCTCCAGAACGTCCTGGACCAGCTCCTCACGGAGGAGAACGCCAAGCAGCTCAAGGCGCTGCTGACCTGCCTGGATGCGGTCTCCGCCTCTGTGGTGGGCTGCGATACCTATGCCATCACCACCGATGCCGACGGCAGCAACCTCAAGATCGATACCATCACCCTCAACGGCCTGGGGGATGACTCCAACCAGACCATGCGCAACTTCGCCATCACGGACGACTATGTGGTCTTTATCCCCGGCAACGCCATCCGCGGCGGTTCCGTCTATCGCCTGACCGACTGGCCCGGCAAGACCGTCGAGGCGGAGACCTATACCGTCACCCTGAACGGCGCGGGCACCGGCGCCACTGGCACCGGCGAGTACGCCGAGGGCACCACCGTCAGCCTCTATGCAGGCACCAGGACCGGCTACACCTTCAGCGGCTGGACCTCCGACGATGTGGCCATCCTCAGCGCCGGGAATGAGAACGCCTCCTTCGTCATGCCCGCCAAGAACGTGACGGTCCAGGCCAACTGGACTGCCAACGGCACTTCCGGCGGCTCCACCGGCGGCGGTTCTACTGGCGGTTCCGGTTCCGGCTCCGGCAGCACGGAGATCCCGGACCCCTCCGTCCCCGGCTCTGCCTACAACTACTCCGGCGTCAGCACCTGCCAGCGGGGCAAGGACTGCCCCATCTCCCGCTTCCAGGATGCCAGCGCCAACGCCTGGTACCATGACGGCGTCCACTTCTGCCTGCAGAACGGCCTGATGCTGGGCGTCACCGGGGATACCTTCCAGCCCGACGCGGCCATCACCCGCGGCATGATCGCCGCCATGCTCTACCGCGTGGAGGGCCAGCCCGCCGTCAGCGGCAGCAACCCCTTCCCGGATGTGAAGAGCGGCTCCTACTGCGACGAGGCCACCGCCTGGGCGGCTGCCAACGGCATCGTCAACGGCTATGAGAGCGGCGAGTTCCGCCCCAGCCAGACCATCACCCGCCAGGAGATGGCCGCCATCCTCTACCGCTACGCCCAGTACAAGAAGCTGGACACCAGCGTCGGCGAGAACACCAACATCCTGGGCTTTGAGGATGCCTCCCAGCTCAGCGAGTACGCCATCCCCGCCATGCAGTGGGCGGTGGGCGCCGGCGTCATCAACGGCACCACGGCCTCCACCCTGAGCCCCAGCGGCGACGCCTCCCGCGCGCAGGCCGCCAATATCCTCTATCGCTTCCTCAGCACCTGCCAGAAGTAAGCGATCCCCATAAGCACCCGAGGGGGCATGCAAAGGGAACAGCCGCAGCTCTGCCGCTGCAGCTCCGCTCCAGACGGCCCAAGCCACCGCACCCGTAGGGGCCGATGCCCACATCGGCCCGTTGCTGCGCACTGCCAGCGTTGCAGTCCGTCCCCAAAGGCTCCCTTGTGCAAAGGGAGCTGTCGCCCGTAGGGCGACTGAGGGATTGTCCGGCGTTGATGGGCACTTTGGCCCGGGTGGTTGATGAAACTTCCCACACCTTCCGTAGGGGCCGATGCCCACATCGGTCCGTTGCTACGCACCACCAGCGTTGCACCCGTAGGGCGGGGTGACCACACCCCGCCGTAGACCGTCCTGCCCCGCCCCCTACAGGGCCCTGTTCCACGCCAATTCCCGTTGGTTCCTAAATATCTCCCCGCCTCGCGTAGGGGCGGACCTATGTGTCCGCCCGGACACGCTGCCTCACGGGACCCGCGCACGGGCCGACACACAGGTCGGCCCCTACGGATCCTATTCTAACCTCCATCAAACCCAAAACAACGGGCGGGGACAGAGCCCCGCCCCTACCGGTCGATCGCGGTCCGCAGCGGCGGGCCGATGTGCGGCAGCGATTGGTTCGCTGCCGGACCCTTTTTGCGCCCAAGCGCAGCACAAGGCCCCTCCGGCAATGCCGGAGGGGCCTTGTGCCATCGTGCCGCCGGGAGGACGGCACGGGGCGTTCCCTGGCCCCAATGTTCCTCGGTACATTGGGGCGGATCGTCTTTTACTGCCGCTTGAAGAAGAACCCCTCCACCCGGATGCCTTCCTCCACCACCAGGAAGGCGTGGGGGTCCACCTCGTGGACCACCTGGCGGAGCTCCTCCACCTCATACTTGGAAAGGCAGACGCAGAGCACGTGGACATTCTCGCCGGTGTAGGCGCCCACGCCCTCCCAGTAGGTGACGCCCCGGCCCAGCTTGTCGATGATGGACTGGGAGATGGCCACCTCGTCGGCGTGGGTGAAGATGATGATCTGCACGCTGACGTTCTGCTGGTGCATCCGGTCCATGACGATGGCGGCGAAGAAGTTGTAGATGACGGAGTAGATGGTGACCTCCGGGCTAAAGAGGAAGAGGCACACCGCGTAGAGCGCCGCGTTGAAGCCGATGTTGAAGCGGCCCACGCTGATGGAGACGCCCTTGTGGGAGAGGCAGACGCCCACGATGTCCAGGCCGCCCACGGTGGAAGAGCAGGTCAGCACCACGCCGCTGCCCACGCCCACGAAGATGCCGCCCAGCAGGCAGGCCGTCAGGGGGTCCTCCATGATGGGGGCGGAGGGGATGGGCACGATGGCGTAGAAGAGGGAGCTCGTCACCGTGCAGACCAGGGTCCGCAGGGCCATGCCCCGGCCCAGCAGCCGCCAGGCGTAGATCAGGATGGGGATGTTGATGAGGAAGTAGAGGACACCGGCCATGTCGATGGTCCCCAGCTCAAAGTTCAGCCCGCTGAGGAGCAGCGTCCGCAGGATCTGGCAGAAGCCCATCAGGCCGCCGGTATAGAAGCCCAGGGGCACGATGAAGAGGTTCACGCCCACGGCGCAGAGCAGCGTGCCAAAAATGGCCGCCAGCAGCCGCAGGCCCGGGTGGTGCAGGAGACGGTTGAGCATGGGTCCTCATCCTCCTTCGTGTTCCGGGGAAGCCTCCCCGGCGCGGTTTGGTGCTACCATTATAAATTGCGCAGGGAAAAAATACAAGAGAAACCTGCGCTCCCGCTGGGGGCGCTTCCCCCGTCAGAGTCCGTAGCGGAGACAGCGGTAGAGCCGGTGCCGGGCCCGCTGCAGCGTCCGGGAGACCGTGGAGGGCGCCACCCCCAGCCGTCTCGCCGCCTCCGTGACGCTGAGCCCCTGGTCGTAGCAGAGGGCCAGCACCTGCCGCTGCCGCTCCGTCAGCTCCTCCCGCCGGGCCTGCCGCAGGCCCCGGCGCAGCCGCTGCAGCCGCTCCTCGTTGTCCCCGCCCTGGGCCGCCAGCCAGCGCTCCCAGTCCCCGGGGATCTCGCCGCCCCGGGACTGCCTCCCGTCAGATACGGTAGTGCTCATCCCGGCAGTAGCTCCTTTCGTAGTAGTGCTCCGTCAGCTGCGCCAGCTCCCGGCACTGCCGCAGCAGGGGCGTCAGGGTCCGGATGCGCCGGTCCATGGCCTTCACCTGCCGGGGGGTGCGGCAGCGTCTCCGCTCCGCCCGCAGCTCGCAGAGCCGCAGGCGCAGCGCCTCCGCGCTGTCCTGGTATCCCAGGGAGATCTCGGTGAGGGTCATTCCGCGTCCTCCTCTCCCCGGAGGAGCCGGAAGCGCTGGTACTCCGCCCGGGCGAAGTCCGGCAGACAGTCCGGGCAGAGGAACCATCCGCTGATGTACCAGTAGAACTCGCCCAGGGGCAGCTCCCTGCCGCAGAAGCTGCAGTGCAGAGGGGCTTCCTCCTCTGCTGATCGGCATACTCTCACATGCTCGCCGCCTTTCTGAAAAAATTTCTGTGACATTGAAAAAAACGATTGACAAATCGGGGGCAATCTGCTAAGATTGTCCATGCTGCCGGTTTGCTGGTGTAGCTCAGCCGGTAGAGCAGCTGATTTGTAATCAGCAGGTCGGGGGTTCGAATCCGTCCACCAGCTCCACAATTTCATATGGGAGAGTTCCAGAGCGGTCAAATGGGGCAGACTGTAAATCTGTTGCCTTCGGCTTCGGTGGTTCGAATCCACCCTCTCCCACCAATCACGGCGACGGTTGTCGCCGTGATTTTTTTATTCCCCGCCGGAAACGGGGACCGCCCCCTTCTCTTAACAAGATTCTTGTTAAGAGATATTAAATTAACAAGAATCTTGTTTGCAAGGATGACTATAGCACATCTGTTCGAGCGCGTCAAGAGGAAATTAACAAGTTTCTTGTTAATTTCCGTTGACACGACCAGAAACGGCCTTTATCATGGAGGGGAACGAACACAGGATGGCGGAGGAGATGCGTATGAGTTTCGGAAAACGGGTCCAGGAGAAGCGGGAGACCCAGGGACTGTCCCAGGCGGCGCTGGCGGCCCTTCTGGGGGTCTCCCAGTCCACCGTGGGCAACTATGAGGCGGATATCAGCTTCCCCAAGGAGGAAGTGCTGCTACGGCTCTTCGACTGCCTGGGGACGGACCCCAACACCCTCTTTCAGGACAGCTTCCGGGCCGGGGGAGAGGTGCTGAGCCAGGCGGAGCGGCAGCTCTTGGAGCGCTACCGGGCCCTGCCTCCCGCGGGGCGGGAGACGTTGCGCTCGGTGTCCGAGGCACTCTGCGCCTTCCGGGACGAGATGGCCCGCGCGCCCGAGGAGGAGCCCCGGGTCATCCCCCTCTACCGCTCCCCGGCGGCGGCGGGCTATGCCGCCCCGGTCTTCGGGGAGGATTTCGATTACCTCACCGTCCAGGGGGACGTGCCGCCGGCGGCGGAGTTCGCCGTGCGCATCCAGGGGGACTCCATGGAGCCCTTCCTCCGGGACGGCGGCGTGGCCTACGTGAACCACGATCCCCTGCGCAGCGGCGACGCCGGCATCTTCTGCGTGGATGGGGAGATGTTCTGCAAGCAGTACTACCGGGACCCTCTGGGCATGGTCTACCTCTTCTCCCTGAACCGGAAGCGGGCGGACGCGGACATCCTGCTGCCCCCCGAGAGCGGCCGGAGCCTGGTCTGCCTGGGCCGGGTGATGCTCCACACCATGCCCCTGCCGGGGAAGGACGAGTCGTAAGGGCATGGACATTGCGCTGTCCTATCAGGAAAAGGGGAGCGGGGAGCCGCTGATCCTCCTGCACGGAAACGGGGAGGACAGCTCTTACTTCCGGCATCAGATCGCGCATTTCCAGGATAGATACCGTGTCATCGCGCTGGATACCCGGGGCCACGGGAAGTCCCCCAGGGGCAGTGCACCGTTTACCATCCGGCAGTTCGCCCGGGACCTCCTGGACTTCCTGGAGATCCACGGGATCGCGGATGCGGTGCTCCTGGGCTTTTCGGACGGGGCGAACATCGCGATGCGGTTCGCCATGGAGCATCCGGAGCGGGTGAAGGCCCTGATTTTAAACGGCGGAAACCTGGACCCCGCAGGGGTGAAGCGGAGCACGCAGCTTCCCATCGAGATCGGCTACCGGATCGCGCGGCACTTCGCCGCCCGCTCGGCGGAGGCCCGGAAAAACGCGGAGATGCTGGGCCTGATGGTGAATGAACCCAACATCAGGTGCGATGAGTTGGCGCGGATCACGATGCCCACGCTGGTCCTCTGCGGGACGAGGGATATGATCCGGGAGTCCCACAGCCGGAAGATCGCCGGGAGCATCCCGGGCGCGAGACTGGTGATCCTTCCCGGAACGCACTTTCTCGCAAACCAGCGCCCGGCGGAGTTCAACCAGGCGGTGGATGCGTTCCTGCAAACGCTCCGCTGACCCGTCCCCGGCGCGCAGCGAAGCGTCCGCGCCCGTCCTGCCGCCGCAGCGGCCCCACCCCCGGCAAAGCCGCTTCGCGGCGAGCCGGAAGCAGGTACCCCCAATAGAAGCGGGCAGCCGACCGGGGACCCCACGTCTCCCGTCCCAGCGTCCTGGGAATAGTCCAGGAAGGGGCCGAAAGCCCCTTCCTGGTTTCCGCCCCCGGCGGAAAGAACAAGATCATTTTTCGCCGCGGCGTGTACGCGGCGAAAAATCCCTCTCACGGAGCGACGTGTGAAGAGGGTCCGGTCCCTATGGGACCGGACCCTCTTTGCGCCAAAGCGAAGTGCACGGCCCCTCCGGCGATGCCGGAGGGGCCGTGTGCCATCGTGCCGTCCAAAGGACAGCACGGGGCGTTCTCTCGCCGGAATGTTCCTCGGTACATTCCGGCGAAATCCTATTAGCCGATGAAGCCCCCGTCCACCGTCAGCACCTGCCCGGTGATGAACCCGGCCTTGTCGGAGGCCAGGAAGGCGGCGGCGTGGGCAATGTCCTCCGGCTGGCCCAGGCGGCCCAGGGGAGTGTCCGAGGCCAGCTGGTCCAGGGTCTCCTGGCCGAGAACGCGCACCATGTCGGTCTCGATGACCCCCGGCGCCACGCAGTTCACCCGGATGCCGGAGGGAGCCAGCTCCATGGCGAGAGACCGGGTCAGGGCGATGATGCCCGCCTTGGTGCAGGAGTAGGTCACCTCGCAGCTGGCGCCCCGGAGGCCCCAGATGGAGGAGATGTTGACGATGCTGCCGCGCTTTTCGTGGAGCATGGCGGGCAGCACCGCCTGGACGGTGTTCCGGGCGCCCTGGAGATTCACGCCGAAGTAGCGGTCCCAGAGGGCGTCGTCCACGTCCTGAAAGAGGGCCTGCCCGGCGACGCCGGCGTTGTTGACAAGGACGCCGATCTCTCCCAGCTCCGCCTGGCAGCGCTCCACCATGGCGCCCACCGCGGAGCGGTCGGAGACGTCGGCCTGGACGGTGATGGCCCGGCGGCCCAGGGCCCGGACGGCCTGGGCGGTCTCAGCGGCGGCGTCGGCACGCTCATGGTAGTTGACGCAGAGATCCCAGCCCTGGCGGGCCAGCTCCAGGGCCACGGCCCGGCCGATGCCCCGGCTGGAACCGGTAACGAGAGCGGCAGTTTGCATGATCTTGACCTCCTGATGGGTGATTTTCAAAGGACTTTCCCCAGCATAGCAAATTTTTTGAAAAAGCGCAAGAAAACTGTTGACAAATTGCCGCCTTTCGTGTATCTTATACATGTTCGCTTCGGACGGTTAGCTCAGCTGGCTAGAGCACCTGCTTGACGTGCAGGGGGTCACAGGTTCGAGTCCTGTACCGTCCACCAAAGCCGCGTTTCTTCGGAAACGCGGCTTTTTGCTGTTTTCTTGTGTTTTCAAAGCAAATAGCGCCTTTTTAACATCTTTTGTGCAGGATTTGAACTTCCGGTATGGAAGAAACTTGCATCCTTATATCATCTCGAAAACAAGTTTTAGGCTAAAATTTTCCAAAATCTGTTGCACCGCAGCCGATTTTGTTGCACCCGTGTTGCACCGGGGATCAGATGGGCGCAGCATGGGGAGATGGAAACAACCCGGCGGGACTTTCGTCCCGCCGGGTTGTTGATTCTGTTGGGATCGTGTCGAGATCACTGGAAGCTGAATTCGTAGGCCCAGGTCTCCGGCACGAAGCTGCCGTCGGCGAAGAAAGCCTTCCAGCGGTAGCTTGCGGCGTTCTCCGGGGCCTGGATCACGTAGCGGTCACCGGCCCAGATGGCGTCGTAGATGCCGACGATCTGCCCGTTTTCGGTATAGGCCGCGAAGTACACCTGAGGCACCTGCTCCGCGACAGTGAGGGAGATGGCGTCGTTCCGGATCTCCGCCTGAGTGACCAGCGCTGTGACGGTGACGTCCATGTCGTCACGGCCGGGGATGCTGCAGCGGTAGCAGATCTCTGCGGGCTGCTGCGAATAGGTAACGATGCCGGTCGTCCGGTCCAGCGTGCCGCCGTCCGCCATGGTGACATTGGCGGTCTTCGCTGCGGAGCCCAGGAGGGCACCAAGGTCAAAGGTATAGCTGCCGTCCTCCTGGCCCTGGACGGGCTGGGAGGAGAACACCTTCTGGCGGCCGTAGTAGACATCATTGCTCCCGCTCTTCAGGGCGGTGTTGACGCTAAGGTCCAGGGAGGTGAGCTGGTTGCCGCTGCAGAGCAGGATCTCCAGCTTCGGCGCGGCGCTGAGGTCCAGGGATCTCAGCCGGCTATCGTAGCAGATGAGGGAGGTGAGAGCAGACTTCTCCCCCAGCAGCAGGGAGCCGAGAGGGTTGCTGTAGCAGACGATGCTCTCAAGGGCGCTGTTATTCCGCAGGTCCAGGGAGGAGATGGCGTTCTCGCCGCAGGCCAGGATCTTCAGCTGCGTGTTCTGGCTGACATCCAGGCTTGTGAGGCGGTTCCTGCCGCAGTCCAGCTGCGTCAGCTTTGTGAGGGTACTGAGGTTCAGGGTGGAGAGCTGATTTCCGGCGCAGTCCAGCACGGTGAGGCCGGTGAAGTACTGGATGCCCTCCAGAGAGGAGGCCTTGGCCTCGCTGCTGTTTACCCGGTTGAGGCGGATGATCTGCCAGCTGCGGATCATGTCCCACTGGGTTTCAGTGATGAGGTCAGAATCACCCTTGGGCTCGGTGGAACTGGCCAGGACAGTGCCGGTGACATAGGCGCGGAAGACCATGTCCGGGAAGACGCTGGCAAAGAGTCCGGTGGCGGGAAGGGTCTCCGTCAGCTTGGTGCGGCAGACTGTGCACGTGAGTTCCCGGCTGCCGGAGGTGCTGGCGGTGGGCTCCACCGTCACGGTCCATTCGCCCCGATGCCCCTTGGCGGGGAGGGTGACGTTTTCCTTGCTGGTCTCTTCCTGGGCGTTTTCATCCCAGAAGTATTTGCCGCAATCGGAGCAGTAGTAATGGGCCAGAAGGCCGGTCTGGGTGCAGGTAGCGCTTTGGGCGGTCACCAGTCTGAGGACGTGGGGCAGGGAGATGATGACGGACATGCCCGCCTCCTGCGTGGAGGCGCCGATGTCATAGACATAGGAGATGATGCTGGGCACCATGGAATAGGTGACGATGCCGGTCGTCCGGTCCAGCGTGCCGCCGTCCTCCATCGTGACCCGGCTGAGGTCGGTGTCCTCACCCAGCAGGGCCTTCAGGTCATAGCGGAAGCTGCCGTCCGCTCCCTGAGCCAGGGGAAGCTGGCCGGAGACGGACTGCGGCTGGCAGACCAGGGCGGTGAGCAGGGTGTTCTGGCTGAGGTCCAGGGTCAGGAACTGGTTTTCCTCGCAGTAGAGGCTGCGCAGCTTGACGCAGCTGCTGAGATCCAGGGAACGAAGCTGATTCTGCCCGCAGTTCAGAGTGTCAAGGGCGGAGCATCCGCTGAGGTCCAGCGTGGTGAGCTGATTTCCGTCGCAGTTCAGGATCGCAAGATGATCGCAGTCGGTGAGGATCAGACTCTTGAGCTTGCCGTTGGGGCACTCCAGCGTCAGAAGCTTGCGGCAGCCGCTGGCGTTCAGCGTCACCAGGGGATTGCCGGAGAACTTCAGCGAGCGGAGGACCGCTCTGCCGCTGAGATCCAGCTCGGTCAGCTGGTTATCATTGCAGTACAGGGCTGTAAGGCTGGGGCAGCCGCTGACATCCAGACGCGTCAACTGATTCCTCTCGCAGTAGAGTTCCGTCAGGGAGTAGTTGTAGCGGAGGTCCAGTGCGCTCAGCTGGTTGTTGGCGCAGCTCACGGAGCGCAGGAAGGAGAGGCCGGTGACGTTCAGTTCGGTAAGTTGGTTATCGTAGCAGTAGACGCTCTCCAGGATGGCGTTGTCCCGGAGGTCCAGGGTGGTGAGTTGGTTGCCGTTGCAGTAGAGCCACTGCAGGTCCTCAAAGTACTCGACACCTGCCAGAGAGCGGATGCCCAGGTCCGCGACACTCAGGAACTGGCAGCGGCGGATGGTCTCCCACTGCGCGTCGGTGATGACGTCGGTATCCTCCGTGCCCTCCCGGGAAAGTATCAGGACGGAGTCCGTCACATAGGAGCGGAAGGCGTCGTCCGGGAAAACGGCGGCGAAGGTGGCATTCGTGGGGGGCAGGACCCGGGGAAAGACCTGGCCGCAGTGGCTGCAGGTGGTCTCGGCCCGGCCGGCGGCGTTCTCCGTGGGCTGGATGAGGATGGTCTCTGACTGGCGGTCATGGCCCATGCGGATGGCGTGGACATCGGACCAGTGGACCAGCTGCTCTCCGGCCTCATCCAGGAAGCACTGATCGCAGAGGGAGCACTCCCAGTGCTCAGTGCTGCAGCCGGACTCGGTGCAGGTGGCTGCGTAGACGGGGATCTTCGTGAGGGCGTGCTGGTGGGGGATCAGCAGGAACACGTCCATGGCCTCCCACTCGCCCGTGCTGTAGGAGTAGATGATCTGATAGGGGAAAGCATCCTCAGGATAGGTGACGATGCCGGTCTCCGGGTCCAGCGTGCCGTCGTCCAGCATGGTGACCCGGTGCGGATCGCCGCCGTTCAGGACTTCCTTCAGATCGAAGGCGTAGGAGCCGTTGGCCTGCTGCACCGGGGTTTTGTCTGTGCGGATGAGGCCCTGGGGGGTGCAGCCCAGGAAGAGGAGGGAGTCGCTCGCGACGTCCAGGGAGCGCAGCAGGTTGTTGCCGCAGAAAATGCGCTCCAGGACCGTGTTGGCGCTGAGATCCAGCTTCGTCAGGTGGTTATCCTCGCAGTTCAGGTAGGTGAGCTGGGGGTTTTTGCTGACATCCAGTTCCGTCAGAGCGTTGGAGTTGCAGCTGAGGCTGTCGAGGGCAGGATTCTTGCTGACATCCAGCTCTGCCAGGGCGTTATTCTCGCAGGCGAGGCTTTCAAGGACGGGATTGGCGCTGAGGTCCAGACTTGCCAGCTGGTTTTCATAGCAGTAGAGGAGCCGAAGACCGGGGAGCCGGGAGACGTTCAGACTGGTGAGCTGGTTGATCCCGCAGAAGAGGACGTCCAGCTCCGGATTCTCCAGCAGGGGAAGCTCTGTGAGCTGGTTGTCCGCACAGTTCAGGAAACTCAGATTCCAGAAGTATTGCAGGCCCTCCAGGCTGGCGATGCCTTGGGAGGAGACTTGCACATCAAAGCAATTACGGATGCGTGTCCACTGGTCCTCGGTAAGGATGGAAGTATCTGCCACTGCGCTGTCCTTCAGAACGGTATCCCGCACATAGGCGCGGAAAGCATCATCCGGGAAGATATCCTGGAAGGTGGCAGCGGTCGGCGGAAGGAGGTGGACATAGGTGTTTTTGCAGCGGCTGCAGGTCTGTTCCATCCGGCCGGGCGTGGTGTCCGTGGTAGCTGTGATGACGGTCCAGTCAGAGAGATCATGGCCTGTGGGGTAGCTGTGGACGCTCTCCCAGACCAGGCGTGTCGTGCCCTCCTGGTCCGGGAAGCAGCCGTTGTAGAGGCTGCACTCCCAGTGTTCCTGCGTAACGCCGTACACTGTGCAGGTGGCATCCCGCAGGTTGACAGCGTGCATCTCGTGCTCGTGGTTCAGCTGGAGCACGACACGCATCCATGTGTTGTCCGGGGAATGGGTATTGTAGGTATAGCGGACATAAGCGGTCATGTAGGGGAAGGTCACGATACCGGTCTCCGTGTCCAGAGTCCCGTTGTTCTGCACGGTGACCCGGCTGAGATCCGTGTCCGCCCCCAGGATGTCCTTCAGGGAGACGGTATAGTCATCCCCTGTCTGGGTGATGGCGATATCGGTCTGGGGCATCTGATCGTAGGGGCTGACACTGGTCAAGGCCGTATTGGCATCCAGGTCCAGGCGGACCAACTGATTATAGCAGCAGTCCAGCAGCGTCAGGGCCGTGTTGGTGCTGAGGTCCAGGGACTTGATCTGGTTGGAGGGGCAGGAAAGGTTCTCCAGAGCGGTGTTGGCACTGACGTCCAGAGCGGTCAGCTGGTTGCTGTCGCAGTAAAGGGTGGTCAGGGCAGTGTTGGCGCCAAGATCCAGCTCCGTGAGGCTGCAGTTGATGCAGTTGAGGTGCAGAAGGGCCGGATTGTTGCGGAGGTCCAACTCAGAAATCGGATTGCCGGTGCAGACCAGCCATTTAAGGGCAGCATTCTGAGTGACATCCAGCGCCGTGAGGCGATTGTTTGCGAGGTAAAGATGGACTAAGGCAGTGCTTCCGCTGACGTCCAGGGCAGTCAGCTGGTTGTCGCCGCAGTCCAGCAGCGTGAGCTTCGCGAGGGGAGCGACGGTCAGGGAGGTCAGCTGGTTGCGGTTGCAGGAAAGTTTCTGCAGTGCTACGTTGTGGCTGAGATCCAGTTCCGTCAGCTGGTTTTGGTCGCAGTAGAGCTCCTGCAGGGCCGTGTTGGCGCTGAGGTCCAGGGTGCTGAGCGAATTCTGGGAGCAGTACAGCGTGGTCATGGCAGTGAAGTGCTCGATGCCAGCCAGGGACGCGATGTCCCGTTCCCCGACAGCTACGCCGGTCCAGCTGTGGATCGCGGCCCACTGGGCGTCGGTGATGACACTGTCGTAGTTTTTGTCATCCTGGCTGGTTGAGAGGACGGTGTCCCACACATAGTCGCGGAAGATGGCGTCCGGGAAAACGGCGCCAAAGGTGCCGTCTGCGGCGGTTTCCGCCGTGTCTGCCGGCGGGATCGTAAGGTCCTCCGCCAGGATAGGGAGCGGCAGCAGCGACAGGCACAGCACCGCCGCCAGCAGCAGGCTCAGGAGTTTTCTGCCCGTTCTCATTGTAAAAGCCCACATTTCATCGGTTCTCACGCCGCCTCCGGCGTGGGCAGGGGAGGGAAGGTAACCTCTTTAGCATACGAGGTTTTCCAGAAAAAAACAATATGCCCGCTGCATAATTTTGAAATATTTTGAAGACGGGGCAAAAAATGGCGGCGTCCCGGGGAAAACCGGGACGCCGCAGGGGGAAACGGTTTTTACTTCTCCAGTTCCTTCACGTTCAGGCAGCGCATGGCGTTGAGGATGGCGATGAAGGCCACACCTACGTCGGCGAAGATGGCCAGCCACATGGGGGACTTGCCCAGGGCGCCCAGGATCAGCACGATGGCCTTCACCGCCAGGGCGAAGACGATGTTCTCGTGGACGATGCGGATGGTCTTCCGGGCCACGGCCATGGCCAGGGCGATCTTGGAGGGCTGGTCGTCCATCAGGACCACGTCGGCGGCCTCGATGGCGGCGTCGGAGCCCAGGGCGCCCATGGCGACGCCCACATCGCAGCGGCAGAGGACCGGGGCGTCGTTGATGCCGTCGCCCACGAAGGCCACCAGGCCGTCGCCCTTATTGGCCAGGATCTCCTCCACCCGGTCCACCTTCTGGTCCGGCAGGAGCCCGGCGTGGTATTCGTCGAGACCCAGCTCCGTGGCCACGGCCTTGGCGGCGGCCTCGGCGTCGCCGGTGAGCATCACGGTCCGCTTCACGCCGCTGCGGCGCAGGGAGGCGATGGCGGCCTTGGCGTCGGGCTTCACCTGGTCCGCGATGAGGACGCAGCCTAAGTACCTGCCGTCCTTCGCGGCGAAGATCACGGTGCCGGGGAGGTCGGAGGTGTCCGGGACGGTGAGGCCCAGCTCCTCCATCAGGCGGCGGTTGCCCACCGCCACGGGGATGCCGTCGAGCTTCGCCTTCACGCCGTGGCCGGCGGCCTCCTCCACCTGGGAGAGGCGGCTCTCGTCCAGCTGGCCCTGCCAGGCGCGCCGCAGGGACTGGGCGATGGGGTGGTCAGAGAACTGCTCGGTGAGGGCGGCGGTGGAGAGGAGTTCCTCCTCGGTCACGCCCTCCGCGGGCCGCAGCTCCCGGACGGCGAAGCTGCCCTGGGTCAGGGTGCCGGTCTTGTCGAAGACCACGGTCTCCACCTTGGCCAGGTCCTCTAAATGGTTGCCGCCCTTCACCAGGATGCCGCACTTGGAGGCCCCGCCGATGCCGCCGAAGAAGCTCAGCGGCACGGAGATGACCAGCGCGCAGGGGCAGGAGATGACCAGGAAGATCAGCGCCCGGTGGAACCAGTCGTCCCAGGTGGTGCCGACCAGGAAGCCCGGCAGCACGGGGGAGAACCAGAGGATCAAAGACGGGATCAGGAAGAGGGCCAGGGCCGCGATGACCACGCTGGGGGTATAGTAGTGGGCGAAGCGGGTGATGAAGGCCTCGCTCCTGGCCTTGCGCTCGCCGGCGTTCTCCACCAGCTCCAGGATGCGGGAGACAGTGGACTCCTCGCTGGGCTTCGTCACCTGGATGCGGAGAAGGCCCGTCTGGTTGACGCAGCCGCTGAGGATCTCGTCCCCGGGGTTCACGTCCCGGGGCACGGACTCGCCGGTGAGGGCGGCGGTATCCAGGGAGGAGCTGCCCTCGGTGACGGTGCCGTCCAGAGGCACCCGCTGGCCGGGCTTCACCACGATGGTCTCACCCACGGCCACGTCCTCCACGTCCACCTCTTCGGTCTCGCCGTCCCGCTCCACAAAGGCGGTGTCCGGCCGCAGGTCCATCAGCTGGGAGATGGAGGTCCGGGAGCGGTTCACGGCCACGTCCTGGAAGAGCTCGCCGGTCTGGTAGAAGAGCATGACGAAGACGGCCTCGGCATAATCCCCGGTGCCGTAGGCGCCCACGGTGGCCAGCGCCATCAGGAAGTTTTCGTCAAAGACCTGGCCGTGGACGATGCCGAGGACGGCCTTGCGCAGCACGTCGTAGCCGATGATGAGGTAGGGAACCAGGTAGAGGGGCCAGACGGGGAAGGGCAGCTCCGGCAGCAGCTTCAGGATCAGGAGCAGCACCGCCGAGACGATGATGCGCCGCAGGACCTTCTTCTCTTTCTTGTTGAGTCCTTTCATGGGAACCATCCTTTCCTCAAGGAATTATCCTGTGAGTCCGCACCCGGTGAAAGAGGGGCGGTCATTTCCGCCGCCAGGCGGAAAGAAATCAAATCATTTTTTCCGGCGGCGCACCCCAGGGTGGTCTCTCTTGCCCCTTCGGGGCAATTCACCTTCTGTACGTCGGGAAAAATTCTTCTCACGGAGCGAATGTCTGGCCCTGCCTTTCGGCAGGGCCAGGCGCCCGAGCGGAGTGTTCTCCCATTTTCTCCGGCGGCTTGCCGCCGGAGAGAGGGGCGGCTCATCGGGGAAACGACCGTTTCCCCGATGAAGGGGGTTATCTCTTGATCTCGCAGTCGGGCTCGACCTTCTTGCAGACGGCCACGACCTCGTCCATGATCTCCTCGAACCGGGCGTCGTCGGCGTCCACGGTCATCTTCTGGGTCAGGAAGCTGACGGTGGCGGTGTTGACGCCGTCGATCTTCTTGATGGCTTCCTCCATCTTGGCGGCGCAGTTGGCGCAGTCCAGATCCATCAGGTTGTAACGCTTCTTCATGATCGCATCCTCCTTGATAACCTTTCTTTGTCTTGGGGTGGTCAACAAATTTACTCGGTGACGTGCTCGATGCCCTGGTCCAGGATGGTCTTCACGTGCTCGTCGGCCAGGGAGTAGAAGACCGTCTTGCCGTCCCGGCGGGACTTCACGAGGCGGGCGTTCTTCAGTGCCCGGAGCTGATGCGAGATGGCCGACTGGGTCATGCCCAGCAGCGCCGCGATGTCGCAGACGCACATCTCCGACTCGAAGAGCACATACAGGATGCGGACCCGGGTGGAGTCGGCGAAGATGCGGAAGAGCTCCGTCAGGTCGTAGAGGGTATCCTCCCCCGGCAGGGTCTTGCGCACCTGCTCCACGATGCCCTCGTGGGCGTGGATGAAGTCGCAGCACTCCACGTTGTAGCGATCCTCCATGGGTGGGCCTCCCTTCGATTTATCAATTGAACAACTGTTCATATGTTCATTATATGCATGACCGCTCAAATGTCAAGCCCTCTGCGAAAAAAATTTTTGCCCGGCAGCCGCCGTCCCCGGAGAGAGCTCTGCCGGGCTGCAGAAAAATGCAAAAAACCCTGGAAATATGGCGAAAGCTGTGGTAAAATAGCGCACTGTAATTTCATTTCGCCCGAAAGGGGCAAAGGAGCGAGAACGATGGACGAACTTTTCCAGCGGATGCAGGCCCGGGCCTATGCCAACGCCTTCGCCGTCTACAACCACATTGAGCTGGAGACCGCCGAGGAGGACCGCGCGGTCCTGCGCCTGACGGCGGTGGCCGACAGCTGCAACCCCTACGGCATCATCCACGGCGGCGCCCTCTACACCCTGGCGGACTCCGCCTGCGGCACCGCCATCCATTCCGACGGCCGGGCCTACGTCACCCAGCGGGGCGAGCTCAGCTACCTCTCCAACCGCCGCATCGGCGACCGGGTCATCCACCGGGGCCGCAGCACCAGCCTCATCCACGTGGACATCCGGGACGCCGAGGGTGTCATCCTGGCCACCGGCGACTTCAGCTACTTCTGCGTGGACCAGAAGGTGGGCGAGAACCCCGACATCAAGGAGTGGAAGAAGTAACTCCCTCAAAAACGCAGGAAAGCCCTCCCGCCAAAGGCGGGAGGGCTTTTTTGATGGGTGGGACTAGGAACGGAGCCGCCGGAGCGCTTCCAGGATGGGGCAGAGAAAGAGAAGAACGAGGATGGCCTGGGAGTAGGGATGGATCAGAAGATCCCGGCCCCAGAGCCCGGGGCCGTCCGAAGAGCGCATCCGGTAGGGATGCCGCGCTTCCTTCGGGATGCTGCGAAAGAGGAGGACCCGCAGGACGCTCAGCACCAAGAGAGCGGTCTCCAGGCCCAGCAGCGTCCCGACGGAGACGGTTTCCGAGACCAGAGCCATCAGGAGAAGCCCGCAAGGCACGAGGATGCCGAGAATATCCACGATTCGCTGTCTGGACAAGGGATCCCCTCCTCTCACCACTGGCCGACGAAGGCCAGGGTCTTTTCCAGGGAGTCCATCCGGGCTTTTCGGGCGGGCTCCCTATTTTTTCCCCGCTCGCTCCGGAAGAGTTTGGCGCTGGGCAGCTCCATGGGGACGAAGAGGTGGCTGCCATAATCATAGCTGAGATGCTGATAGGCGTAGGGGAAGTCGTGGGCCCGCAGCCGCTCCAGGATCTTCTCCGCCGCCCGCTCCGAGGGCCACATGGTGTCCATTTTGGAGGAGATCAGCAGGATGGGCCCCGTGATGTCCTCCACCCGGATGACGGCGGCGGGCTCCGGCTGCTCCACCAGGGGGAGGTAGAGGTCGTACATGCCCATCTCCCGGTTCCGCAGGCTCTGGCGCAGCACTTGGCCCAGGGGGAACTTCGCCACCCGGTAGGGGGGAGTAGGGCAGCTCCTGGCCCCGGAAGCTCCAGCAGCTCCCCGGCAGGAAGACGATGCCCTTCCCCTTGACGAAGGCCTGGCAGACGGTGTTCATGGGGGCCACCGCCACCACGGCGTTGACAAGGCCCGGCAGCAGGCTCCCCGCCGTCAGGGCCAGTTCCGCCCCCTTGGAGATGCCCCAGAGGCCGACCTTCTCATAGCCCATGGCGTGGAGGCGCTTTGCCGCCGCCTCCACATACTCGATGGGGATGCCGGAGAAGCCCTGGGGCAGGCCCTCCTCCCCCACGTAGGCCAGAGCCAGGGTGCTGAGCCCCCGGGCCTGGAAGACCCCCGCCAGGGCGCGGGTCAGCGCCAGCCCGCCGTCGCTGCCGCTGAAGGCAATGAGGGCCTTCCCCGGGAACCTGTCCTCCGCCGGGAGGTAGAGCTCCCCGAAAAATCCGTCCGTTTCCACCCGATAGGCG
>SFLD01000008.1 GCA_004553545.1 Clostridiales bacterium | reverse complement strand
AGACCGCTCTGGCCGCCGCCCAGCAGGGCACCCTGCGTTACACCAACGCCGGCTACACCGCTCCCGAGGGCGCCTGGCTGAAGCCCTCCAGCGAGATCAAGTGGGTCGACCGTGACGTCGAGTATCTCACCGCCAACAAGGATGCCATCCTTGAGCACTGGAACAACCTGCTGGCTGAGGTCCAGGGCTGATCCAAGCGCCTGAAGGCACGTTAAGTCACAGCGAAGAGCCCCGGCCGATGGCCGGGGCTCTTTTCCGCACAGACCCGGAGAGTCCCTTGACAGGATCCCTCAAAATGGAGTATTCTACGGGTAGAAAACGATTACCTGCCGACCCGGCGGGGGAAGGAGCACAGTATGTGGGAGGAACTGAAGCAGGAAGTCTGCCGGGAGAACCGGCGTCTGCCGGAGTACGGCCTGGTGGTCCTGACCTGGGGCAACGTCTCCGCCCGGACTCCGGACGGGGAGCACGTCATCATTAAGCCCTCCGGGGTGGATTACGCCTCCATGACGCCGGAGCAGATGGTGGTGACAGACCTTCAGGGCAACATCGTGGAGGGGGACCTGCGGCCCTCCTCGGACCTCGCCACCCATCTGGAGATCTACCGCAGCTTCCCGGAAGTCGGCGGCGTGGTCCACACCCACTCCCGCTTCGCCGCTTCCCTGGCCCAGGCGGAGCGGGACCTGCCCTGCTACGGCACCACTCACGCCGACTACTTTTACGGTGCCGTCCCCTGCACCCGGCACCTGACGGAAGACGAGATCGCGGAGGATTACGAGGGCAGCACCGGCAAGGTCATCGTGGAGACCTTCCGGGACCGCGGCATCGACCCCATGGCCGTCCCTGCCGTCCTGGTCTGCAAGCACGGCCCCTTCACCTGGGGCAAGACCTGCGCCAAGGCCGTGGAGAACGCCCTGGTGCTGGAGGAGTGCGCCCACATGGCCCGCCTCACGGAGCAGTTCGCCCCCGGTGTGGCCCCCGCCCCCAGCTATCTGCAGGACAAGCACTATTTCCGCAAGCACGGGCCGAATGCCTACTATGGGCAGAAGTGATTTCCCCGCGTAAGAGAACGATGTCCGGAAGCGTAGCTTCCGGGCATCGCTTTTTTAATCCTCCGCCAAGTAGCGCTCCTCCGCCTCCATCTGGGCGTGGATCAGGATGTTCCGGGCGGTTTCCGGGGCGTCTGTCTCCAAATGCCCCAAAGCGTCCGTGATGGCGTTGAAGAGAAAATGGTAAAGCGAAGCGTAGTCCGGCATCTGAACTCCTCCAATAAACATATATTAGATATATTTTGCGTTCATACGGGCAATGGTAACACAAAATGGGACTAATGTAAATGCATATTGTATCTATTTTGGAGGAATACCATGGCCATTAAGAGCTTATCCATCCGCATCGACGAGGAGCTGCTGCACAAGCTGCACATCGTGGCGGACTACGAGGGCCGCAGCGCCAACAGCGAGATCCTGATCCTTATCCGGAACGCCGTGGCGGAGTACGAACGTGAACATGGCAAGATCGAGCTGTCATGAAGCGGAGTCACGAAAACATCCCTTGCGGCCCTTGTAGTTCCGGCTGGGGCGGACATTCTTGCCGTAGCGGTAGCGCCGGCGGCCGATGGTCAGCTTCCAGATGAGGAGCGCCAGCAGCAGCCCTACCACCAGGATCACGGCGATCTTCACAATGGGCTTGGCCAGCACCGCCTTCACCTGGGCCAGCAGCACCAGGGAGCGGGAGGCGTCGATGTCGTTCAGCGCCACGAGAGGGATGGCGGCGTACTCCGTGTCCCCATAGCTGAGCACCGCCTCCGCCAGGACCTCGCCGGCCTGGACCGGCGCCTCCACAGACTGCCGTTCAAAGCGGATGACCCGCTTGAGATCGTCCGCGGAGAGGGCGTTGGGCAGCAGCACCACCACGTCCTCCGCAGGGTGTAGCACCACGCTGTTGGTCTCCTGGGAGAGGGTCACGGGGATGGAGGCCAGCATGTCATTGACGGACTGGACGGTCTTGTAGGAGAAGTTCTCAAAGCCCCACTCAAAGAGCCGCTTCGTCTCGGAAAAGCTCTTCACGTCGGCCTTGCCGCTGGCGTCCACCACCCGCTCGCAGCCCATCACCACGCTGAGAAAGCGCAGCTCCCCCTTCTCCGCGCTGGAGACCAGGCAGTACCCGGCATCCGAGGTGGAGCCGGTCTTGATGCCGTGGGCATTGCGGTAGCGGTAGCCCAGGGCCCGCCAGGTGTCCAGGAGGTAGTTGGTGGTCCGCAGTACCCGCTCCGAGGAGAGGTTGGTGGCGGGGATGATCTCCTTGATGCTGTCGCAGATGGTGAGGAAGTCCGGGTACTTCAGGGCCTCCGTCGCGATGAGGGAAAGGTCCCAGGCGGAGGTATAGTGCTGGGGGTCGTGGAGCCCCGTGGGATTCACGAAGTGGGTATTCTCGCAGCCGAGAGCCTGTGCCTCGGCGTTCATCTCCTCCACAAAGGCGCTGACGGAGCCGGACACCGCCTCCGCCAGAATGGTCCCCGCCTCGTTGGCGGAGACGATGAGGAGGCACTGGAGCAGCTGCCGCACCGTCAGGATCTCTCCCGCCTTGATCCCGGCGGAGGAGCCGTCGTCGTGAAGAGTCTCGAAGGCGGACTCGCTGGCCGTGATGCTCTGGTCCATGGTGAGCTTGCCCTCATCCACCGCCCGCAGCACCAGCAGGGCCGTCATGATCTTGGTGAGGCTTGCGGGGTAGAGCTCCTCGTGCTCATTCTTGGCGTAGACGATCTTGCCGGTGTTCTGGTCCAGCAGCAGGGCGGCCTTGGCCTGGATGTCGATGCTGGGCAGCTCCTTGTCCTCCGCCGCCATGGCGGAGGGGCAGAGGCTCAGCAGCAGGACGGCGCAGAAAAAAGCGGAAAAAAAGCGGCGGAATCTCATATCCATCTCTCCCGATCTGTGGTATAGTAAAAGGGAAGGGGGCGGATGCGCCCCACGGTTCCCGAAAAATCGACCGATACTGACAGTATAACAAATTTTCCGAGGGAGTTCAACCGCCGACATGAGAGGAAAACTTGGGAAAACCGAAAAATGCCTCCTGGCAGTGGCGGCGGCCTTCCTTCTGCTGACGGGGCTCCTCCAGGCCCGGGATGCCGGAGCCCGGTCTGACAGCGGCTTTCAGGTGACCACGGAGGCGGGGGAGGACTTTACCTATGAGCTGCCGGAGCCCCTGGACCTGAATACCGCCACGAAGGAGGAGCTGATGGCCCTCCCCGGGGTGGGAGAGGTGCTGGCGGAGCGCATCCTTGCCTACCGGGCCGAGCACGGCCCCTTTACCTGCGTGGAGGAGCTGGGCAATGTCTCCGGCATCGGTGAGAAGAAGCTGGAAGCCCTCCTGCCGGAGGTCACGGTGGGGGAGGGCAAAACGGAGGAAGAGACCGCCGGGGAAACGCCGGCGGAGGACGGAAAGGAGAGTCCCCATGCGGATCTTAGTGGTGGATGACGAGAAGCTCCTGGTGAAGGGCATGAAGTTCAACCTGGAGAACGAGGGCTATGAGGTGGACTGCGCCTACGACGGCGCCGCCGCCGTGGAGCTGGCCCGGAACGGGCGCTTCGACCTCATCATCCTGGACGTGATGATGCCGGAACTGGACGGGCTGGAGGCCTGCATGCGCATCCGGGAGTTCTCCAATATACCCATCATCATGCTGACGGCCAAGAGCGAGGACGCCGACAAGCTCATGGGCTTTGAGTCCGGGGCGGACGACTACCTGACCAAGCCCTTCAACATCCTGGAGCTGAAGGCCCGGGTCCGGGCCCTGCTCCGCCGGGCGGCGGGCACCCAGCGCATGGCGGGGAAGTGCCTCTCCGCCGGGGGCATCACCCTGAACACCGAGGAGCGCTCGGCAAGCCTCGATGGAAACCCCGTGGAGCTTACGGCGAAAGAGTATGACCTCATCGAGCTCCTCATGCGCAATCCCCGCCGCATCTACAGCCGGGAGAACCTCATGAACGTGGTCTGGGGCTACTCCTACGCCGGGGATTACCGCACGGTGGATGTCCACATCCGCCGCCTGCGGGAGAAGCTGGAGCGCAACCCGGCAGAGCCGGAATACATTCTGACCAAGTGGGGAGTGGGCTACTATTTCAAGGGATAAGACCGAGAGAAGGGGCCGCCGGAGCAGCCTGCAGGCGCGGTTCGGCCTCAGCTACATCCTCATCATCGCGGCGGTGCTGGTGCTGCTGAATACCTACCCGGTCCTGGTGTCCCAGGACCTGGTCTTCCACTCCAAGGTCGCCAACATGCAGAGCAGCGTCTCCGTCATCGCCACCTCCCTGAGCCCCCTGGAGCGCCTGACGGAGGAGAACGTGGGCAGCGCCATGCTGACAGCGGAGGAGGCGGGCCTCTCCCGGATCCTGGTGACGGACGGCAGCGGCCGCATCCTCTACGACACCCGGGAGACCGGCTCCGCCCAGGGGCAGTACGTCTTCTATGCCGAGGTGGTCCAGGCCCTCCGGGGCTATGACAGCGCCGCCAGCCGCTATGAAAACGGCGCCTTCCGCACCGGCGCCGCCACCCCCGTCATGTACCGCAACCAGATCATCGGCGCCGTCTACGCCTATGAGTACGACACCGAGCAGGCAGAGCTCCTGGCGGGCTTCCAGCGGAACCTCCTGCGGGTCAGCGGCATCGTGGCCGCCATTGTGGTGGCCCTCTCCGCCGTGCTCTCCCGGGTCCTGACCCGGCAGATCCGGGAGCTGCTGGAGGCCATCCGCTCCGTCCGGGAGGGAGCTTACTCCCACCGGGCGGCGGTGGAGGGACGGGACGAGCTCTCCCAGATCGCCCAGGAGTTCAACAGCCTCACGGACCGCCTCCAGACCACGGAGGAGGCCCGCCGCCGCTTCGTCTCGGATGCCTCCCACGAGCTGAAGACCCCCCTTGCCGCCATCCGCCTGCTGACGGATTCCATCCTGCAGACGGACGGCATCGACCCGGCCACCACCCGGGAGTTCGTGGCGGACATCGGCCAGGAGGCCAACCGCCTCAGCCGCATCACGGAGGACCTGCTGCAGCTGACCCGGCTGGATGGGGACGTGCTCCCCTCCGCCGCCGTGGTGGACCCCCTGCCCATCCTGGAGCAGGTGCTGCGGATGATGGAGCTCATCGCGGAGGAGCGGGACATCACCCTCACCTATCAGGCGGAGGAGGGCTGCCGCATCCTCGGCAGCATGGACGAGACCCGCCAGATCATCTATAACCTGGTGGACAACGCCGTCAAGTACAACCGGGACGGCGGCAGGGTAGAGGTGGAGCTGAAGCGCCAGGGGGAGGAGGTCCTCCTCACCGTGGCGGACGAAGGCGTCGGCATCCCGGAGGAGGAGCTCACGAAGATCTTCCAGCGCTTCTACCGGGTGGACAAGGCACGCTCCCGGGCCGCCGGCGGCACGGGCCTGGGCCTCTCCATCGTCCGGGATACCCTGGAAAAGCGCGGCGGCAGCATTTCCGCCGCCAACCGCCCCGGCGGCGGCGCGGTCTTCACCGTCCGCTGGCCCCAGGCGGAGGAGGGAGGGGAGGAAGCATGAGAAGAAACCGGCTCCTCTGTCTCCTGCTGGCCCTGACGCTGACGCTCTCCAGCTGCGCCGCGGCGGCCGCCGCCACCGCCGCCCAGGAGGAGAAGAACTGCCAGCTCTACTACCTGGTCCGGGACCTGGACCGCGCCGCCGGCGGCGACGCCATCGCCGGCGAGGTCTCCACCCTTCCGAAAGAGAGCGATTCCCCCACCGGGACCCAGGCGGAGGACCTGATGAACGCCCTCCTCTCCGGCCCCGCCGGGAGCGACCTGCAGTCCCCCTTCCCGGAGGGGACCCGTCTTCTGGGCGTGGAGATCCGGGGCTCCCACGCAAAGGTGGACCTGAGCTCCGCCTACCGGAACCTTTCCGGCATCGACCTGACCCTGGCGGACTACTGCATCACCCTGACCCTGACCCAGCTCTCCGCCATCCGTTCCGTCTCCATCCTGGTCCGGGGGCAGGAGCTCAGCTACCGGGACAGCCAGCGCTTCCGCCCGAAGGATGTCCTCCTCTCCAGCACGGAGGACGTGGTGGCCACGGTGGATGTCACCCTCTATGCCATCGACCCCGAGGGCCGGCTCACCGCCGTGCCCCGGACCCTGGACCTCTACGAGGGCGACACCCAGGCGGAGGCCCTGGTCGCCGCCCTGCGCCAGGGCCCCTGGGACCGGGACTGGCGCTCCGCCCTGCCGGATTGGTTCGCCATCCAGTCCGTCTGGCTGGATGACGGCGTCTGCTACGCAAACCTCCTCTCCTCCACCGTGCCGGCGGACACCGACCGGGAGGAGGCCGGCCTGGCCCTCCAGGCCCTGCGGGATTCCCTGGCCTCCCTGGACTCCGTCCAGGAGGTCCGCATCCTGGTGAACGGAGAGCTGGCCCAGTACTACGCCGGCATCAGCCTCCGCACCTCCACCCGGGCCACCCAATGACCCCCTGAGAAAGGAGACTTCCATGGACATCCTGCGCATCTCCCGGCACCCGGAGCTTCTGCCCCAGGCTGCCGCCTGGTTCCACGGAAAGTGGGGCATCCCCCTCTCCGCCTATGAGGAGAGCATGGAGGAGGCCCTGAAAGCCGCCGCCCCCGTGCCGGAGTGGTATCTGGCCCGGGAGGGGGAGCGCATCGTGGGCGGCTGCGGCGTCATCGAAAATGACTTCCACGACCGTCCGGACCTCCGTCCCAACGTCTGCGCCGTCTTCGTGGAGCCGGAGCACCGCTGCCTTGGCATCGCCGGGCAGCTCCTGGCCTTCGTCTGCCGGGATTTCCACGACCGGGGCATCGACACCCTCTATCTCATGACGGACCACGACCATTTCTACGAGCGCTACGGCTGGACGTATCACTGCCCCGCCCTGGGGGAGGGGGAGAGCGTCCCTTCCCGGCTTTACCGCCATGTCTGGCAGGAAACGTAACAGGATCGGAAATGCGCAAAAGCAGAGAGGACACGCAAGGCGTGTCCTCTCTTTTCACTAATTTTACGTAATTGTTTGATAAAAAACTAGCGAATATGGAGAATGTTAAAAATCCGACATTTTCCCTTGCAACCACTCTCTTCCTCTCGTATAATGGAGGCAATGCGAGTTGTCATACGACTCCGGGAAAATCAGCCCACCGGCGCTGCCTTTCCCGGAGTCGGAGACACGGAACCGAAAATCGAGAGAACGGAGGACTACCACGGATGGAAGATCAGCTGGCCCATGTGCGGGAGATCGTGACGCAGCACGGCAGCAGGCAATCCGAGCTCATCGCGATCCTGCAGGAGATCCAGAACGAGTATAAGTACCTCAGCGAGGGGGCGCTGGTGACGGTGGCGGAGATGCTGCACGTCAGTCCGGCCCATGTCTACAGCGTGGCCACTTTCTACGAGAACTTCTCCCTGGAGGCCAAGGGGAAGCACATCATCAAGGTCTGTGCGGGGACGGCATGTCATGTCCGCAAGTCCCAGCCCATCTACGACGCCATCTATGAGTACCTGGGCCTTCACGGCAAGCACAAGACGGCGGACGACGGCATGTTCACCCTGGAGACGGTGGCATGTCTCGGCGCCTGCGGCCTGGCTCCCGTCATGACGGTGGACGGCGAGGTCTATCCCCAGATGAGCCCCGAGGCAGCCCTGAAGCTGCTGGAGGAGATCCGGAAGAAGGAGGCGCAGGCATGAGCACTCTCACCCGTGAAATGTTCCACGCCTATCAGGCCCAGGCCAAAGAGGACCTGGAGGCCAGCCGCAGCGCGGTCTCCGTCCTGATCTGCGCCGGCACCGGCTGCATCGCCGGCGGCGCCATGAAGATCTATGAGAATCTGAAGGCCGAGTGTGAGAGCCGGGGCCTGCCCGTCTACATCGGTCTCAAGCACCACACGGACGAGGAGAAGAGCCTCCACGTGAAGATGAGCGGCTGCCACGGCTTCTGCGAGATGGGCCCCCTGGTCCACATCGAGCCCATGGGCATCATGTACATCCACGTGAAGCCCGAGGACTGCCACGAGATCCTGGAGCGCACCGTCCTGGGCGGCGAGATCATCGACCGCCTGGTCTACACCCTGGACGGGGTCGAGTACCCCAAGCAGGAGGACATCCCCTTCTACAAGAAGCAGCACCGGGTGGTGCTGGCCAACTGCGGCAAGTCCGACGCCGAGGACATGGAGGAGTACATCGCCAAGGGCGGCTACTCCGCCTTTGAGAAGGCCCTCTTTGAGATGAGCGGCGAGGAGATCTGCCAGGAGATCCTGGCCTCCGGCCTCCGGGGCCGGGGCGGCGGCGGTTTCCCTGCCGGCCGGAAGTGGGAGAGCGTCCGCAGGCAGGATTCCGACACCAAGTACGTGGTCTGCAACGGCGACGAGGGCGACCCCGGCGCCTTCATGGACCGCTCCGTCATGGAGGGCAACCCCCACAGCGTGCTGGAGGGCATGATGATCGCGGGCGTGGCCGCCGGGGCCCACGAGGGCTACATCTACGTCCGGGCGGAGTATCCCCTGGCTGTCAGCCGCCTGAAGACCGCCATCGCCAAGGCGGAGGATTTCGGTCTTCTGGGCGAAAACATCCTGGGCAGCGGCTTTGCCTTCCGGCTCCATGTGAACCAGGGCGCCGGCGCCTTCGTCTGCGGCGAGGGCAGCGCCCTCACCGCCTCCATCGAGGGCAAGCGGGGCATGCCCCGCACCAAGCCTCCCCGGACGGTGGAGCACGGTCTCTGGGCCAAGCCCACCATCCTCAACAACGTGGAGACCTTCGCCAACGTCCCCGGCATCATCCGCCAGGGCTCCGGCTGGTACCGCGGTATCGGCACGGAGAAGAGCCCCGGCACCAAGGCCTTCGCCCTCACCGGCAATGTCAACAACACCGGCCTCATCGAGGTGCCCATGGGCACCACCATCCGGGAGGTGGTCTTTGACATCGGCGGCGGTATCCGGGACGGCAAGAAGTTCAAGGCCGTGCAGATCGGCGGCCCCTCCGGCGGCTGCGCCTGCGCCAGCGAGGAGCACCTGGACCTGCCCCTGGACTTCGACTCCCTGAAAAAGATCGGCGCCATGATCGGCTCTGGCGGCCTCGTGGTCATGGACGAGGACACCTGCATGGTGGAGACCGCCCGTTTCTTCATGAAGTTCACCCAGAACGAGAGCTGCGGCAAGTGCGTCCCCTGCCGGGAGGGCACCAAGCGCATGCTGGAGATCCTGGACCGCATCGTGGCCAACGAGGGCAGCATCGAGGACCTGGACCTGCTGGAGGAGCTGGCAGAGGACATCACCAACACCGCCCTCTGCGGCCTGGGCCAGAGCGCCTGCAAGCCCGTGGTCAGCACCCTGCGCTACTTCCGCAATGAGTATCTTGCCCACGTGGTGGACCATCACTGTCCCATCTGCAACGGCCGCAAGCGCCGCCTGGTGGTGAATGCCGAGCTCTGCAAGGGCTGCGGCAAGTGCAAGCGCAACTGCCCCATGGAGGCCATCTCCGGCGAGATCCGCCAGCCCCATGTCATCGACAACGAGAAGTGCATCCACTGCGGCGCGTGCTGGGGCGCGTGCCCCTTCGGCGCCATCGACGCCATCGAGGAGGACTGAGCCATGGCGAAAGGAATCATGTATATTGACGGCCTGCGGGTCCCCTTCGATGGGGAGAAGAACGTCCTGGCCGTGATCCGCAAGGCCGGCATCGATATGCCCACCTTCTGCTACTACTCCGAGCTCTCCACCTACGGCGCCTGCCGTATGTGCCTCGTGGAGGACGAGCGGGGCAAGATCGACGCCTCCTGCTCCATGGAGCCCCGGGACGGGCTGCGCATCCGCACCAACACCATGCGGCTCCTGAAGTACCGCCGGCTGAACCTGGAGCTGATGCTGGCCTCCCACTGCCGGGACTGCACCACCTGCGAAAAGAGCGGCAGCTGCCACCTGCAGGAGCTGGCGCTGCGCTTCGGCGTCCGCAAGGTCCGCTTCGCGGACACCCGCCCTGCCTATGAAAAGGATACCTCCTCCCCCGCCATCGTACGGGACCCCGGCAAATGTATCCTCTGCGGCGACTGCGTCCGCACCTGCGAGGAGATGCAGGGCATGGGCATCCTGAACTTTGCCTTCCGGGGCAGCGAGGCCCAGGTGATGCCCGCCTTTGACCGCAAGCTCTCCGAGACCAAGTGCGTCAGCTGCGGCCAGTGCGCCGCCGCCTGTCCCACCGGCGCCATCACCATCAGGAACGAGGTGGGCAAGGCTTGGGCCGCCCTCACCGATCCCCAGCGCCGGGTGGTCTTCCAGATCGCTCCCGCCGTCCGGGTGGCCGTGGGCGAGGCCTTCGGCCTCAAGAGCGGCGAGAACGCCCTCCACAAGCTGGTCTCCGCCCTGAAGATCATGGGCGCGGACGCCGTCTACGATACCAACGTGGGCGCGGACCTCACCGTGATGGAGGAGACCGCCGAATTTCTGGAGCGGGTGGAGAAGGGCGGCCCCTTCCCTATGTTCACCTCCTGCTGTCCCGCCTGGATCAAGTACCTGGAGAACGAGAAGCCCCAGTACCTGAAGAACATCTCCTCCTGCAAGTCCCCCATGGAGATGTTCGCGGCCCTGCTCCGCAAGGAGTACCGGGCCGAGGACGAAAAGGACGGCAGACAGACCTACCACATCGCCATCATGCCCTGCACCGCAAAGAAGATGGAGGCCGCCCGCCCCGAGTTCGCCCAGGAGGGCCGCCCGGACGTGGACCTGGTCCTCACCACCCAGGAGGTCATCACCATGATCCAGGAGTCCGGCATCCGCTTCCTGGAGCTGGAGGGCCGGGCGCCGGAGATGCCCTTCGGCTTCGGCTCCGGCGCGGCGGTGATCTTCGGCACCACCGGCGGCGTGGCCGAGGCGGTGGCCCGCCGTGCCGCCAGGGATGCCAGCGACGCCACGGTGGAGGAGATCCGCTGGTCCGGCCTCCGGGGGGACGAGAGCCTCCGGGAGGCGGAGATCCCCGTGGGGGACCGGGTCATCCGCATCGGCGTGGTCAACGGCCTTGTCAACGCCCGGGGCCTGCTGGACGCCATGGACGAGGGCGCGCCCTGCCCCTATGACCTCATCGAGGTCATGACCTGCCGGGGCGGCTGCGTGGGCGGCGCCGGTCAGCCCCGCGCCCTGCGGGAGGGCAAGCGCCAGCGGGCCGAGGGCCTCTACGCCGCCGACCGGGACGCCACCATGAAGTTCTCCCAGTCCAACCCCGTGGTGAAGGCACTTTACGAGACCGGACTGAAGGAGGACGCCCACGCCCTCCTCCACGTCCACTACCCCTCCGCCGAGTAAAACCAAAAGCGCCGCCGGGACCTCCCGGCGGCGCTTTCCTTCGCCGTATTCCTTATAAAACCCGGGAAACACGCATGGTGTTTCCCGGGTTTCAGTGTTTTACGTCAGATTTTCCAGTTTTTCCGCCAATGCCTCCAGGCTCCCGGCCCAGGCGGCGCCGTCCAGGGGCAGTCCCTGTTTGTTCTCCAGGCAGTCCGTCACGAGATACACCGGTACCCCCAGCTCCCGGATGGCCATGTCCTCCCAGGCGTCGTTGCCGATCATGAGGCACTCCTCGGGATGCAGGCCGTTGCGCTGCAGGAACTCCCGGAAGTAGCCCACGCTGGGCTTGCAGAAGGAGCTGTTCTCATAGCTGCTGATGTCCCGGAAGGCGCTGGGGTCCACCCCCGCCCAGCGGATGCGCATCTCCGTCCCCGGCCGGGGGAAGACGGGGTTCGTGGCAAGGTACACGTCCCGGCCATGCCGTCCGGCGGCGGCCACCGCGCGCTGTGCGAAGGGGGAGGGGGCGGTGAGCCACTGGGCCTCCTGAAACGGCCCGGAGTAGTAGTCCAGCATCCCGCGGGAGATGGTCTCCGCCTGCTGGGGATAGGCGTTCCGTAGGCAGCGGAGGAAGACGGATTCATTGGTGGCACTGCCGTCGTTTCGCACCATGGCGGCCCAGCCCTGGTAGATGAGCCGCAGGACGTCCTCCGCCGGGATGCCCTCCGGCGCGGCGTGCCGGGCCATGCGGGGCAGGTACCACTCGCCGAATCGGTCCTGGTCCATGGGCAGCAGGGTCCCGTCCAGGTCAAAGAGGATGTGTCGGATCATAGGGTCTCCTTTCCGGAAGAGGGGTGGATGTCAATGACGGTGAGGGTCTCGCCCTCCACCCGGAAGCGGAGCTCATAGCCTGCAAAGGCCAGGCCGTAGATGCGCTCCGGATCGCTCTGGTAGTGAGGCCGGGGATCGTTGGCCAGGACCCCCAGGGCCGCCGCCCGCTTGCCCTCCGGCAGACGGGCGAGAAGCTCCTCTGGGCAGTTTACCGTAAGCAGTCGGTTCGCCTCCCCGCCGGTCCAGCCGCCCGCCGCCTCCGGGCGGCAGTCGGCGTAGGGGAGGTAGGGCTTGATGTCGTAGATGGGCGTGCCGTCCAGCAGGTCCGCCCCGGCCACCCGGAGCACCGTGCCCTCCCGGGCTGTTTCCTCCACCCCCAGAAGCCGCACGCAGGAGAGCCCCAGGGGGTTGGGCCGGAAGGGAGAGCGGGTGGCGAAGACCCCCAGCCGGGTGTTCCCGCCCAGACGGGGGGGCCGGACGGTGGGGGAGAAGCCCTCCCGCTTTGCCTGGGAGAACTCCCAGATCAGCCAGAGGTGGCTGAAGCCCTCGATGCCCCGGAGGGCGTCCGGGTTCCGGAACTCCGGCGTGAAGACCACCTGGGCCTCCAGGCTCTCCACGAGGCCGCTCTGCCGGGGAATGCCGAACTTCTCAGCGAAGTCGCTGCGGATATGGGCGATGGGCCGGATCTCCATGGGGCTGCCTCCTTCTGAAAGAAATCACCCTGCCATTGTACCCCAAAGCGGGGGCGGACGCAAGCGGGGAAAGGGATAGAAAATTGACACCGAACTGTTACCGTTTTGTGATGCTTTTTCCGGTGGGGTATGGTTCCATATAGAGGTAACATAATTCCGGCCATCCGGAAGAAGGAGGAATTTGGATGAGAAAGAGTATGCTTGCGGGGCTCCTGGCCCTGACACTGGTCCTCAGCGGCTGCGGCGGGAAGGGAGAGCCTTCCGCCTCCGGCAGCGGCTCCGGCAATGTTTCCGGCAGCGCTTCCGGCAGCGTTTCCAGCCAGGAGCCCGTCAATGTCCCCACGGCGGAGGAGGTCCAGACCGCCCGGAAGACCCTGGAGGACGCCGTGGAGACCCTGCGGACCACCGGGACCCTCCCCGGCTTTGAGGAGGTTCTGAATCTGCCCCTCGGCGAGGCCAGCTATCGCTATGACATTGCCGATGTGGACGGTGACGGCTACGAGGAGCTGTATCTGGTGCAGGACGGCGGCTATATGGCGGCCATGGTGGCGCTGATCCTGGACGGACAGGGCGGAAAGCTCCGGGCGGAGCTCTCTGAGTTTCCGACGCTGACCGCCTATGACAATGGCTGCATTCGGGCGGACGCCAGCCACAACCATGGGCTGGCCGGGGACTTCTGGCCCTACGTGCTCTATCGCTATGACGCGGAGAGCGACAGTTATCAGCGGATCGCCCGGGTAGACGCCTGGGATGGACGTCTCTACGCCCAGGATTACGCCGGGAATCCCTTCCCCAAGGACGTGGATGTCAGCGGGGCGGGCATCGTCTACTACGTAGCCGAGAACGGCGACCTCTACGGCCAGGACGGCGCCCTTGCCCCGGCCCCTATGGACCAGGCGGATTTTGAGAAGTGGGAGGCCTCCTGGCAGGGCAGCGGCGCTGTGGTGGAGTTCAGCCTGGAGAATGAGATCGTCACGGACGACCTGCTGGCGGAAAACGCCGCGGGCTGAGTGAAAAAAGCGCGGAACGGGAGGGAGCTTTGCTCCCTCCCGTTGAGTTTTTCCGGGAAAACGGTGGAAAACCTTGCAAAAGCGGGGAGAATATGATATCTTTAATTGGTTTTGAAGGATCGCCGGGGCCGCTTCCGTCCCCGGTCAGGAAAGCGAGGATCGAGGTCACATGCCGATTTGATATCAGGTCCCGTGTCAGTCTCAGAAAATTCCCGGGGCGCAGGGAACTTCCCGCCCCGGTCACCGAAAGAAAGGATCAAGGGAACTATGCCTACCTTACAGGAAGAGATCTCCCGGCGGCGGACGTTTGCCATCATCTCCCACCCGGACGCCGGTAAGACCACCCTCACGGAAAAGCTCCTGCTCTACGGCGGAGCCATCGCCCAGGCCGGCGAGGTCAAGGGCAAGCGGGCGAAAGCCGCCACCTCAGACTGGATGGAGATCGAGAAGCAGCGCGGCATCTCCGTCACCAGCTCCGTCATGCAGTTCCAGCACGACGGCTACTGCATCAACATCCTAGACACTCCCGGCCACCAGGATTTCTCAGAGGATACCTACCGTACCCTCATGGCGGCGGACAGCGCCGTCATGGTCATCGACGGCGCCAAGGGCGTGGAGCCCCAGACCCGCAAGCTCTTCCGGGTCTGCGCCATGCGTCATATCCCCATCTTCACCTTCATCAACAAAATGGACCGGGAGACCAAGGCCCCCCTGGACCTCTGCGAGGAGGTGGAGCGGGAGCTTGGCATCGACACCTACCCCATGAACTGGCCCATCGGCTGCGGCAAGGAGTTCCAGGGCGTCTACGACCGGGAAAAGAGCAGCATCCTCTTCTTCTCCTCCGAGGGCAAGGGCCGCAAGGCTGGCCTGGTGGAGGCGGACCTGGAGAGCTCCGCCCTGGATGAGCTCATCGGCAGCGCCAAGGCGGATGCCCTGCGGGAGGAGATCGAGCTCCTGGGCGCGGGCCGGGAGTTTGACCTGGACGCGGTCCGGAATGGCCAGCTCTCCCCGGTGTTCTTCGGCTCCGCCCTCACCAACTTCGGCGTGGAGCCCTTCCTGGAGGAGTTCCTCCACCTCACCACGTCCCCGCTGCCCCGGGTCAGCGACCAGGGAGAGGTGGATGTCTTCAGCGAGGACTTCTCCGCCTTCGTCTTCAAGATCCAGGCCAACATGAATAAGGCTCACCGGGACCGCCTGGCCTTCCTGCGCATCTGCTCCGGCAAGTTCCAGCGGGACACGGAGTACTACCACGTCCAGACCGGCAAGAAGATGCGCCTCTCCCAGCCCCAGACCATGATGGCGGCGGAGCGGGAGATCGTGGAGGAGGCCTATGCCGGGGACATTATCGGAGTCTTCGATCCCGGCATGTTCTCCATCGGCGACACCGTCACCGTGCCGGGGAAGAAGTTCCGGTATTCCGGCATCCCCACCTTTGAGCCGGAGCACTTCATGCGGGTCAGCCCCAAGGACACCATGAAGCGCAAGCAGTTCATGAAGGGCGCTGAGCAGATCGCCCAGGAGGGCGCCATCCAGATCTTCAAGATCCCGGATGCCGGTCTCGAGGAGGTCATCGTGGGCGTCGTGGGTACCCTGCAGTTCGATGTCTTTGAGTACCGGATGCGCTCGGAGTACGGCGTGGAGCTCCGCATGAGCGGCCTGCCCTACGAGCACCTGCGGCGCATCACCGCCTGCAATGGCGATCCCCGGGAGATCGAGCTCTGCACGGGCTCCAAGATCCTCCAGGACTTCCGGGACAACTACCTCGTGGCCTTCGGCGGCGAGTGGTCCGTGGGCTTCCTCACGAAGCACAACCCCGGCCTGGAGCTCTCAGCCTCCCTTTCCGTATAATAGAAGAAGGACGGACGCAAACCGTCCGTCCTCTTTTTTATCTGCTGTCCGGGTTCCCGGGGGCGGCTCCGGCGTTCTCGATGAGCCGCAGCTTTGCCTCCCGCCGGAGGCCCTTGATGGCCAGCTCCCGCCGCAGGGCGGCGGGCTTGTCCGGCAGCTCCTCCCGGTAGACGATGGCCTCCGGCGGGTGGGAGCGGGTATATTTGGCCCCGGTCCCGGCCCGGTGCTGGGCGAAGCGGCGCTCCACATCGGTGGTCACGCCGGTATAGAGGCTGCCGTCCCGGCAGCGGAGCATGTAGACCCACCAGGCCATGCGGATCCCCCCTGACCCCTCCATGATAGCGGAGCGGGCCGGGCCTGTCAAGGCGCATAGGGACTGGTCTTCGGCGCATAGGGTGCAGGGAAGGGGGGAATTCCATGCTTTCTGCCGCGCTGCTGCTCTTTGCCAACAGCCTGCTTCTGACCCTGCGCCTCTCCGGCGGGGACTCCTTCCCCCGGCCCCTGCGGCCGGAGGAGGAGCGAAACTGCCTGGAGCGGGCTGCCGCCGGGGATCTCGCATAACCTGCGCCTGGTGGCCCATGTGGTGAAGAAGTACTACACCCAGTCCGCCGACCAGGAGGACCTCATCTCCATCGGCACCATCGGCCTCATCAAGGCCATCTCGACCTTTGACCACACCAAAGGCGCAAGACTCGCCACCTACGCCGCGAGATGTATTGAGAATGAGATCCTCATGTACTTCCGCTCCCAGCGGAAGCTCCAGGGGGAGGTGTCCCTTTCGGACCCCATCGAGACCGACAAGGAGGGCAATGCCCTGGAGCTCATCGACATCGTGGGCACGGAGGATACCCTCCTGGAGGATCTCCACCAGCAGGAGAGCGCCCGGAAGCTCCGCCGCCTGGTGGGGGAGGTGCTGACCGCCCGGGAAGCCGAGATCATCCGCCTGCGCTACGGCCTCGGCGGCACCGTCCCCCTGACCCAGCGGGAGATCGCCTCCGCCTTTGGCATCAGCCGCAGCTATGTCTCCCGCATCGAGAAGCGGGCGCTGGGGAAGCTGCGGGAGGGGATGGAGCGCTGAGGAAAGCGGCGGCGAGACGAAGGTCACGCCGCCGCTTTTTCTGTTTTCCGCCGGGGAGCGGTCCTTCACCGTTCCTCAAATGCCCGGATGGCCTGCAGAAACGCCTCACCGTAGCGCTGGGCCTTCACCTCGCCCACGCCGGAGACCTCCAGGAATTCCGCCAGGCTCCGGGGCCGCCTCGCCGCCATGTCGGCAAGGGCCGCGTTGGAGAAGACCACGTAGGCCGGGACGCCCTCGGCCTGGGCGATGCGCATCCGTTCCGAGCGCAGGGCGTCGTAGAGCCCGTCCTCCGCCGGGGGGATGGCCGCGGCCTTCCGCCGCCGGCTCCGCTCCGGCTGCCGGTCCGCCCGGACGGGGAGCGACACGGTCTCCCCCTGAAAGAGGATGCCCCGGGCCTTGCCCGTGACTTCCAGGGTGTCGTGGGTCCCGTCCACCCGAAGATAGCCCTCCAGCTCCAGATGGTCCATCCAGGTCCGGATCTGAGCCGCCGGCACTTTCGCCAGGAGCCCGTAGGTAGAGACCCGGTCCAGCCCCAGCTGCAGCACTCGCGCATCCCGGCTGCCCCGCAGCGTTCGGACGATGAGGGTCTTCCCCACGGAGAAGCCCAGCTTCTCCCGCACCCGCAGCACGCAGGAGAGGATCATCTGCGCCTCCCGGGTGATGTCCTCCCAGCGGAAGTCCCCCAGGCAGTTGCCGCAGTTTCCGCAGCGCTCCGCGTGGGCCTGGCCGAAGTAGTCCAACAGCTCGCCCCGGAGGCACCGGGTGCTCCGGCAGTAGCCGGTGATGGCCGAGAGCCGCCGGTAGTCCTGCCGTCGGACCTCTTCCGCCTTCTCCGGCGGCAGGTCCCCGCCGCTGCTGCTTTCGATGAGGAAGCGGGCGGTGGCCACGTCAGCGGCGGAGTAGAGGAGGATGCAGTCCGCCTTCTCCCCGTCCCGTCCGGCCCGCCCGGCCTCCTGGTAGTAGGCCTCCACGCTCTTGGGCATGTTGTAGTGGAGGACGAAGCTGACGTTGGACTTGTCGATGCCCATGCCGAAGGCGTTGGTGGCCACCATCACCGGGCAGCGGTCGAACTGGAAATCCTCCTGGTTCTGCCGCCGCTCCTCCTCCGAGAGCCCGGCGTGGTACCGCGTCGCCGGGATGTCGTGCTCCCGCAGGGCCTCGCAGAGCCGCTCCACCGTGGCCCGGGTGGCGCAGTAGACGATGCCGCTGCGCCCCTCCCGCTGCCGCAGCAGCTCCAGCAGGGCGGTGCCCTTGTTCCGGGGCTGCCGCACGTCGAAAAAGAGGTTGGGCCGGTCAAAGCCCGTCACCGCCCGCACCGGGTCCCGGAGCCCCAGCAGCGCCACGATGTCCCGCTGCACCAGGTCCGTGGCCGTGGCGGTGAAGGCCCCCACGGCGGGCCGCCGGGGCAGGGAGGAGAGAAAGTCCGCGATGCGCCGGTAGCTGGGCCGGAAGTCCTGCCCCCACTGGGAGATGCAGTGGGCCTCGTCCACCGCCACGAGAGGGATGGTCAGCTCCTTCGCCAGGGCGGAGAAGTTCTCCGCCTCCAGCCGCTCCGGAGCCACATAGAGGAGCCGGTAGGCCCCCTGCCGCAGCCCGTCGTAGACCGCCCGCCACTCCATGGCGGAGAGGGAGCTGTTGAGAAACGCCGCCGGGACGCCCGCCTTCTCCAGTGCCATCACCTGGTCCTTCATCAGGGAGATGAGGGGTGAGATCACCAGCGTCACCCCCGGCAGCAGCAGTGCCGGCACCTGATAGCAGAGGGACTTGCCCCCGCCGGTGGGCATGATGCCCAGGGCATCCCGCCCCGCCAGCAGGGCGTCGATCAGGGTCTCCTGCCCCTCCCGGAATTCCCCGTGGCCGAAGTAGCGCCGCAAAACTTCCTGCTTGTCCATGCCGTCCCCTCCGTTTCCTACCAAATTTTCACGAAAGGCCCGGACGTCCCGCGTCCGGGCCTATTCCCTCACTCGTGCCGGTACATCCGCCGCCCGTCCAGGGCGAAGATGCGCTCGCTGAAGCGGCCTGTCTCCGTTTCCGCCAGGGCCTCCCGGCAGATCTCCATCCGGCTGTCGATGCCGTCGATGTAACTGAGGAGCTCCGCCTCGGCGCAGGCGGGCTTCACCGCCGCGCCGAACTCCGGCTCCCCGTGGTGGGAGAGGATCAGGTGCTGGAGCAGCATCCCCTTCTCCTCCGGGATGCCCAGCGCCTTCGTGACTTCCGCCGCCTCCTGGGCCCCCATCACAAGATGGCCCAGAAGCTGCCCCGCCACGGTGTAGTCCGTGGCCAGCCCCAGCTCCGAGAGCTGGAACTCCCTCGCCTTGGCGAGGTCGTGGGCGAAGGTCCCGGCCAGCAGCAGGCTCCGGTCGATGACCTCGGGATAGAGCCCCGCCAGGAAGTACGCGATCTTCAGCATGTTCCCCGTGTGCATCAGAAGCCCCATCCGGAAGCCGTGGTGCACGCTCTTGGCGGCGGGGATGAGGGGGAAGTCCTCCCCGTGCCGCCGCAGCAGCTCCTCCGCCGCCGCCCGGTAGTCCGCATCCTGGATGGAGGCCAGGTACCGCCGGACCTCCGCCATGGCCGCGTCCTGCTCAATGGGCGCCTCCGGCACCAGGGACGCCGGGTCCACCGGGTCCCCCTCCGCCGCCAGGCGGATGCGGTCCACCGTGATCTGCACGCTGCCCCGGTACTCGCCCACATTGCCCCGGATCTTCACGACCTTGCCCTCGTCCGCCCGGCCGATGGGCCCGGCGTAGTCCCAGACCTTGCCCTCCACGGCCCCGGTCCGGTCCGCCAGGGTCAGGATCAGGAAGGGCTTCCCGGTGCTGGTGATCTTGCTCTGGGCCGAGCGCAGCAGGTAAAAGCCCTCAATGGCGTCCCCGATGGCCAGGTCTGTGATCGCTTTGTTATACTCCATGTTCACTCCTCCAGCCGGTCCCTCACCTCGTCGATGAGGTCCTCCAGCTCCTCGTGGGCGTCCGCCCAGGTCTCATAGGCTTCCTCGTCCGCCTCGTCAGGCTCGGCGGCGTCCATCTCCTGCCGCTGGGCAAGAAGCTCCGCCAGGAACTCCGCCAGCTCCTCCGCTGTCATGCCCTCCATCCGCTCCCAGGGGTCCTGGGCGGGGAAGGGGATGATCTTTCCCTCTGCCATCCGTGTTTCCTCCTCTCGTCTGCTTCCAGTCTCTCACGGAAGCGGTCCCAAAGTCCGGTCTCATTCCCCTCTATTCTAGCGGAAAACCCCCTCCCGCGCAAGAAGAAAACGCCGCCGCGGCGGACCGCAGCGGCGTTTCGCTCAAAGCAGGATGGCTTCCAGGACAATGACGGTCCCGCAGCAGAGGATGGCCACCGGCAGCATCCCCAGGCCGAACCAGGCGCAGACCAGCCCCACGCCCATGGCCGCCCACCCGGCGATGGGGGACTGGGTGGCCTCCGTGATGGCGGGGAAGGTCATCACAGCCAGCGTCACATAGGGCACGTAGTAGAGGAAGGACTTCAGGAAAACGCTCCGGATGGGCCGCCGGATCAGCGTCAGCGGCAGCACCCGGATCAGGTAAGTCGTCAGGGCCATCACCAGAATATAGAGCCAGGCCTTCATTCCGCCGCCTCCTCTTCTTCCTTCCGGGGAAAGAGCGCCGCCGCCAGGGCGGCCAGGATCACCGTCAAAACCAGGATGCGCATCCCCTCAGAGAGCTGGGCCAGGGGCGGCAGCTTGGCGCCCGCCCAGCTGCAGAGGAAGCTCAGAAGGAGGAAGCCCAGCACCACCGGGTTCCGCTTCCCCTCCGGCAGGATGATGGCGATGAACATGCCGAAGAGCATCACCGAGCAGCCGCTGACGGCCCACTCCGGCAGGCTCTGCCCCAGCAACACGCCCACCACGGTGCCGCAGCTCCAGCCCGGCAGGGCGGCGCACATGGCGCCGTAGTAGTACCAGGGGTCCAGCATTCCCTGCTGGGCCACCGCCAGACCGAAGATCTCGTCCGTCAGGTCAAAGGCCATCAGCATCCGGTGCCCCAGGGAGAGGTCGGGGGAGAGCTTCTGGCTCAGCACGCAGCCCATAAGGAGATACCGGGCGTTGATGACCAGCATCATGAGGATCATGGTGAGGAAGCCCGCGTCCCCGGCGATGACCGTGATGCCGCCGTACTCCCCGGCGGAGGCGTTGTTGAGTAAGCTCATGAAAAAGCCCTGGGCCGCGCCCAGCTTCGCCGTCCGGCAGGCGATGCCGATGCCGATGCTCACCACAAAATATCCCAGGCCGATGGGAATGCCGTCCCGCAGGCCCCGTTGGAAGACCAGATGTTTCATGTTCCGCCTCCGCTCCCAGTGATGCGGCCTCCATTATACCCCACCCGCCGGAGAAAAGGAAGTAAACGTTCCCCCAAGAAACCGGACCCCTTTTCGTCAATTTGACGGAGAAACCGCCCGCTTTCGCCTCCGAATGATGGCTGCTGGGCACCCCCGTGCCGCACCTGCGGGGGCCGGCGGTCCCGAGAGCCCGCATCCACCGGCAAGAGGAGAGCGGCGGCCTTCCGGCCGCCGCTTCCGCTTTATGGCATATAATCCCGATGGATCGCCGTCACCATGCCGCCCGCAGTCTCCACCGTGGTGGCCTGGGGAGAGAAGACCTCGTCCCCCAGCCCCAGCAGGTCCCCGGCGTAGAGCGTTTGCCCCGGGCTCTCGGGGTCAGAATCATCTGTCAGCACGAAGTCCTGCGCCACCGGCAGGGTGATGGTCCCGGCCTCATAGAGATCCGGCGCGTCGTTTTCCAGCAGGACCCGGAAGGTGCCGCCGCCGGCGGAGGTCAGGTCGATGCCGCCGTTCACCAGCCCGCCGTTGACGGCGATGCCGTCCCCCTGCTCCACGGTCTTCACAGGGATCTCAGTCCCTTTCACCACCAGAGTGTCCCCGGGGGTCAGGGTGGTGATCTCCACCGCGTCGTAGAGATCATAGGTATAGACCGTTAGATCGATGACCAGCCTTCCGTCATCATCCAGCCGCGCGTCGCTGCCCCGGAACCCGGCGGTGAACTGGTTGTCCCCCTCGGCCAGCGCGCTGACGTCCATACTGCCGGCCATCGGTTCCACACGATGGGTCTCCTCCTGGGCAGCGCTGCCGGAGGATTCGCTGCCGGGGGCTGGGGAAGTCCCGCAGCCGGAAAGCCCCAGAAGGCCCAGGCTCAGAGCAAGCGAAAGGGCCGCTTTCAAAAGACGCTTCATAAAAGATCTCCCTTCTGACAAGACTTGAGTTTTGATTTCCAACGCATGATACCACCCCGGACTCCTAAAAGCAAGAACATTTCGGTAACAATTTTCCATCTTGACGCCCCCGCCGCCCCGTGCTATCCTGGGGCAAACCGCCGAAAGGGAGGTCCCCGCCATGAAACGCCTCGCCGCCCTGCTGCTGCTCCTGACCCTGCTCCTCACCGCCTGTGGGACGCCGCCCGCCCCTCAGGGAAGCGCCGCCTCCCAGAGCGCCGCCTCCGCCCCGTCCAGCAGCGTCCCGCCCGCCGCCCCGCCGGATAGCTCCCAGCCGGAGGATGCCCCCCAGAACGAGCCCTACGCCCTGCCGGAGGGCTTCGTCCTCCTGGCGGACGCCGTGCCGGACATCCTCCAGGAGATCCGCTACTACTCCACCTATAACTTCGTGGGCAGCCGCATCGACGGCTATGAGCAGCCCTGCGCCATCCTGACGGTGGAGGCCGCCCAGGCCCTCCGGGCCGTCAGCGACGAGCTTCTGGCCCAAGGCTACCGCCTGAAGGTCTACGACGCCTACCGCCCTCAGTCGGCGGTGGACCACTTCGTCCGCTGGGCGGAGGACTTGGAGGACACCGCCATGCAGCCCTGCTTCTACCCGGAGGAGGAGAAGTCCCGGCTCTTCGCCCATGGCTACATCGCCGCCCGCTCCGGCCACAGCCGGGGCAGCACCGTGGACCTGACCCTCCTGGACGAGGCCAGCGGCAAGGAACTGGACATGGGCGGCACCTTCGACTACTTCGGCGCCCCCTCCCACACGGACTACGACGGCCTCACGCCGGAGCAGCGGGCCAACCGTGCCCTCCTGCGGGACGCCATGCTCCGCCACGGCTTCCGCGGCATCAAGACCGAGTGGTGGCACTTCACCCTCCAGGAGGAGCCCTTCCCGGATACCTACTTCGATTTCCCCGTCCGCGCCCCGGACTGCGAAAGCGGCCCTCCTAAGGCGGGAGGGCCGCTTTCCATTCACTTCTTCCAGCGCTTCAGCTCCGGGAAGTACTGCCGCATCCGGGCCTTGGCCTCCTCCACCGTGAGCCCCGGCGTGTGCTCCGCCATGGGCTTCGCGCAGAAGTCGATCATCTCCTCCATGCTCATCTCGCCCAGGAAGGCGCCGCTGCCGTAGCAGTAGGAGCAGTAGTCACCGCTGAGGCTGCCGTCGGCCTCCGTGCCGTAGGCGATGCCCGGCAGCATGGGCATCCCGCAGGACTGGCAGAATTTCGTGTTCTTGAGATCCATGATAGAACCCTCCTTCGTTGATGGTCCCATTCTACCAAAGATAACCTGACACCCTCTGTCAGCTTTCGGAGTGCTTCCGAAAAATTTCCGCCCCCATGGCGGCCAGCCGCTGCCGGAGGCTTTCGGGCTCCAGCACCTCCACCCCTGTGCCGAAGGAGAGGAGGTAGCCGTAGAGCCAGTCGTCCGCCGGAAGGCTCACCCGGACCTCCAGCCGTCCGTCCGGCAAAATCTCCACATCCTCCGGCAGGAACTCGTCATAGACCCGGTAGGCAAGCCGGGCTTCAAAGCGCAGGCGGCAGTCCGCCCGGAAAAGGGGCGGAATCTCTCCGGGGAAGTCGATGTCCGGCGGCATCAGCTCCCGGTGGAAGCTCTGGTCCGTCACGCGCAGCTCCAGCATCCGGGTGAGGCGGAAGCTCCGGTAGTCCTCCCGCAGCAGGTCAAAGCCCTGCAGGTACCAGCTCTGGCCCTTGAAGACCAGCCGGGCGGGCAGGACCTCCCTCGGCAGGATCTCCCCGTGGGAGCTGGCGTAGCGGAAGGCGACGGTCCGCCGCTGGCGGATGGCCCCACGCAGGGCCTGGAAGGTCTCGCCGTCCCGGCCGCTCTGACCGCCCCAGCGGCTGAGCTGCACCTGCAGCCAGTCATCCCCCTCCCGCCGGAAAAGGGCGGAGAGCTTTCCCAGGGCGTCGCCCTCCTCTCCGGGCAGGGCCCGGAGGGCGGTGAGGAGCTGGCGCTGCTCCTCCTCGGTGAAGGCGGCCCGCTCCAGCACGTAGCCCTCCATGAGGTAAACGCCGCCGCCCTTGCCCTGGGCGGCGCAGATGGGGACGCCGGCGGCAGAGAGACTGTCCACATCCCGGTAGACGGTCCGGACGGAGACCTCCAGCTTCTCCGAGAGCTCCTGCGCCGTCATCCGCCCATGCTCCAGCAGGAGATATACCATCTGAAAGAGCCGTTCCCCCGTCACATCCTCACCCCCCTTCGTAAAATCAGGACCCCCAGTATACCACAACCGACTTCCCCTGTACACCCCCTGTTCCCAACAGGCTGATCGAGGGATCACCCGGTGTGCTGCGCCCCCGTAGGGGCCGACGACCTGACCGCCGACCAAATTTCGGTACGAAATTTGGTCGGCGGAGGCCATGCCCTAGGTACGGCGGCCCGTTTGCTGTGTACTGCCAGCGTTGCTTCCGTAGGGCGGGGTGACCATGACTGACGCCCTAAATTTCGTTTCGGAATTTGACCGGCGGAAGCCACACCCTAGGCGCATCCCGCCGCCGCGGCCCGGTTGACCAACCGGGGGTACAGGCGAAGGCCTGTGGCTTTCCACCCCCCATTTTCTTTTTGGCGCCCCAAAAAGAAAACGGCGGTGGAGCCGTCAAAAGAAAAAACGCGTTCTCGTTGTGCAACCCGGACGCTCCGCGTCCTCTTGCACAACGGGACGCGGCCCTAAACCGTTCTGCTCAGTTATCGCAGCCCCTACGGGAGCACGTGCGGGGCTTTGCTGAGGCTTCCGAACATTGTACGCCGTGCTGCACTCTGAGGTCGTCGGGCAAAAATCGAATTTGACCAGCTGCTCTTTCCGCGCTTTCCGCTTCGCTAAGCGCTGCCCGGGTGGTCGCGGTAGCTTCCCCTTCTTCCCGTAGGGGCCGACGATCTCGGCGGCCCGAACCCCCGTCCATCGTAAAAAGGACGGATTCCCACGTCGGCCTGTTGGGCCTCCTCGGAATGACAAAGGATCAGGACTGTCATTGCGAGAAGCGAAGCGACGCGGCAATCCGCATCCCCCGGCCCAAAGGCTCCCTTGTGCAAAGGGAGCTGTCACGGCGCAGCCGTGACTGAGGGATTGCCCGAGGTTGATGACCCCTTTGGGGGTAATCTCCGCTCCGATTCCCACCCATCCCTCGCGACCGCGCCGCAGACGCTCCGCTGTGCGCCGCTGGCCAGGGCAATCGCGGCGGCTCTCCGCAACCACCCGTAGGGCACGACGCCCCGGCGTGCCGTCCCTCGTCCCCCCTCCGCGGGGCGTAGAGGCCGATGCCTATGACTGACGCCCCAAATTCCGTTTCGGAATTTGGCTGGCGGAAGCCACACCCCAGGCGCACCCCGCCACCATCCTGCTCCGGCCCCTGTAGGGGGCGGGCTCCGTCCCGCCCCATCTGGGGCTGCTGTACGCTGCGATGCTCGCATACGGGCGGACCTGTGTGTCCGCCCGTCCCCCGGGGAAAGGTCCAGGAAGGAATTCCCCCCTTTCTGGTTTCCACCTTCGGCGGAAAGAATTAAGATCATCTTTGCTGGCGGCGTGTACGTCAGCAAAAATCTTTCTCACGCAGCGAAGTGTCGCCGCCAAGGGCGGCGGCACTCGAGCGGAGTGCCATCGCCCCGGCATAGCCGGGGCGGGGCTGTTTCGCCGAAATGGCTCTGCCATTTCGGCGACTCCTCTCACGCAGCGACGTGTGGACGAGGACCCGCCCCAATGGGGGCGGGTCCTCGGCTGCACCAAAGCAAAGTGCAAGGCCCCTCCGGCTCCGCCGGAGGGGCCTTATGCCATCGTGCCGTACATCCAACGGATGTCCGGCACGGGGCTTATCCTCGCTGAAAGGTTCCCCCGGAACCTTTCAGCGATATTCCGCGATGACCTCGATCTCGCAGAGGAGCTTCTTCGGCAGCTCCCGCACCGCCACGCAGGAGCGGGCGGGCTTGCCGGTGAAGTACTCGCCGTAGACGGCGTTGAAGGCGGCGAAATCCGCCATGTCGGCCAGGAAGCACGTGGTCTTCACCACGTTCTCAAAGCCCAGGCCCGCCTCCGCCAGGATGGCGCCCACGCTCTCGCAGCAGCGCCGGGCCTGCTCCTCGATGGTGCTGCCTACGATCTCGCCGGTCTCCGGGTCCAGGGCCACCTGGCCGGAGGTGAAAAGCAGGTCCCCCGTCCGGTACGCCTGGGAGTAGGGGCCGATGGCCGCCGGGGCCTTGGGGGTCGTGATCCGTTCCATAGATGATCCTCCTTCAAAATCTTATCGCTTGTCCAGCTCCCGCCGGACGGCTTTGGCAATGAGGGCCTGCCCCTCCGGAGAGCGGAGATACTCCGCCGCGGCGTCCTTGATCATGGTCTGGAAGGCCGGGCTTTTGAGGAGCGCCCCGAAGACCGCGCCGTCCTCCTTGACCTTTACCGGCGCGGCGCTGACAGATGCCTGCCGGGGAGCGGGGGAGGGGGTCATGGGCTCGTCCGGCACGTTGCCGTTGAGCCAGCTCTCCATGCTGGTGGGATCGTCGCTCTCCCCTTTCAGATAGGAGACGGACACCCCGAAATAGGCCGCCAGCATCTTCTGCTGCTCCTGGGAGGGCGTCTGCCGTCCAGTCTCAAACTTCTCGATGGACATCCGGGGCAGCTTGACCGCCGCCGCCAGGGCGGGGCGGCTGATCCCCTTCTCGGTCCGAAGCGCCTCAATGCGCTGGGCAATGGTCACCATAGTTATTCTCCTTTCCGCCCGTGGCGGTCCTGATCTGGCAGTAATGTCAATTTTCCGCTGGCCCGGGTGGCGTTCAGGTCCAGCAGCCGCTGGTTGCTGCTGCCCCGGAAGCGAAGGCCGATGTCCTTCAGCTCCTCCACATAGCGCCCGTCCACCAGCACGTCGATGAGGTTCAGCAACTCATCCGTCACCTCGCAGCGGGGGTGGCTCCCCTCCGTGTGCAGCTCCTCCCAGGTAAAGCCCGTGAAGGCCCAGACGGTCTTCTCCGGCAGCTCCCGCCGGAGCTTTCGCAGGAAGGGGAGGAGGGCACGCTGATTCTCGGGTTCGAAGGGCTCGCCCCCCAGTAGCGTCAGCCCCCGGATGTACCGGGGCGAGAGCAGCCGGAAGAGCTCTGCCTCCGTCTCCTCCGTGAAGGGTTTTCCGTAGTTGAAGTCCCAGGTCTGGGGCTGGAAGCAGTTCTTGCAGTGGTTGGTGCAGCCGGAGACGAAGAGCGTCACCCGGACGCCTTCGCCGTTGGCAATGTCGCAGTTCTTGATCTCGCCGTAATGCATCTCTCACGCCTCCCCGGCAAAGATATCCCGGACCTTCTCCGCCACGGCCCGGCCCAGGGCCTCGTGGGCCTCCGGCCCCATGTGGACCCCGTCCAGCCGGGAGGGTCCGGCGAATTCCGCCGCGTCCAGGAAGTCCACGCCCTGCGCCTCCGCCAGCGCCCGGAAGAGGGGCGCGAAGCGCTCGGACTCCGCCGCCGAGTCCTTGGGTCCTCCGCAGGGCCGGTCAAAGACCGTCCCCGGCCGCATCCGGATGGGGGAGAGCAGCAGGACCCGCGGTTTCCCGGTGTAGACCGGACTGGACCCGGAGGGGAAGTGGATCTCCGGGTGCAGCGCCTCCTCCAGGATGCTGGCAAGCCCGTCCCGGCTCCCCTCCGCCGTGGTGAATTTCAGGTCGTTGGTCCCCAGCATCAGGATCAAAAGATCGATGGGCTTCTGGGACACCATGGCGTAGGCGAAGCCCTTGCGTCCATTCCGATAGGGCAGCTCCGGGTCGTCAAAGTCCGTGGTCCGCCCGTTGAGGCCGTTCTCCAGGAGGACGTACCCGTCCCCCAGCAGTCCCTCGGCGACGCCGGTCCAGCGCCGCTGGCGGGGATAGCGTCCGCCGAAGCCCGGCTGAAAGCCCCAGGTGTTGGAGTCCCCATAGCAGAGGATATGCTTCATGTTCCTGACTCCTTCCGAAAAAGCAGGGAAGGGGAAAGGCCGTCTCGCAACGGCCTTTCCCTGGGTTTTTAAAGATGCAGGACCCGGTCCCGGATCTCCTGGGTCCGGCCCTGGTTCCAGAACTGGGTGCCGATGTAGCCGCAGGTCCGCCGGGCCACATTCATTTTGTCCTGGTCGGTGTTGCCGCACTTGGGGCACTTCCAGATGAGCTTCCCGTGCTCCTCCACGATCTGGATCTCGCCGTCCCAGCCGCAGACCTGGCAGAAGTCGCTCTTGGTGTTCAGCTCGGCGTAGATGATGTTGTCATAGATGAACTTCATGACCTCCAGCACGGCGGGGAGGTTGTCCTGCATGTCCGGCACCTCCACATAGCTGATGGCGCCGCCGGGGGAGAGGTGCTGGAACTGGGCCTCGAACTTCAGCTTGTCAAAGGCGTTGATCTCCTCCGTCACGTGGACGTGGTAGGAGTTGGTGATATACCCCTTGTCGGTAATGCCCTCGATGACGCCGAAGCGGTGCTGCAGGCACTTGGCGAACTTATAGGTGGTGGACTCCAGAGGCGTGCCGTAGAGGGAGTAGTCGATGTTCTCGGCTTCCTTCCACTCCTTGCACTTGTCGTTCATCTTCTGCATCACGGAGAGGGCGAAGGGCGTGGCGGAGGGGTCCGTGTGGCTCTTGCCCGTCATGTACTTCACGCACTCGTAAAGCCCCGCGTAGCCGAGGGAGATGGTGGAGTAGCCGTTGTAGAGGAGCTTGTCGATGACCTCGCCCTTTTTGAGCCGGGCCAGCGCCCCGTACTGCCAGAGGATGGGCGCCACGTCCGAGGGCGTGCCCTTCAGCCGCTCGTGGCGGCACTGCAGGGCCCGGTGGCAGAGCTCCAGCCGCTCGTCAAAGATCCGCCAGAACTTCCCCAGGTCCCCGCCGGAGGAAAGCGCCACATCCGGCAGGTTGATGGTGACGACGCCCTGGTTGAAGCGGCCGTAGTATTTGTGCTTCCCGGGCTCATAATTCCCGGCGTTCGCGATGTTGCCGATGCCCGCGTCCGTGAAGCGGTCCGGGGTCAGAAAGGAGCGGCAGCCCATGCAGGTGTAGACGTCACCCTTGAGCTCCTTCATCTTCTTCTCGGAGATGTAGTCCGGCACCATCCGCCGGGCGGTGCACTTGGCCGCCAGCTCGGTGAGGTACCAGTAGGGGGAATCCTCCGTGATGTTGTCGTCCTCGAGAACGTAGATGAGCTTGGGGAAGGCCGGCGTCACCCAGACGCCCTCCTCGTTCTTCACGCCCTCGTAGCGCTGCAGCAGCATCTCCTCAATGATGAGGGCCAGGTCGTCCTTTTCCTGCTGGTTCCGGGCCTCGTTCAGGTACATGAAGACCGTGATGAAGGGGGCCTGGCCGTTGGTGGTCAGCAGCGTCACCACCTGATACTGGATGGTCTGCACGCCCTTTTTGATCTCGTCCCGCAGCCGGTTTTCCACCAGCTTCGAGAGGACCTCCTCCCCAGGCTGGGCGCCGATGGCCTCCATCTCCGCCTCCACCAGCTTCCGGATCTTCTTTCGGGACACGTCCACGAAGGGCGCCAGGTGGGTCAGGGAGATGGACTGCCCGCCGTACTGGTTGGAGGCCACCTGGGCAATGATCTGCGTCGCGATGTTGCAGGCGGTGGAGAAGCTGTGGGGCCGCTCGATGAGGGTCCCGGTGATGACGGTGCCGTTTTGCAGCATGTCCTCCAGGTTCACCAGGTCGCAGTTGTGCATGTGCTGGGCGAAGTAGTCCGCGTCATGGAAGTGGATGAGCCCCTCCCGGTGGGCCTCCACGATGTCGAGAGGCAGCAAAATGCGCTCCGTGATGTCCCGGCTCACCTCGCCCGCCATGTAGTCCCGCTGGGTGGAGTTCACCACAGGGTTCTTGTTGCTGTTCTCCTGCTTGGCCTCCTCATTGCAGCACTCGATGAGGGAGAGGATCTTCTCGTCCGTGGTGTTGGACTTCCGGACGAGAGACCGGGTGTAGCGGTAGGTGATGTAGTTCTTCGCGATCTCATAGGCGCCGTGGGCCATGATCTGGTGTTCCACATAGTCCTGGATCTCCTCCACCGTGGGGGAGCGGTTCATCTTCAGGCAGGCGAACTCCACGCTCTCGGCAATGCGCTGGATCTGCATGGGGGTCATGCGGATGCTCTCATCCACGCTCTCGTTGGCCTTGGTGATGGCAAGAATGATCTTTGTGATGTCAAAGACCACCTCCGTGCCGTTGCGCTTGATGACTTTCATGCCTCTCATCCTCTCTCTTTTCCGGATTCGCGGGAAAAAACGTGCCCGGACCGGGGGGATCCCCTGAAAAATGCCGGAAAACCGCAGCTTTCCGGCGGGATTGTCCCCTTTGCCCGCAAAGCCGCGCCCTGCTCCCGGGCAACGATATCTTTGGTCTCACTCTCAGTATAAACCACAAGATATAGATTTGCAAGCCCAAAATGAAATTTCTCCCCCATATCTGGGTGTTGCCTTTTCCCCCACGCTGCCGGCCAGCCCCCAGGTTGCCTCCGTAGGGCGGGGCGACCTCACCCCGCTGTGGACCAGCCTGCTCCGGTTCTCCCGGTAGGGGACGGACTCCGTCCCGCCCCGTTGGGAAAGGTCCCTTTCCTGCACCGATTTCCGTTGTTCCGGAAGGCTCCCACCCCGCGTAAGGGCGGACCTATGTGTCCGCCCGTGAACGACTCCTGCGAAGGACCGGGCTCGGGCCGACACACAGGCCGGCCCCTACAGATCCTGTTGCAGCGTCCATCGCCCCCGGAAAACCGGGCGGGGACGGACGCCCCGCCCCTGCGCGAACACCGGCAGCCTCCCGCAGAAACGCCTTCCGCAAAAAAACGGGAGGAGAGCATCCGCTCTCCTCCCGGTCTGTGCGTGTCGGGATCTCGTGTCTTACAGGCTGTTGGCCTCGTCCACCACTCTCTGGATGGCCTCGGCGGCGTCGGCGGGGAGCTTGTTGAAGCCGCCCTCGGCGGTCTCCAGACCTTCCACATAGTTCAGCCGGTCCTGCATCCGGGCCTTCAGGTGGGCCACATAGTCCTTGTCGCTGAGGTCGGGCACGAAGCCCTCCCACTCGCAGATCTCGATGTCGGAGAAGGGGCCCCAGGGCTTGAACTCCGCGCGGCCCTCCACCACGGCCTCCAGGATGCCCAGGGTATCCTCCTTCTGGACCTTCTTGCCCATGAAGTCGCCGGTGTTGATGATGTAGCAGGCCACATCCTTCTCCGCCACCAGCTTCTTGAATTTCTCATAGTCGTTCACGAGAGGATAGGTCCGGAAGGGGTTGGCATAGGGCTCCACCACCAGGGCATTGGGGTCCACGCCCTCCTTCAGCCGCTCGGCGGAGGAGCGCTTGGTGGCCAGGGTCGCGCCCATGACGCTGGCCAGGGAGGCACCCTTCAGCTTCACGATGGGGGGGATGGTGGGATCCTTCATGATCCAGAAGATGGCGTTGACGGGGGAGTCGATCTTATCCACCCGGTTGGGGGACCAGAGCTTGCTCTTGATGGCCCGGCCATTGCCGTTGCGGACATCCTCGGTGACGCAGACCACCTTGCCGTCCTCGTCCAGGGTGGCGGAGCAGTTCTGCACCGTGAGGAGGTACTTGTTGTCCGGGGAATCCACGGGGTAGTCCGCAGTCTTATCGAAGTAGGTGGGCTCCAGGGCGATGGACGCGCAGGTGTCGGAGTTGATGATGAAGGCATCGTCGTGCAGGACCTTGATGGCGGGGTACTTGCCGCCGTGCTTGGCGTGGGTCAGGGTGGACTTGCCGGAGCCGGAGAGGCCGAAGACGGCGGAGACGAACTTGCTGCCGTCCTCCAGGGTGTACTCCTTCTGCCCGCCGTGGCAGCTGGCGTAGCCGTTGCGGTTGGCGATGGCCCAGGCCAGGGTCAGGGTGCCCTTCTTGTGCTCGCCGAAGTAGCGCATGCCCAGGATCGCCGCGCAGTTAGTCTCGGTGTTGAAGTAGCAGAGGCACTTGGGGTCGCAGATGTCCTCCTTGCCCGGTGCGCCGGTCCACTGGGGATCGGAGAAGATGTAGATGTCCGGCTCCTTGCCGTTCCCCACGGGCTGGGAGTTCTTGTACATCTTCACATACTCGGGGGACAGGTACTGGAAGTTCAGCATCCAGTTGTAGAGCAGGTTCTCCTCGCCCTCGGGGATGAGCAGGTGGGCCTTCACCATGAACTCCGGGTCCAGGCCGATGTAGACCTGGGCGTGGTACATGGTCTTCCAGCGGCTGTCATAGACCGCGTCCATCACGATCTTGTCGAGAGCCGCGGTGTCCACGCCGGGCTTCCCCGCGATGCGCCGGGCGGCGGCATAACGGCCGGTGATGGAGCCGTCGTTGAAGAGGAGGACCTTGGCGTCGGCGTCCAGGCCGAACTCCTCGCCCCGGTAGACGGGCATGTCCGTCACTACGGTGCCGGGAGAGTTCTTGGCCAACTCATAGGCCTCCCGGAGGGAGTTGATCTTGATGACGTTGTTCCCATAGAAGGGCGCCTCGATGATGGAGCGGGTCTTGGCGAAGCCCACCTTGCCGGGGCCGATCTCGCTGCGGGAATAGTAAGCCTTCGTAGACATTTTGCAAACCTCCTGTCAAAGAATACGTAGTAGGGTAGAAGCAGCTGATATGTGAAAGGATTAACACTTGCGATTTTTCTTCATTATAATCGTTTGCCTGAGAAAAAACAAGAGACAGACCAAAGGAAACTGTAGAATTTCCCCGCGTTCCCGGTGACCACGCCCCGCTGTTCCGTCCTTCGTCCCTGCCCCCTGCAGGGCACGACGGCCTCGGCGTGCCGCTGGCCCCTCCTCCCGCTGTACTCCGTAGGGCGGGGTGACCACACCCCGCCGGGGTGCAGATGCCCGGGCCGCGAATCTTCGCCTTAGCTCCGATTCCCCAGCGCCTCCGTCAGCGCGGCGAACTCCGCCAGGCTCAGGGCCTCCCCCCGCACCGTGGCGGGCAGGCCGCACTCCGCGATGGCTGCCTGGATCTCCTCCTTGGAAAACTGCGGCAGGGCAGAGGCCAGGCTGTTGCTGAGGGTCTTCCGCCGCAGCAGGAAGGCCCCCTTCAGCACCTTCTGGAAGAGCGCCTCGTCGCGGACCGCAACCGCCGGCTGCTGCCGCCGGACGCAGCGCAGCACCGTGGAAGTCACCTTGGGCTGGGGCAGGAAGCACTCCGGCTCCACGTCGAAGAGCAGCTCCGTCTCCATCCGGTACTGGAGCTGCAGCGGGAAGGCTCCGATCTCCGGGCTTCCCTGGGGGGCGGTGAAGCGCTGGGCCGCCTCCTTCTGGATGAGCACCGTCAGCGCCGTGAGGCTGGGGATGCCCGCAAGCTTCGTCAGCACCGGCGTCGTGATGTTGTAGGGCAGGTTGGCGCAGACCATGGGCGTGAGCCCCTGGAACTTCTCCGCGATGAGCCTCTCCAGGTCCAGCCGCAGGGCGTCCCCGGGGACGATCTCCACATTGGGCAGGTCCCCCACCGTCTCCGCCAGCACCGGCAGTAGCGCCCGGTCCAGCTCGATGGAGACCACCTTCCCGGCCCGCTTGGCCAGCTCCGCCGTCAGCGGCCCGATGCCCGGCCCGATCTCCAGCACGCCGCAGCCCTCGTCCGCCCCAGAGGCCTCCGCGATGGCGGCGGGGATGCTGGGGTCGATGAGGAAATTCTGTCCCATGGACCGGGAAAAGCGGAACCCGTGCCGCTCCAGCAGCCCCCGGATCACGATCTCATTGCAAAGCTCCATTTCAAAATGCCTCCCGGCCGTACTTAAAACGCGGTATCGTTTGTCTTTTTAAGTACACTATACCAGATTTCCCCCCGTTTGAAAACCCCCCAAACCGGGGTACAGATCCCAGCCGATCCATCGGTAACAGAACCCGAAATTTTTGTCACTCTTTTGTTACAGTTTCCAGCTTGGCTCCCATATACTGGAATACGAAAACCGCGATTTTGCCCATCTGGTGGGAGACATAACGCTGCAAAACCGGCAAAAACTTGACAAGAGTGGGGTTTGCGTGTATAATAGGCCCTGTTTTTAAAAAAGTAACAAAAGTTACAAACTGTAAATTTCCTGATCCCGGAGGAATAAGATACCAGCAAAGCCGGAAGAATCAGGATATCCATCCCCGCAGGAGGTGTACCTTCCATGAAGCGATCCGCCCGATCCCGCAAGCGGTCTTTCACCGCCCTGGCCCTGGCCTGCGCCCTGTGCGCCGGGACCTTTGCCATGGTCCATGCCGACGCCCTCTATATCCTCACCGGCGCCGGCGACGAGGCCGTTCTGCTGGACGAAACTGCCGAGGCCCCGGACTTTTCCTCTCAGATGGTCTACGTGGGCAGTGGCGCCAACGGCTATGAGCTGACCCTGAAGGCCGGCCGCCCCGTCCGCATCCAGTACGGCAACACCATCCTGGGCACCACCGCCCAGGGAGAGACCGTTTCGGAGCTCCTGGCCCGGTTCGACATCATCCCCGGCCCGCTCGATGGGGTCCTGGTGGACATCGGCGAGAGCCGCATCACCCTCACCGTGGGCTCCGACCTCACTTATTACGAGGCCCGGACCCGCACCCAGGGCTACGAGACCCAGCGCGTCGCCACGCCCGACCTGCTCCAGGGGCAGGAAGAGGTGGTCCAGGCCGGCAAGATCGGCATCTCCACCGATATCTACGAGGTGGTCTGGTCCAACGGCCATGAGATCTCCCGCCAGTGGGTGGAGCAGACGGAGAGCACCGCCGTCACCGAGATCATCCGCTACGGCACCTCCGTCACCTCTGTGGACCCCAGCGACAAGCTGGTGAACGTCTCTACCGGCAGTGACGGCAGCGGCGTCCTGACCTTTGCCTCCGGCGCCACCATGAAGTTCAGCCAGGCCCGCACCATGAAGTGCACGGCCTACACCGCCGGGCACGACGGCGTGGGCACCCGCACCGCCACCGGCACCACCGTCCACCGGGGCACCGTGGCCGTGGATCAGCGCTATATCCCCCTGGGCACCCGGATGTTCATCGTCACCGAGAAGGGCAGCTACGTCTACGGCATGGCCAAGGCGGAGGACACCGGCATGCGGGGCGACAACAAGCTGGACCTCTATATGGACACCTACGCCGAGTGCATCAACTTCGGCCGGAGAGACTGCAAGGTATATATTCTGAACTGAGTTTCGCTGAAATGTACCGAGGAACATTTCAGCGAGAATAAGCCCCGGGGCCTCCATCCTTTGGATGGGGGCCCCGATGGCGTTGCAGGCCGACTGCGCGCATAAAGTGGACGCCCGATGGGGCGTCCACTTTCCACACTTGCGGCCTGAGAAGTATGGTTCCCGCCGTACACGCCGCCGGGAACCATGATTTTGATTCTTTCCGCCTTGCGGCGGAAATCGCCCCGTGCCGCCGTTGGCGGCACGATGGCACAGGTCCCCGGCTCCGCCGGGGGCCTGCACTCCGCTTTGGCGCAAACGAGGTCCGGCCCCTTGGGGCCGGACCTCGTTCACACGTCGCTCCGTGAGAGGAATGTTTCCCGCCGTACAGGAGGTGAATTGCCCCGAAGGGGCAAGAGAGACCACCCTGGGGTGCGCCGCCGGGAAACATGGTTTTGATTCTTTCCGCCTCACGGCGGAAACCCAAGGAGGGGGTCCCCTCCTTGGGAATTCTCCCATCGGCCGTAAAAAGCGAGGGAGCCGGCTTGCCGGCTCCCTCGGCTTTTTTACTGGAGAGTAGGGGTAAAGCCCAGGTCCTCCAGTTCGTGGATGGCCGTGGCGGCACAATGCTCGCAGCCGTCGATGTTCACGGTCTTTCCGGCCAGGTCCACGGTGAACTTCAGGTCCTTGGCCTTGAGGGCTTCGGTGATGCGGGCCACGCAGTGCTCGCACATCATGTCGGGAACCGAGATCGTCTTCATAAAGCTTGTCCTCCTATGTTGTTTTTCTCATGGTATCACCTTTCGGCGCTGCCGGGAAGGGGTCATTTCATCATTTTCTGGATGGTGGCCACCAGGTCGTCCACCACCTCCGTGTCGCCCTTGCGGATGTCCTCCACCACGCAGGTGCGGATGTGGCTGGCCAGCAGCTCCCGGCTCACGGCGCTGAGGGCGGACTGCACGGCGGAGATCTGGGTCAGGATGTCCGTGCAGTAGGCGTCCCGCTCCACCATGCCCCGGATGCCCCGGACCTGGCCCTCGATGCGGCTGAGCCGCCGCTGCAGGGCCGCCACCTCCTCCTCGGAGCGGTGCTTGTGCCGCTCGCAGTGGCAGCAGCTCCCCGGGGTGGCGCCGCTGCAGCAGCCCCGATCGACCGTCTTGGCCCGTTTGGCCGCCTTGGCCCGTTTGGCCTCGGCCTCCGCCTTCATCTCCGCCAGACCCTCACGGAGGATCTTTGCCGCCTCCGGAGGCACCGCCTCCAGGATCGCCTGGACAGAGGGATCGTCCTCCCGGGGCTCCTCCAGAAAGTCTTCGCTCCTGGGTAGGCTATCTTTCCGTTTTGCCATGGTCCTATCCTCCTCAGAGCTTCTTGGTCCGCAGCCGCAGCGCGTTGCTGACCACGCACAGGGAGCTCAGCGACATGGCCGCTCCCGCGATCATGGGCGTCAGCAGGATGTGGAAGGCCGGGTACAGGGCCCCCGCCGCCACGGGAATGCAGATGCTGTTGTAGCAGAAGGCCCAGAAGAGGTTCTGCCGGATGTTCCGGATGGTGAGCCGGGAGAGCCGGATGGCTCTGGGTACGTCGGAGAGCTCGCTGCGCATCAGGATGAGGTCGGCGGACTCGATGGCGATGTCGCTGCCGCTGCCGATGGCGCAGCCCACGTCCGCCTGGACGAGAGCCGGGGCGTCGTTGATGCCGTCGCCCACCATCATGACCTTCCAGCCCTCGGCCTGGAGCTTCTGGACCACCCCGGCCTTCTCCTCCGGCAGGACCTCCGCGATGACCTGGTCCACGCCGACCTCCGCGCCGATGTGCTGTGCCGCCGCCTTGTGGTCGCCGGTGAGCAGTACCGTCCGGATGCCCTGGGCCTTCAGGTCCGCGATGGCCTTGGCGCTGTCGGCCTTCACCGGGTCCGCCACGCTGACAAGCCCCAGGAGCTTCCCGTCCCGGGCGAAGAACATGGGCGTCTGGCCCTGGCCCGCCAGGGTCTCCGCCTCCGCCTTCACAGCGGAGAGGTCGATGCCGCTCTCCGCCATCAGCCGCTGGTTGCCCGCCAGGATGGTCCTGCCCTCCACCGTTGCCCGCAGGCCTCGGCCAGAGAGATTCTCAAAGGCCTCCGGCGCGGCAGGTGTTTCCAGCCCCCGCTTCCCGGCCTCCGCCGCGATGGCCTTGGCCAGCGGATGCTGGGAGACGGATTCCACCCCCGCCGCCAGAGTCAAGAGTCCTGCTTCCGAGATGCCCACGGGCCGCACCGCCGCCACGGCGGGGGAGCCCTCCGTCACGGTGCCGGTCTTGTCCAGCACCACGGTGTCCGTGGCGTGGGTGATCTCCAGGGCCTCGCCGCTGCGGATGAGGATGCCGTGGGAGGCCCCCAGTCCCGTGCCCACCATGATGGCCGTGGGGGTAGCCAGGCCCAGGGCGCAGGGGCAGGCGATGACCAGGACCGAGGTGAAGATCCGCAGGGCAAAGGTGAAGTCCTGCCCCAGCAGCAGCCAGAGGATGGCGGCGAGAGCCGCGATGCTCATCACCACCGGCACGAAGACGCCCGCCACCTTGTCGGCCACCTTGGCAATGGGGGCCTTTTTCCCCTGGGCGTCCTCCACAAAGTGGATGATCCGGGAGAGGGTGGAGTCCTCGCCCACCTCCGTCACCCGGACGTAGAGCACGCCGTCCTGGTTGACGCTGCCGCCGATGACCCGGTCACCCGCGCCCTTCTCCACCGGCAGGCTCTCGCCGGTGAGCATGGCCTCGTTGACGCTGCTCTCGCCGCGTTCCACCACGCCGTCGGCGGCGATCTTGCTGCCGGGCTTCACCAGGATCAGATCGCCCCGCTGCAGCTGGCTCGTTGGGATCTCCTTGCCGCTCTCCGCCAGGATGGCGGTGTCCGGCTTCAGCTCCATCAGCTTCGTGATGGCGCCCTTGGTCTTCTGCACGCTCCGGGCCTCCAGGAACTTGCCCAGCATGATGAGGGTCAGCACCACGGCGGCGGACTCATAGTAAAGATGGTGCACGTGGTGGGGATTGTCGCTGAGCAGGAAGGTCATCACAAGACTGTAGGCGAAGGAGCAGCTGCTGCCGATGGCCACGAGAGAATCCATGTTGGGCGCCCGGTGGATGAGGGCGGAGAAGCCGCCCAAGAGATAGCTCCGGCCGAAGACCAGCACCGGAATGGTCAAAATCAGCTGCAGAACGGCGTAGTTCACCGGGTGGCTCATCATGGAGAAGAGCTCCGGCAGGGGGAGGGGCGTCGGCAGCATCTGGCCCATGGAGACGTAGAGCAGCAGCACCGAGAAGACCGCCGCCCCGATGAGGCTGTGCTTCTGGGCACGGTAGGCGGCGTCCTCCTCCGCCTTCTTGGTCTCCTCCGTCTTTGCCGTGGGCTGGTCCTGGTGGAGGGCGGCGCCGAAGCCCGCCTTCGTTACCTTGTTGATGATGTCCTCCGGCTGGGTCTGTTCCTCGTCATAGGCGATGGTCAGAATGCCGGTGGTGAGATTCACGTCGCTGCGCTCCACCCCCGGCAGACGGCGGGTCACCCGCTCCACCGATGCGCTGCACGCCGCGCAGTGCATCCCCGAGATGTCATATTTTTCCTCGCGCATGGTAAGATTCCTTTCCCCAGCCGCCCATCCTTTTTTTGAAGGCAGACCGGATACCCAGAGGGGGTATTTTGCGAAAAATAATATATACCCCACGGGGGTATTTGTCAATCCGAAAAATAGCTCCGTTCCGGTAAATTTTCTGTCGTTTTGGAGAAAATCTGGGGATCCATCGAAATCGTAACGGAATTGTAACCCGCGCTCCCTCGTTTTCTGCTAAAATAACAATATTGGGAAGCTAGAGCAGTTTTTCGCCCCGTCGAGCCTTGCCGACGGGACGGGAGACCCTAAAAATGGAAACGGAGGAGCGCCGGAAAACGGAAAGGTAGGGATCATCCATGCGGTTACTTTTCAAGCAGCGGTTTTTTTCCTGGTTTGACAGTTACGATATCTATGACGAGGACGGGAGCACGGTTTATACGGTGAAGGGGCAGCTCTCCTGGGGGCATTGCCTGCACATCCTGGACGCTTACGGGAACCATATCGGCACGGTGCAGGAGAAGGTCTTCACGTTCCTGCCGAAATTCGAGCTCTACGACGCCAGCGGGTACATCGGCTGCATCTCCAAGGAGTTTACCCTCTTCCGGCCCCAGTATACCATCGACTGCCGTGGCTGGACGGTGGAGGGCAGCTTCCTGGAGTGGGATTACTCCGTTTACGACGGCCAGCGCCAGGTGGCTCAGATCTCCAAGGAGCTCCTCCACTGGACGGACACCTATGTCCTGGACATCGCCGACCCCGCCGACGCCCTCTACGTCCTGATGCTGGTCCTGGCCATCGACGCCGAAAAGTGCTCGCGAAACAGCTGAAAGCGGGAGATCCAAAGGTCGGGGGAGCCGATCCGTCGGGAGGATCGCCGGGACGGCCCCTGACCTGCGGGCTGATAGCGTGGAAAAGAACGGCGCTCGGAGCGGAGCGCCGTTCTTTTTTCGTGAAAGTCGATCGGGAGAGCGAGGCCCGGTCCTGCCGGCGAAGCGTCCGCCGCGGGCGGCTTTCGGGTGAAAGCGGCTCAGCGGCGGTCCTTTTTGCGTCTGGCGCTGGGGGGCGCGCCTTTCTCCTCCGGGTGGGCGTCCAGCCAGGCACGGCGCTGGGCCTTGGTTTGTTGGCGGTGCGCGGTGAGTTTGCGCTGTGCCCACTCATCAGAATAGTATAAGACAACACCCCCGGTCCATATGGTGAGAGCTACGGCATAGGTGATCCACATGGCAACCCTGTTCCTGTGAGAGGTACGTTCCGCTGCATCGATAGAAAGAAACACTTCATCATTGCTTCGGATCTCCACTGCTTCCTTTGCAAAGGAGCCCAAGCTGTAATTGACATCGATATAGCGAACGGTAATGGTACTGCCAGGAACTGTATCACAGAAATGAGAAAAATCAAAGTCTCCTTGCTGAGAATAAATTCCGTCAAGCCAGAACTCCCGGCCATCCTCCATTCGGAAAGGTATTTCAACCTAGTGGACTTGTAAGCGTACTTCACATCCGTATAAGCATCTACGCATTTGCCGGTATAGGTGAGTGCTGCGTTTTGCAGATCACGAGGATCCGTGTGCTGAAGATTGAAGTAATTTACAGGCCCCAGGCACAAAAGAAGGATCAGAATGATGATTTGGGTCCGCTTGCCGTTCCATTGGGTCATGGCGTTTCCCTCCTGTTTTCCGCGTTCGCGGGCAAGATTGCCGGGGAATCGCGGCTCAGAGTGCGTTCTTTTCCGCCTGCTCGGCGGCGAACTCCTCCTTGGCTTGCTGGAGGATCTTTCTTTCCTGCTTGGTGGTGAGTTTGGTCTCATCGAACTTCGCGAAGAGGTCGGGGCGGCGGAGCATGGTGCGCTTGTAGCTCTCCTTCTTGCGCCAGGCGGCCACGTTGGCGTGGTGGCCGGAGAGGAGGACGTCGGGGACCTTGCGGCCGTGCCACTCCTCGGGACGGGAGTACTGGGGATGCTCCAGAAGACCGTCCCAATGGGACTCCTCCATGAAGCACTCCTCGTCCGGCAGGACGCCGGGGACCATGCGGCTGACGGCGTCGCAGACGGCCATGGCCGGGATCTCGCCGCCGGTGAGGACGAAGTCGCCCAGGGAGATATCCTCGTCCACGCACTCGTCGATGAAGCGCTGATCGATGCCCTCATAGTGGCCGCAGACCAAAACGATGTGGTCCCACTTTTCCTTCAGCTCCCGGGCAACGGACTGGTCGAAGGTCCGGCCGCAGGGGGACATAAAAATGGTGTGGGGGTGGGGATCGCCGGTGACATCCCGGATATGGTCCCAGCAGCGGTAGAGGGGGTCCGCCTGCATGACGGCGCCCCGGCCGCCGCCGTAGGGGTAATCGTCCACCTGCATCTGCTTGTTGGTGGTATAGTCCCGGATCTGGTGGGTCTTAATGGTGAGGAAGCCCCGCTCCTGGGCCCGGCCCAGGATGCTGACATTCAGCATGGCGTCCACAGACTCCGGGAAGAGGGTCATGATATCAAATCTCATCGGTGGCCATCCCTTCCAAAATGTGTACCTCCATCCGGTTCTGGTCCAGGTCCACGGAGCGGATGAAGACCTCCGGAATGGCGGGGATCAGGTATTCCTTTTTTCCTTTGACGGTGTAGACCTTGCTGGCAGGGTAGGGGTCCACGGCCTGGAGTTCCCCCAGGAGCTCGCCGGTCTCGCAGTCATAGACCTGGAGGCCCAGGAGGTCCTGGTCGAAGTACTCGCCCTCCTTCAGCGGGGCGTCGGCGCGGCGGATGGAGAGGGTCTTTCCTTTGTAGGTCAGGGCGGTATTCATGTCATCCACGCCGGGGAACTTCAGCAGGACGAAGCTCTTGTGGACATGGTTCGCGGTGGGGCGGAGGGGCTGGCCGTCCAGGTAGAAGGTCTCAAAGCGGGTGAGGAAGTCCGGGCTCAGGCCGTCCGGCTGGAGCCGGACCTCGCCCCGGGTGCCGTGGGCATTGACGATCCGGCCCACGGGAATGTATTCCAGTTTCATGGGGAGGCTCCTTTCGGATACACATAATCTTACAAGCTTACTATAGCATAGTTCGGGGCGGTTGGCAACCGTGAGGAGGCCGGCCAGATGGCCGGGGGTGTATTCTTTCCGAATGGAAAGAATACACCCCCAGACCCCCTTGAAACGACCAAAGAAAGGGCCGCGGCCCTTCCCTTGGAAACCTTCCTGGGGGTTATGGGGGAGTTGTGGGGGACGGGGGACGATAGGACGGGGGCGGGCCGCCGGGGTCGTCGGCCCCTACGGGTGCAACACGGGTAGTGCCCAGTGGCAGCGACGTGGGGATCCGTTTTTCCCTGCGGGGGACGTGGGATCGATGGACCTGATTTCCTGGGAAAAGAAGGCGGAAACTTTTGCTTGACAGAATGGTGGGGGTCTGGTATTCTGACAAGAGGAAAAAGGGAGTAGCTGGCGCCATTGGCGCGGTATGGCTCGTCATCACGGCCTTTTGGCCCGGGTGGTACCAGAGAGCAGCGAGACTTTTGCCGAGCATTTTTGCTGCGGCGGAGTCTCGTTTTTTTCATGCCCGCCGGCACCTGACAGGAGGAATTTTTCTTGAAAACCGTTGCTTTGGTGGCTTTCATCACCGTCTATGCCCTGCTTTTGCTGCTGCCGAAGGGGCGCTGGATCGCGCCGGTGGCCGCGGCGGCGCTCTTTGTGGGCGTCGGCATCGTGCCGGCGGGGGCGGCCTGGGAGGCCGTGGACTGGAACGTTCTCATGATGCTCTGCGGCACCATGGGGACGGTGGACCTCTTCATCCGCTCCAAGATGCCGGAGCGGCTCAGCGACCATCTGGTGAATGCCATCCCCAGTGTGAAGAAGCTCATCATCGTGCTGGCCCTCTTCGCGGGACTGGTGTCGGCCTTCGTGGACAATGTGGCCACGGTGCTGATGCTGGCGCCGGTGGGCATCGCCATCGCCAAGAAGCTGAACATCTCGCCGGTGGAACCCATCATCGCCATCGCGGTGTCCTCCAACCTGCAGGGAGCGGCGACGCTGGTGGGCGACACCACGTCGCTGCTGCTGGCGGGGCATCTCAAGATGGATTTCCTGGACTTCTTCGTCTACCAGGGAAAGCCCGGCATGTTCTGGTTCGTGCAGATCGGAGCCCTGGCCACGGTGCCTGTCATGATGTGGCTCTTCCGGAAGGACGAGGGCTACGTGGCCCCGGCCCAGCCCACGGTGGTGGAGGACTACCTCCCCACCTGGATGATGGGCGGCACGGTGGTGGCCCTCATCCTGGCCTCCTTCATCCCCGGACGGCCCGCCATGACCAACGGTTTCATCTGCATGGGCATCTTCCTGGTGGGGCTTCTGGCGGAGTGCTTCCTGCCGAAGAAGGTCCGGGAGGACGAGAAGCAGGGACGGGCTGCCCAGGCGGCGGAGACCCTGAAGGCCATCGATGTGGGGACGCTGGCGCTGCTGGCGGGGCTCTTCATCGTCATCGACGGGCTCAACCGGGTGGGCATCATCGCGGACATCAGCCAGGCCCTCTCCCATGTGGGCGGTGGGAGCCCGTTCCTCACCTACACCATCGTGGTGTGGGCATCGGTGGCGTTTTCCGCGTTCATCGACAACATCCCCTACACCGCGGCCATGCTGCCGGTGATGGCCGGAGCGGCCGGCACCATGGGCATCGACCAGACGGTGCTGTGCTTCGGACTTTTGGTGGGCGCCACCCTGGGCGGCAACCTGACGCCGGTGGGGGCCTCCGCCAACATCACGGCCACAGCCATCCTGGAGAAGGAAGGGTATCTCGTGAGCCCCAAGGAGTTCATGCGCATCGGCGTACCCTTCACGCTGGTGGCGGTGCTCAGCGGGTATGTGCTGGTCTGGGTCTTTTACGGCATGTGAATAAGAAAAACGGGGAAGCCGGGTGGGCTTCCCCGTTTTTTTCGGTTTTCAGCGGCGCTCCAGGCGGTGGTCCCGGACACGGTAGGTGACATCCGCCTGGTCCATGACGGAGAGGTCATGAGTGACGACGATGACGCAGCGGTCCTCCTCGTGGGCCAGGCGGCGGAGGAGGTCGATGACGATGTCGCTGTTATCGCTGTCCAGGTTGCCGGTGGGCTCGTCTGCCAGCAGGAGGCGGCGGTCCAGGGTCAGGCTCCGGGCAATGGCCACCCGCTGCTGCTCGCCGCCGCTGATGCGGGAGGGGTAGCGGTCCAGCAGCTCCTCCGGCAGGGAGACCCGCCGGGCCAGCTCCCGGGCCTGCTGGGCGGCCTCCTGGGGCGGGACGCCGCAGAGGGCCATGGGGTACTGGATGTTTTCCTGCACGGTCAGCAGCGGCAGGAGGGCAAAGTCCTGATAGATCACCGAGGCGTAGCGGCGGCGGTACTCGCTGAGGTCCATGCCGGCGGTGGACCGGCCCTCAAAGAGGATCTCGCCCTCCGTGGGGAGGTCCAGCCCTGCCATCAGGGAGAGGAGGGTGGACTTTCCGGCGCCGGATTTGCCCACCAGGGCGTAGAACACCCCGGTCTCAAAGCGGCAGTTCACGTCCTCCAGCACCGGGCGGTCCGGGCGGTAGCGAAAGCCAACGTGGTTCAGTTCCAGAATGGTCATGGTTAAGCCTCCTGTTCACGGCGGTTTTTCAGGATGTGACGGCGGTTGGAGCGGCGGATGGCTGCCAGCGCGCCCAGAAGATAGCTGAGGGAGAAGGCCAGCAGCCATGCCCCGCCTGCAGGGCTCCCTTCGCCCAGCAGCAGGCAGGCGCCGGTGCCCAGGGCCGCGCCCAGCAGCACCAGGAGAAGCTGCTCCCAATAGAGACTCCAGAAAGCGGAGGCAGGTGAGACGCCCATGCTGCGCAGAGTCCGCAGCTCCCCCGCCCGGCGGCCCAGCAGCAGCCGCCCCAGCAGGAAGGCCAGGGCCACGGCCAGGGCATCGATCAGCGGGAAGAGGCGGTCCATGTACCACAGCCGCTGCTGCGCGGCGTGGAGGGCGGAGAGGTAGGAGGCATCGTTGATGGTCACGAAGGAGCGGAGGGAACGGAGGTGGCTGGTCTCCGAGAAGCCTGCCTGGTAGAGGGCGTCTTTCACGGACTCCAGGTCGGAGCAGTCCGGCACGGTGAAGGTGGCGGACTGGTAGGTCATGGGGCCGTTGACGTAGAAGGTGGTGTGGAGGCGGCCGCCCACAGAGCGCTGGACGTAGATGATACCTTTCTTGTAGGCCTGACCGGTCCAGGGTTCGAAGAGGTTGAGGGAGGCGTAGATGTGGTTGGCGGCGCCCTCCTGGACGTAGCGGCCCACCACCCGGAAGCTCATCAGGAAGGAATCGAAGTTCCCGGGCATCTCCAGGGTGACAGTGTCCCCCAGGGCGATGTGATACTCCTCCATCAGGGAGCTGGGGAGGATGCAGGCATCCTCCTCGCCCCGGGGGGCGGAGAGGAAGGACTCATCCCAGCCGGGGAGGTACTCCACCTCCACGGACTGGGAGTAGAGGAACTCCGGCGCGCCGTGGAGGGAGGAGGTGAAAATGATCTCATCCCGGCTCCGCAGGTAGTCCATGAAGATCTCCCAGCCGTAGCTGCCGTAGGTCCGGGGATGGGGACCGGGGCCGTCGGTATAGCCGTCGTGGGAGCCGTCGGCGTCGGTGTAGGCCTGGTGGTCCACATAGAGGAGGTCATAGTGATTGCTGCGGCAGAGAGTGACATCCGAGACGCCGGGGATGGCGGCAAGGGCCTGGGCGGTGCTCTCATCCAGGAGGAGGCCACTGAGGCTGCGGCCGCTGATATCCGTGAGGTAGCCCCGGACGGAGCTCTCCTGCTGAAGGGCCTGCAGCCCGGTCCGGGCGCTCTCCGTGACGGCGGCCAGGCGGCAGAAGAGCACGGCGGCGCAGAGCAGGGCAATGACGGGCACCAGGGCGCGGAAGCCGCCCCGGCACAGGGAGAGGAGGGCGTACTTGAGACTGCCGCCTCGGAGGGAGCGGGAGCGGGCGCCGTCCCGGGCCGGGAGGAAGCGGCGGCGCTGATGCTTTCTTCGCAGGGCCAGGACGCCGAACAGCAGGCCAAAGGCCAGGGCCAGGACCAGCACGGCGGCGCACAGGGCCAGGAGCAGCAGCGGGGAGGGGGCGGTGAGGAACTCCGCCGCGCTGCGGCTGACGGAGAGGGCGGCGTTGCTGAAATGGAGGTCGGCGGAGCCGCTGTCCTCCAGCGCGGCGGCCACCACCCGCTCCAGGGCCTGGCAGGCCGCGAGACTCACCAGGAAGCCCGCCAGGCAGCCGGGGAGGGCGGGGAAGAGGGTGCAGAAGACATCGTAGCGGAGGATGTCCCGCCGGGCCACGCCTAGGCGCTTCATGGTGAGGGCCACGCCCTGCTGGCGGAAGATGAGGAGGTAGGCAAAGAGCAGCAGGAAGGCAAGGCCCGCCGCAAGGCACACGGCGCTGATGACGCCCACCGAGCGGAGCATGGTGCCAAGGCTGCTCTCCGACGCGGCGTAGCCCTGATCGTAGACGGTGACCCGGACCCCGGCGGGGAGGGTCAGACCGTCCAGATAGTCCTGGGCCTGGCCGTTGACCAGGCGGAACTGGCCCACGGTGTAGGCCCCCACGGCGGTGGGCAGATCCTCAGAGACCGGCAGGAAGACCATGTCCTTCCAGTCATCCGACCCGGCAAAAAGGCCGTCCACCCGGCAGGTGGTCTCGGTGTCGAAGCCGCGGTCTGCCTGGTAGCTCTGAGAGAAGGGAATATCGGAGCGGGCGGCGGTGCGCAGGGGGAAGGTGTCCCCCACCGAGAGGCCCAGGGCCTGGGCGGTGGACTGGGAGAGGAGGCAGCCGCCCTCCGTGTACCAATCGCCCTCTGCCAGGGTGAGAACATTTTCGTGGAAGGGATAGAGGTCCTGGGGATGGTCGCTGCACCAGAGGGTCAGGGCCCGGCTCTCCACGGCGTAGGTCTGGGCCACCGTCAGATAGGGGCTGTCCTGGGGCAGGGTGTAGCCACCCTCGGAGGTGATGTCCTGACAGGCGGGGAGGGTCAGAGAGCCGTCCGGCGCGGTGTAGGGCGCAAGGCCGAAGCTGGGGTAGGCGCTGCTGCCGTCAAAGAAGGAGCCGTGGGCCAGGTAGATGCGGCCGATGCTCAGGGCATCCTCGGTGTAAACGCAGATGAGCTTGCCCTCCGTGGCGTCGGCGGAGAAAGGGGCCTCCTCCACCACGGCGTAGTAGAAGTCGTCCTGGGAGCCATTCGCCGGGTCACCGACCAGCTGCTTCACCCGCAGCACCAGGACGCCGCCGTCGAAGGTCTTGCGGGAGGCCAGGCCGTCCGTGTCTCCCAGGGCCATCCGGGTGGGCTCATAGTAGAGGAGGGCGTCATCCGGGGCCACGGCGGCGGCCAGGGCATCGGCTGCCTGACCGGCGGCGCTGTCCAGCGCGGAGAGCTCCGGATATCCGCCGCTGATGTACTCCGCGAGACCGATGGTGGAGTAATTCTCCCGGCAGAGGGCCAGCGCCCGGGACAGGGACGCGCTCATGCCCAGGGAAGAGGCCAGGAGCGCGCTGATGAGCGCCAGGAGCAGCAGGAACAGCAGGGAGCGCCGGGGGGTGCGGAGGGTGGTCTGCAGGGCTTGCTTTCGGAACATGGGGCTACCTCCTGGTGGGTGAATGTCCCGGGGGACACCGGGACGCGGAATGCTTTTTCGGTTGAATGTTGCGCCAGTTTACACCCAAAAAGTGACGCAGTCAAGAGGGGGAGAACGATCCCCCGGGGGCATCCCGGGGGAGAAGAAAAGAGGGAGCGGAAAGCCCGCTCCCTCTTCGTTAGTCTACGATATCCACAGAAACCTTGGTTCCGGTGCGCTGGGCGTAGGAGCGCACCACGGTGCGGATCTCCTTGGCGATGCGGCCCTGGCGGCCGATGACCTTGCCCATGTCCTCCGGGGCGACACGCAGCTCCAGCGTCAGCTCCTGGTCGCCCTGCACCTCAGTCACGGTGACGGCGTCAGGATCATCCACAAGATTCCTGGCAATGTAGAGCAGCAAGTCCTTCATGCGGTGCCCCCGATCAGAGGACGTCCACTTTCTTCAGCAGAGCGCGGACGGTGTCGGTGGGCTGGGCGCCGGACTTGATCCACTCCTTGGCGCGGTCGGCGTCGATCTTGATCTCGGCGGGGGAGACGCAGGGATTGTAAGTGCCGATCTCCTCGATGAAGCGGCCGTCGCGGGGGAAGCGGGAATCCGCCACCACGACACGGTAGAAAGGAGCCTTCTTGGCGCCCAGACGGCGCAGTCTGATCTTGACCATGGTACTGTTCCTCCAAATTCAAATGTTGATTTTATACTCTATAAATGCTTGAGGCACTTATATACGGAAGTTATCTGCGCTTGCGGCGGAAGCCGCCCCGCATGCCGGGGAGACGGCCCCGGTTGAACTGCTTGAGCATCTGCTGCATGGCCTCGAACTGCTTTAAGAGGCGGTTCACATCCACCACCTCCAGGCCGCAGCCCTTGGCGATGCGCTTTTTCCGGCTGGCGCCCAGGATCTGCGGGTTCTCCCGCTCCTCCGGCGTCATGGAGAGGATGATGGCCTCGGTGTGGGCCATGACCTTGGGGTCGATGCTGGCGCCCTGGAGCTGACGGCCCACGTTGCCGGGCATCATGTCCGCCAGCTGGCTGAGATCGCCCATGCCCCGGAGCTGCTGGAGCTGGTCGTAGTAGTCCTGGAGGGTGAAGCGGTTCTTGCGGAGCTTCTCCTCCAGCTTTTCCGCCTGCTTCTGGTCGTAGGAGCTCTGGGCCTTCTCAATGAAGGTCAGCATGTCGCCCATGCCCAGGATCCGGGAGGCCATGCGGTCCGGGTGGAAGGGCTCGATCATGTCCAGCTTTTCGCCGGTGCCGATGAACTTGATGGGCTTGCCGGTGGCGGAGCGGATGGAGAGCGCAGCGCCGCCCCGGGCGTCGCCGTCCAGCTTGGTGAGGATGACGCCGCCGATGTCCAGGGCCTGGTCAAAGGCGGAGGCGGCGTTGACGGCGTCCTGGCCGGTCATGGCGTCCACCACCAGAAGGATCTCTGTGGGCTGGACGGCCTCCTTCATGCGCTTGAGCTCGTCCATGAGGACTTCATCCACATGGAGGCGGCCGGCGGTATCCAGGAAGACGATGTCGTTGCCGTGGTCCCGGGCGTGGCGGATGGCGTGCCGGGCGATCTCGATGGGGTCGCCCTGGCCCTCCTCAAAGACCGGGAGGTCCAGCTGGCCGCCCACCACCTTCAGCTGCTCGATGGCGGCGGGACGGTAAACGTCGCAGCCGACCAGCAAGGGGCGCTTGCCGAACTGGCGGCGCATGAGGCCGCCCAGCTTTGCCGTGGTGGTGGTCTTGCCGGCGCCGTTGAGGCCCACCATCATCACCACCGTGGGGGGATGGGGGGCGGAGGCCAGCTTGCTGGTCTCGGAGCCCATCAGGGCGATGAGCTCCTCGTTGACGATCTTGATGATCTGCTGGGCGGGGGTCAGGGAGTCCAGCACGTCGCTGCCGATGGCCCGCTCCGTGACCTTGGCCACAAAGTCCTTGACGACCTTGTAGCTGACGTCGGCTTCCAGCAGGGCGAGGCGGACCTCCCGCATGCCCTCCTTCACGTCCGCCTCGGTGAGGCGGCCCTTGCCGCGCAGGCGCTTGAAGGTCTCGTTCAGTTTTTCGCTTAAGCTCTCAAATGCCATAGGTTCTTACTCTTTCAGGGCGGCAGTCTCGGCGGCGATGCTGTCCGCCAGCTGGGCAAGGCGGGGGTTCTCGTACTGCCGGTAGTTGATGGTGCGGATCTCGGCGGCGGAGCGGGCGATGCTCTCCAGATGGGGGCGCATCTGCTCAAAGCGGCGGATAAGGCCGGTCTTGTCCTCGATCTCCTGCATCTGGTTCTCTGCCCGGACGATGACGTCCCGGACGCCCTGGCGGGAGATGCCCGCGTTCTCCGCGATCTCGGAGAGGGAGAGGTCGTTGTTGTAGTAGAGGTCGAAGAACTCCTTCTGCCGGTCGGTGAGGAGCTCGCCGTAGAAATCGAAGAGCATGGTCATGCGGTAGGTCTGATTTTTCAAGGGCTCCCCTCCTGGTTCGGAAGTCTGTAAAGTTTTATTCCTTTACAACTAGAAATAGTTTACCGGAAAACCGGGAGAAAGTCAAGGGGAAAATGCAAATCGGGCAGGGAAAATCCGGCTTTCCGCAGCCGCTGGCGGGGGAAACGGAAACGGGAGCGGCCTTGGGCCGCTCCCGTGGGGAAAGATCAGGGTTCGGAGGGGGACTGGGGGGCTTCCGCCCCGGTGCTTTCCGCCTCCGGCCGGGCGTCGCCCTCGGACTGGGGGGCGTTTTCGCTCTCCGGGGCGGGCTGGGCGTTTTCCTCGGCGGGAGTCTCCGGCTGGGGTTCGGGGGAGGGCTCGGTCTCGGGGGCGCTGGCGCTTTCGGCAGTTTCTGTCCCGGCGGCGGCTGCGGCGGCCAGCTGGTTCACCATGAGGCCGGCCCGGGAGGCATGGCGGATGCGGATCTGATAGAAGAGCATGGCAGCGGACACCAGGATCATCACAAGGCTCAATGCCTGGGAGACCCGGATGGGCTCGCCCATAAAGGTCCAGTCGAAGAGGTACAGGCTGTCCGTCCGCAGGCCCTCGATCCAGAAGCGGCCCATGCCGTACCAGAGGAAGTAGAACCAGGTGTTCTCGCCGTCAAAGTGCCGGGCCTTGGAGATGACGAAGAGCACCAGGCAGAGGCCCAGGACGTTCCAGAGGCTCTCATAGAGGAAGGTGGGGTGGACCTCCACAAAGCTGCCATAGATGGTGGTGAGGCGCATCCGCCAGGGGAGGGTGGTCTCCGCGCCGAAGGCCTCCCGGTTCATGAAGTTGCCCCAGCGGCCGATGGCCTGGCCCAGCATGAGGCCCATGACGCAGAGGTCCGTCATGGCCCCCAGCCGGATGTGCTTGCGGCGGCAGTAGAGGAAGGCCATGAGGAAGACCGCGATGACGGTGCCGTAGATGGCGAGGCCGCCGTCCCAGATGGCCACGATGCTGCCCCAGTTGAGGCTGCCGTCCGTATTCCGGAAGCGGTCCAGGTAGAAGAGAACGTAGTAGATCCGGGCCCCCAGGATGCCGAGGGGCACGCCCATGAGGACCAGGTCCAGCAGGTTATCCTCCTGGATGCCGTAGTGCTTGGCCTGCTTCAGGCAGAGGAGCATACCGAAGAGCACGCCGAGCCCTAAGATGATGCCGTACCAGTAGATGCCGTGGCCGATGTTCAGGGCCACGGAGGAGGCGGTGAACTCCCAGTCCCCGAAGAGGCCGGGAAAGCTGATGGGAGAGTTTGCCAGGATGTCGGTGTTGGTGATGGTCATGCGTCGGTTCCTTCTTTCTCTTGCTCTTGGCCGGGGAGGATGCGGGAGAGGGCCATGCGCTCCTCCCGGACGTTCTGCCGGAGGAAGGCCAGGACATCCTCCGGCTGGATGCTCTCATAGACCCGGGGGAAGCGGAAGGCGTCATAGCCCTGGAAGCAGCCCTCCGCGAGACCCACGGCGATGTTCTCGAAGGAGTTGAGGCCCCGGAGGGTGCTGCCGAAGGCGGCCCGGCGCATCCGCTGCCAGTAGTCGGGGTCGATGCCGTCCGTTTGCAGGCGCTCCGTCTCCCGGAGGATGGCCTCCGCCACCTTCCGGGGCTCCCGGCAGTCGCCGCCGGCGTAGAGGCAGGCGGCGCCGGGGAGGGTATCGAAGGCCCCGCCGAAGCTGCCGTTGATGGTGCCGTTCTCATAGAGCCGCTGGTAGAGAGGGCTGGACTCCCCCAGGAGGATGTCCCAGGCGAGATCGCCCAGAAGCTCCGTCCGGTAGCCGCTCTCGCCCCGCTCCGGCGGCGGGCACTTGAAGCCCAGCAGAAACTGGGGGGCAGAGACCTCCATATGGCGGGTGACTTCCTTTTGGTGGATAGCTTCCGGCTCATCGCCGTAGTCCCGCTCAATGTCCGGGCCGCTCTCGGCGGGCAGGATGCGCTCCGCCGCCTCGAAGACCCGGTCGGGGCGGACATCCCCCACCACGGTGAGGACCATGTTGGCGGGGGTGTAGAAGGCCTTGTGGCAGTCGTAGAGCGTCTGGGGGGTGATCTCCGCGATGCTCTCCACCGTCCCGGCGATGGGGACGCGGCTGGCGTGGCGGACGTAGAGGGCCTGGAGCAGCTGCTGGTAGATCTGCCAGTCGGGGTTATCCTCCACCATGCGGATCTCCTGGGCGATGATGCCCCGCTCCTTGTCCACGCTCTCCTGGGTGAAGTAGGGGACGGAGACGAAGCGGAGGAGGATCTTCAGGTTCTCCTCAAAGTGCTCCGTGCAGTCGAAGTAGTAGCCTGTCAGGGAACTGGCGGTGAAGGCGTTGGGCTCGGCGCCGTTTTTCGCCAGGTCCTGCATGGCGCTGCCGTCCTTGGTGTCGAACATCTTGTGCTCCAGATAGTGGGCGATGCCGGCAGGGGTGTCCCGCCAGATGCCCTCCAGGCGGAAGCGGGTGTCCATGCCGCCGTAGCGGGCGGCGAAGAAGGCGTACTTCCGGCGGTAGCCGGGCTTCGGCACCACGCAGACGGTGAGGCCGTTCCCCAGCTTCTCCCGCTGGCAGGATTCCCCGATGCGCTCGTAAAACGTTTCCCTCATGCCTTGGCCTCCTTCCGCTCCAGATAGTAGACGGTGTCCAGCTTCACGGTCTCCATGGCCCGGAAGATCCGCTCCGCCGAGGTCTCCTCCATCTCCTGGGAGAGGTCCTCCGGGGAGTCGCTGCGGCCCTCGATGGCCTGGCCCAGCCAGAAGTTCTCCAGGCGGCCCTGGGAATCCTCCATGGCGGCGTAGGCGCTGCGGAGGACGCCCTTGGCGGCGTCCAGCTCCCAGGGTTCCAGCTGGCCCTGGCGGAGGGCCTGGAGCTGGGAGAGGATCTCCTCATAGGCCGGCTGGAAGTCCGCGAACTCCACGCCGGAGGATACGGTGATGAGGCCCTTCTGCCGGTGGTAGAGGGAGGAGGCATAGTAGCAGAGGGAGAGCTTCTCCCGGACGTTCAGGAAGAGCTTGGAGTTGCTGGACCCGCCGAAGAGGAGGTTGCCGAGAAGCAGGGCGCTCTCATCGTCGGAGGTGCAGGAGAAGCCCATACCGAGCTTGCCTTGGGTGACGTCCATGCCCTCCCGGACCACCCTGGTCTCCTGCCGGGGGCGGTGGTGCTCCGTCACCGGAACGGGGGCGACGCCCTGGCGGGGCAGGGCGGAGAGGGCGTTCAGAAGGGCGTCCTCCACCCGGGAGAGCTCCGCGCTGCCGCAGTAGAAGAGCTCCATGGGAGCGGAGGCGACCAGGCGGCGGTACTCCGCGTAGAGCTTCTGGGGGGAGGTCTTCTCCACGCTCTTCTCGTCCCCCAGGCGGCTGACGCCGTAGGCTTCCCCGGCGCAGAGCTCCTGCAGGAGGCGCAGGTCCGTCCAGTCCCGCTTGTCGTTGCGGATGGAGCGGATGGCATCCGCCAGGTTGTCCCGCTCGCTCTCCACATAGTCCGGGAGGAAGCGGCCGCTGCGGGTGACGGGCGCCAGGATCATCTCGCCCAGGAGCTCCGCCACGGGTTCCAGGAGCTTTTCCCCGCCCAGGGCGTAGGCATCGTCGATGAAGCTGCCCACAAAGCCCACGCACTGGCACTCGCCCTTCTTGCGGACGGTGTAGTCCAGCTCCGCGCCGTAGAGCCGGTCCAATCGGGCGCTGATGGCCCCCATGTCCGGCGAGCCCACGGTGCCCCGGCGGAGCACCGCCGGCAGCAGGGCCCGGACGGCGGCGCTGCCCCGGTCCAGCGGCGTCAGGAAATGGGCGCTCAGGAGCCCGGTTTTGAACTTTCTCGCCGGGAGGTAGGTGAGGCTGACCCCCTCCATCAGTTCCTTGCGAATCATAACTGCCCCTTCCTCGCGCCGGAGCCTCCGGCGCGGCGATCGTTTGAATAAGATAGTATACCACGTTTCCCCGGGACTTCGCAAGCCCCGGGGAAACGGAAAGGCGGCCCGGATGGGCCGCCTTGGGTGGTTCTTCGGTCAGCGTCAGATGTGGATGCCGCCCACGAAGTAAGTATTGTAGTAGCCGCTGAGGAGGGTGGAATGGATGACGCCCTGGCTGCGGGAGGAGGAAGCGTGGATGAACTGGCCGCCGCCCACATAGATGCCGGCGTGGGAGCAGGCCTTGCCGGCGTTGCGGCTGGGATCGTTGAAGAAGACCAGATCGCCGGGCTGCAGAGCGCTGATGCTGTACACCCGGGTGCCCTTGCCGCTCTGCCACTGGCCGGTGGCGGTGTGGGGCAGGCTGATGCCGAACTGGCTGTAGACATACATGGTGAAGCCGGAGCAGTCAAAGCCCTTGGGGGAGGCCCCGCCGTAGACATAGCGGGTGCCGAGATGCTTCTGGGCCAGGGTCACGATAGCGGAGCCGTTGGAGGAAGCGGAGGCGGCGCCGTAATCCAGGGAGGGGATCAGGTCCACGAGATCGCTGCGGATGTAGCCGGTGGTGCCGTACTTGCACTTGACGCTGTACCAGCCGTCCTGGAAGCCGGTGACGGTGAAGGCCGTGCCCTCGGTGATGGTGGCGGCCACGTCGGACTCGGTGCTGGCCTCGGTCCGGATGCGGACGCCGCCGCAGTTGGCCCGGCCGTAGGTGGAGAAGACGTTGTCCTTATCCTTGATGACGTAATCGGCGTGGACATAGCCCTCGCTGCCGGCGAAGGCCACATGGTACCAATCGTCCTCGGGGGTCTCGCTGAGGAGGGCGACGACGCTGCCCTTTTCCATGGTGACCAGAATCTCGGAGGAAGTGGAGGCTTCCGCGCGCAGACGCACGGAGGAACCGGTGACAGCGCCCACGCCCACGGATTCCTCCGCGGCGGCGGCGCTCAGCGCCAGAGCGGCGGCGGTGAGGGTGGTGAGGAACAGGACTTTCGCTGCCTTAGCCGTTGCATGTCGCATGTTGAAGTACGCTTCCTTTCTGTATCTGGGTGCGCCCGGGAGCGGGCGGGGAGAGGTCTTATTTATCGTCCTTCAGGGCCCGCTGCAGCCAGATGGAGCCGATGTCCATGGCGGCGTAGAGGCTGTCCTTCTCGCTCTTTTTCAGGATGCGGTCCCGGGACTTGAGGTCCGGGTCCGTCAGCTGGAGCTGGACGGAGACCTTGGTGGCGACGCTGATGTCCTGCACCGGCTTGCTGGCAAGGACCTGCATCATGATGATATATTTATCGTTCATGGAACCGTAGTAGATCAGGTTGTCGATCCGCCGGAGAGGATGGCCCTTGTAGACCAGGCCCTCGGCCTTGACCTTTTTCTCAGACATTTTCGATACCCCTTTGCAAACATTGTAACCGAATTGTAACATATTTCAGAGGGCGTGTCAATGACTATCCCGTCAAAAAACGGGGGAGGGGAAGTGGAAATATCTGCCCTTTCCAGCGGGAAAAGGGCGGATTTTGGCGGAAAACCGTGAATAATCCGGCAAAAACGGGACTTTTCCCATGGATAGGGTCCCCGGGGCGGACGAAAAATTACGTAAAGCTGCACGAAAATTTCGGACGAAAAAGTGACAAATTGTTACCGTTTTGCCGCTGGGAAGGTCAGAGAAAAAGCGGGCGGAGGGAACATCCCTCCGCCCGCTGGCAGGGTCAAATGGCTCAGAGGCCCAGATACCGGCGCACCAGGATCTGCAGCAACTCGTCCCGGTCCACCTTGCGGATGAGAGTCCGGGCGCCCATGTGGTTGGTGATATAGGTGGGGTCCTCCGAGAGGATGTAGCCCACGATCTGGTTAATGGGGTTGTAGCCCTTCTCTTCCAGGGCGCGATAGACCGTGGAGAGGATCTCATGGATCTCCGCGTCCTTTTCCGAGGCCAGATCAAATTTGCGGGTGAAATCGTCCATACCGGGCACCGCCTTTCCTTGCTGCTGCCCCTTAGTATACTCGCTTTTTCCGGAATTGTAAAGGAAAGAATTTCAGCGCAGGCGGGCGCCCAGCTCGGACTCCAGGGCCGCGAGGATGCTCTTCACGTCGGCGTCGGCCGTCCCACGGACGGCTTCGCCGCCCGCGGGAGCCCTGAGATCCTGAATGCTCGGCGGAAATGAATTCCGCCTGCGCCAAGGTTTTGCCGGGCAAAACGCTTGCACGCGGTGACCCGCGCCCCCGCTCTGCGGGGGAGGAGGCCGGGGAAGGTCTCAGCGCAGGCGGGCGCCCAGTTCGGATTCCAGGGCGGCGAGGATGCTCTTGACGTCGGCGTCGGCCTCTTCGGCGGTGAGGCTGCGGTCGTCGGCGCGGAGGGTCAGGCGGAAGGCCACGCTCTTCTTGCCCTCCGGCACGCCGATGCCGGTGTAGATGTCGAAGAGCTCCACGGCCTTGAGCAGGCCCTTGGCGCCCCGGCGGATGCACTCCTCCAGATCGCCCACAGGGATGGCCCTGTCACAGACTACGGCGATGTCCCGGCTGACGGCGGGGAAGCGGGGCAGGGGCTGGTAGACGGGGTCGGGACCCATGACGCTGAGCAGGGCGGCGAAGTCCAGCTCGGCGGCGTAGAGCTCGCAGTCCACGCCGTAGTTGGCGGCCACGTGGGGATGGACCTGGCCCAGGGTGCCCAGGCACTTGTCACCCACATAGACCTTGGCGCAGCGGCCGGGGTGGTAGGAGGGGTTCTCCCGGTCGGCAACATAGCGGGCGGCGGGGATGCGCAGGCCGTCCAGCACGGTCTCCACCGCGCCCTTCAGGGTGAAGAAGTCGTAGCCCTCGCCATAGGCGCCCAGGGACAGGACCTTGGGCTCGTCGGCCAGGTCATCGGGCCGCTTGAAGTAGGTGCGGCCCAGCTCATAGAGCCGTGCGGAGGGGTTGCGGAAGCTGTAGTTCCGGGCCAGGATCTCCAGCAGGGAGGGGAGGATGGTGGTGCGCATGATGGAGGTATCCTCGCCCAGGGGATTCAGGATCTTCAGGGAGTCCCGGAGGGGAGAGTCCTTGGGGAGATCGATCTTATCGTAGTAGCTGGGGGAGATGAAGGAGTAGGTGATGATCTCATTGTACCCGGCGGAGCGGCAGAGATCGCCGACCCGGTTCTCGGCCTTCTGGGTGGGGTTGAAGCCCCGGCGCTGGGTGAGGCCGGTGGCCAGGGTATCCGGGATGGCGTTGTAGCCGTGGAAGCGGGCCACTTCCTCCGCAATGTCGGAGTAGTGCTCCACGTCGGAGCGCCAGGAGGGGACCAGGATGGTGTCCCCCTCCAGGCCGAAGCCCAGGGAGAGGAGGATGCGGCGCATCTCGTCCTCGGGGACGTCGGTACCCAGGAGGCCGTTGACCTTCTCGGGCTCCAGCTTCACGGTGACGGGGGCGGAATCCTTGGCGATGACGTCCATGACGCCGTCCACCACCTCGCCCGCCCCCAGGAGCTCCACCAGCTCGCAGGCACGCTGAACGGCCTTCATGGTGTTCATGGGGTCCAGACCCTTCTCGTAGCGGGCGGAGGCATCCGTGCGCATGTTGAGGGCGGCGGCGGTGCGGCGGACAGAGGCGCCGTTGAAATTGGCGGACTCGAAGAGGACCATGGCGGTGTCGCCCACGATCTCGCTGTTGGCACCGCCCATGACGCCGGCGACGCAGACGGGCTTTTCCTCATCGCAGATGCAGAGCATGGAGGGGGTGAGCTTGCGCTGGTTGCCGTCCAGGGTCTGGATGGTCTCGCCCTCCCGGGCGGTGCGGACGATGATGTGGCCGCCCTCCACGCAGGAGAAGTCGAAGGCGTGCATGGGCTGGCCGTACTCCAGCATCACGTAGTTGGTGATGTCCACGATGTTGTTGATGGGCCGGACGCCGGAGTTGCGCAGCCGCTGGCGCATCCAGGCGGGGGAGGGCTGGATCCTGACGTTCTTCACGAGGCGGGCGGTGTAGCGGGGGCAGAGGTCGGCGTCCTCGATGTCGATGTCCACGGAGTCTGCGATGGAGCCGCCGCAGCCCCGGATCTCGGGGGTGTGGAGCTTCAGGGGCTTGCCGAAGGTGGCGCTGGCCTCCCGGGCAAGGCCGATGACGCTGAGGCAGTCGGGGCGGTTGGGCGTGATCTCAAACTCCACCACGTGGTCGTCGAGGCCCAGGACGGCGGCGATGTCGTCGCCGGGCTTGGCGCCGTCCTCGTGGAGGACGAAGATGCCGTCCGGGATGCAGTGAGGGAACTCCGCCTGCTGGGCGTGGAGGTCGGAGAGGGTGCAGACGGTGTTGGTCTTGGTGTTAAAGGCTACGAGATCGCCCTCGTGGAGGTTGGCGCAGGGGGTCTCCGTCTCCGCCTCGCCGCTGCCGGTCTCCAGCTTCACGGCGTAGCCGTTGGCCTTGGTCTCGCAGGAGAGGACGCGGGCGCAGACCACAGGGCCGAAGACCTTGTCCCCGGGCTGGATGTCCGCCGGGATGGAGGGCTTGTCCTTCTCCAGGGGGTGGTAGTCGTTCAGTAGGGCGGCGGGGGTGATGACGGCATAGGGGTAGTCATGCTCGGCGGTGAGGCCCAGCTCCTTCAGGGAGCAGAGCATACCGTAGGACGCCACGCCCCGGAGCTTGCCCTTCTCGATCTTGACGCCGCCGGGGAGGAGGGACTTGTGCTTGGCAACAGGCACCAGGTCGCCCACGTGGATGTTCCACGCGCCGGTGACGATCTGGACGGGCTCGGCCTCGCCCACGTCCAGCTGGCAGACCCACATGTGGTCGCTGTCCGGGTGGCGCTCCAGGGAGAGGAGCTTGCCGACAACGACATTCTTCAGGGATTCATTCAGGACCTCCGTGATCTCCACCTTGGAGCCGGAGAGAGTCATGGCCTCGGCGAAATCCCGGTCGCCCACCTGGGCTACGTCCACGAACTCGTTGAGCCATTTACGGGAAAGTTTCATATCAGCACCTCTGTCGGAATGAGAATAATTGAAAATTGAGAATTGATAATTGAGAATGGAAAATTACTGGCGCGGTGAGAAAGATAATTGTCAATTATCCATTGTACATTGTCAATTTAGAATTGCTGTAAGAATCTCACATCATTTTCAAAGATCAGCCGCAGGTCGCTGATCTTGAAGCGGCCCATGGCCATGCGCTCGAGGCCGAAGCCGAAGGCGAAGCCGGAGTACTCATCCGGGTCGATGCCGCAGTTGCGCAGGACCTTGGGATGGACCATGCCCGCGCCCAGGACCTCGATCCAGCCCTCGCCCTTGCAGGTGGGGCAGCCCACGCCGCCGCACTTGTGGCACTGGATGTCCATCTCGCAGCTGGGCTCGGTGAAGGGGAAGTGGTGGGGACGGAAGCGGGTGACGGTGCTGGGACCGTAGAGCTTGCGGATGACGGCGTTGAGGGTGCCCTTCAGGTCCGCCATGGTGACGCCCTTGTCGATGACCAGGCCCTCAATCTGGTGGAACATGGGGGAGTGGGTGGCGTCCACCTCGTCCTTGCGGTAGACCCGGCCGGGGGAGATCATGCGGATGGGGACGCCGTGGGCCTCCATGGCCCGGATCTGCATGGGGGAGGTCTGGGTGCGGAGGAGGATGGTGGAATCCTCCGTCAGGTAGAAGGTGTCGCTCCACTCCCGGGCGGGATGGTCGGCGGGGGTGTTGAGCTTGGTAAAGTTGTAGTCCTCGGTCTCCACCTCGGGACCGTCGAAGATCTCAAAGCCCATGTTGAGGAAGATCTCCTTGATCTCGTCCAGCACGGCGTACATGGGGTGCTTGTGGCCGAGAGTGACTTCCTTGCCGGGGATGGAGACGTCCAGGGTCTCGCTCTCCAGCTTCGCGGCCATGGCGGCCTCCGCCAGGACGGCGGACTGGGATTCGATGGCCTTCTCCAGGGCGGCGCGGACGTCGTTGGCCAGCTGGCCCATGACGGGGCGCTCCTCGGCGGAGAGCTTGCCCATCTGCTTGAGGACGGCGGTGAGCTCGCCCTTTTTGCCCAGGTACTTCACCCGGAGGGCCGCCAGGTCTTCGGCGGCCTTGGTCTCGGCGATGGCATCCAGCGCCGCGGCGCGGATGACTTCCAACTGCTGCTTCATG